>CAZQTZ010000255.1:2106-2518 GCA_964596465.1 uncultured Candidatus Bathyarchaeia archaeon | reverse complement strand
GTACTATTGAGTATAGTCGTTATCCTGCAACTGGTTTTCGTAAAAGTAGATATCCGAATTCTAAAGGCTATTATAATTATTATCGTTACGTTGATGGTAGTTCTTCTGTTGGCTTTGTCGATTCTACTCAACGAAAGTTTGAAGAGGTTAAAAGTAGAGAAGTTCACAGTTTAGACGGTTGGCGTTCTGGTTTGACTTGGCGTGATGGTAGCCCTATAACTGAAAATGATTTTATGCGTGAGTTGGATAATGGTAATCATTATCCTTTTGGATCTGATGGTTGGTTAGCTTATGCTCAAGGTTGGCGTTCTGGTTTGACTTGGCGTGATGGTAGTCCTATAACTGCAAATAATTTCTTGCGTGAGTTGGATAATGGTAATCATTATCCTTTTGGATCTGATGGTTGGTTAGC
>CAZQTZ010000255.1:0-2006 GCA_964596465.1 uncultured Candidatus Bathyarchaeia archaeon | reverse complement strand
TTATGCTCAAGGTTGGCGTTCCGATTTGGGTATTTCTGCTACGATATATCTTGATAGTCTTGAGAGTTCCTCTGTTGGCTTTGTCGATTCTACTCAACGAAAGTTTGAAGAGGTTAAAAGTAGATTAAAAAAATGGTATGTTAGTTTACCTGCTTCCGTTTCTGCTTCCGTTCCTGCTTCCGTTCCTGCTTCCGTTCCTGCTTCCGTTCCTGCTTCCGATCCTGCTTCCGATCCTGCTTCCATTCCTGCTTCCGTTCCTGATGTTAGTCCTTCCGTATCTGCTAATAATGCACATGGTGTTAGAGATTATTCAACGTTAAAACAGGATGTTCCTGCTGCTTATCCTGATTTCGAATATATGACGCCTTCAGATGCTGTTCAAAAGGGTTTGGCATCTAAAATGATATTAGATGCTTACGGTATTCCTTACTAATGCAATGTCCTTTCTAATTTTCCTCTTTTTCTTTTTTTTCTTCGTAGGACACTATCGCCCTTTAGGGCGTAGTGGGGTAACTCTCCGCCCATGTGGGCGGTGCTTCGGAGAAGCAAAAAAAGCCTTCGTTAAGAAGTGCTTAAACTCAAGGTGTTACAATGTTTAGACGATATACGAAAAATGATTACCTGTTTAAGAAGGGTGTTTGTGTTCAAGTTCCTAAGATGCCAAAGGCTGTTAAACCTCATATTGTTATTAGTCAGGGGTTGAAGGTTAGGAAGTTTAGGTGTCCTTCACTTGATGTGTATACACAAATCTCGACATGTTCTTTATCTCGTTCGAATTCGGATCTAAGTAAAAAACAAAAAAGGGTTTATGCTTCTGCTCTTTCTGGTGTTAAACGTGCTATGGGTAGAAGGAAAGAGGTTTTTTTTCTTACTTTAACTTCTGCTGTTGGTTCTGGCAGTAAATTGGCTGCTCATTGGGATCTATTGGTCAAGCGTATTCGCAGAGAGCTTAATTATAAATTTGAATATATGAAGGTAGAAACTTCTGAGGGTAATGGAGTTATTCATGCTTTGTTTCATTCCGCTTTTGATGGTTGGAAATATGATGCAATTCATGCTTACTTGAGTTGTTTATGGCAAGAATTACATAATTCTCCTATTGTTTGGTGTACTTCTGTCGGTCATAAAGTTAGATCTAAAATATGTGGTTATATGATGCAGTATGTATCTAAGCAGAATGGTTTTCTTAGGCAATCTTGTTCGCAAAATTGGATTTTTAAGGGTTGGCGTAGAAAGATGGTTGATTTAATTAAAAAGTTTGGTTTTGTTGAGGGTATTAAGGTCTGGAATAGTGTATTGAGATTTTTTAATGGTCCATATGTATCGAATCAGACAATTTTAAATATATCTTAGTTTCTTTATTTTAGTTGTGAAAAACTATGTCATACCGTATTGGATATAGACGAACTGTCAAGCCTGACGGATCCATTAGTAAGAATGGTCTTTGGATTAAAGCTGGTGGTCGTTGGGTTTGGCGCAATTCTGGACGTCCTGTAACACAGGCTCAATTTTTGAAATATAAAGGAGGTCGGTATTAGTTGGGTTTATTCAGAGAAACAATTCCTGTTACTTCTGCAAATAATGCTGTTGGCAAAAATATTCTTGAGGGCTATGATTTCGCTAAGGCAAGTACAAAAGCAAGACGATTAAAATGGATAATTGTTGGCGGTTGTAATGCTGTTGATGAGTTTTCAGCTGATTTGCTTTATGGTAATTTTAAGGTTGGCGAGGTTCGTAATACTTTAACAGGTACTACATTTAAAATGAATGAGGACGCTCGACCTATTGAGGATGTATATTATATCGCTGCTGGTCAAGAATTGAAATTGATTGTGAAGTCTGTTTATACTGTTAATCCGTTGTGTATCGAGGGTTTCCTCGCTACTATCTAATTCTTTTTTTTGTTTGTTAATTTGGAGATGTGAAAGAGATGAGTATAAGAAATCAAGAAGTTGTTTATCGCATAAACAAGTACGCTGATTTTCCTCAAGAGAGTAGAAGTTTTT
>CAZQTZ010000254.1:0-2518 GCA_964596465.1 uncultured Candidatus Bathyarchaeia archaeon | reverse complement strand
TTTGGATTGTAGCCTCAACAGCTTCTGGTTTTGTTGTTAAGTTAGTATACGCAAAACCTATAGCTTTTCTGGCTTGTAAACGAATACCGATGCCTTTGTCTATTATACGGTTGGTTTTAGTGATTTGGCCTCGCTCAATTCCCACGTTTGTAGCGTTCCCTTCGTATACAAACGCTTCCGCTTCTGCAGCTCCACTATTTAGCGCTGACTTGACCGCTTTTTCAGCTAAACTTATCATATCTTCCTTTCTAGGCACTGCCACCAACTGTCACCTCGCTAACTCTAATGTGTGGGCCGCCATCCCCTATAAAGGCGATTTGGCCTTTGCCGCATCTGCCTGCACTTAACTCAAAATCTTTACCTACCGCGTCAACCTTAAGTAATGTTTCAAGTGTACTACCGCTGATTGAAGCATCACGAACGGTTTCACCTAACTCTCCATCGACTATCTCATACGCCTCTTGAATACCGACTTGGAATGCGCCGTCAAGATTAGCTTGGCCTCCTCTAAAACTCTTAAAAAAGTAGCCAAATTTTATTCCCTCAAAAAGTTCTTCTAGCGCATGATCTCTGGGCGCCATGTAAGTGTTGCGCATTCGAATAATTGGTTCTACTCGATAGTCTTCTGCCCGCGCATTACCTGTAGGTTCAGCATTGCATTTCTGTGCAGTTTCACGATTATGCATCAACCCCTCTACAATCCCATCTCTTATTAATAACGTCTTTTGAGATGGGATTCCCTCATCATCATACTTGAATGAACCAAACGCTCCGTTTATAGTGCCGTCATCATAGAAAGTGACTAAATTAGAACCAATCTTACGTCCAATATTATTTGAAAGTACACCGCCCGCCAATGCAATATCTGCCTCTGCTAAGTGACCAAACGCCTCATGAACAAAAACTCCCACCACGTTAGGTCCAAGTACAACCGGAAAATTTCCGCCTTTTGCTGGCTTAGCATCTAACTGTCTAATTGCGCGTTTAACTAACTTGGTTCCTATGACCTCTGGGGTTTCAACTTCAAAGACTTCGTATCCTGCAGTTGATCCAATTTCTTCTCTACTAAAAGTAAAAACACCATTTTGAAGAGCGGAAGCAGTTATTCTTGACCAAACATAGAGCTTTTCTTGCTCTATATACGATCCTTCGCTGTTTGCAAAATAGTTCGTACCTGTAGAATCAAGATAATCGATTGTGCAACTTTTCACTCGCTTATCTGTCTTAAGAGTAACATTGGTTAATTCAGAAGCCATACTAATTTTTGTTTCAATGCTAACTGCTGAAGGGTCAATTTTTGGGCTACTTTTAACTTGGTCTTCTATAGATTTGGTTGAGACTAGTTCTATTGGTTTTTTTAATCTAGTACTTGCTGCCTTAGCCATGGCACAAGCGTCAGCGACGGCTCCACTTAAAATGCTGTTTTCTAGTGAACCAACGGATGCAAATCCCCAGGCGCCATTTACAAGAACTCGCAGTGCTGTGCCATTCTCGATGCCCTGTTTTGCTGCTTCGACGCGTCCTTCTTTCATTGTGAAACTGGTTTTTGAGCGTTTTTGAGCTCTTGCCTCGGCATAGGATGCTTGACCTTTTTGGATTGCTGTATCTATTATTTTAGAAAGGAGCTCTTTCAAAGAATTATTGCCTCCGAATTAGTTTAATGTAAAATCGTTTTTTCAATCTCTTTTCCTTCTTCATCACGGAAACTCAAGTTCTATGGTCTTCTTAACCTTGTGTTGAACGAGGAGCAAACTTAGACAGAATACTTTCAAGGCCTTTTGCGAAAAGATCAATATTATTGGCGAATTCGGATCTTGGTAAACCATACTGCTCTTCTATGTATTTGTATATCAAGAGCATGTCTCTTTCTCCATAAGTCTGCCGTAGAATATCCTCTAGGACTTTGAATATTGCTTCTGGGTTTCTTACGGCTGATGATTCCATACCTTGCTCAACATACATATCGTGTATGTTCAAACTTTATAAGATTTTATCTGTCTTTTTTGTACACACCAATAATTCACTGGAAGTACAACTTTTTTCTTATAAGAAGTCTGCCAGATTTGACTGTTTAATGCCCATACGTTGCCGCTTAGGTGCTGTTGAAGTATTGTGTTCTTGGTTAAGATCTATTTTTCCATAGACACCATCGTATCCTGGGATTACTTTAATTGTGCCTTCTCTCACGCCTATGATAGCATTTGCAATAGAAGATTCAACAATGGTGCTGAGTTCCTCTTTTGTTGCATCTATTAATACGGCATATTCGTTGCCAAATTTGTTAACGAGCGTATTATATTCTTTCCAAACTGCTTGAGTCGAAGGCGAATCAACACCTAGCACCGCTGATATGATCTCTGAAAGAGGTAGCAACCGCATAAACCCTGGCATATTATAGCTTTTATACTCGGCTGGTCTATCTGCAAGTTCTTCAACACGCTGCTCTACGCCCTCAGTAAGTTTTCTACGGCAAACTGGACAAATATTTCCCAGCTTTCGAGCTTCCTGCGCCGAAAGA
>CAZQTZ010000253.1:0-2528 GCA_964596465.1 uncultured Candidatus Bathyarchaeia archaeon | reverse complement strand
GGGGGCAATCCGTCCGAAAATTTTCACTGTCCCCGTTCAGACTCAGCCCCTCTGTGACCAAACCCTCTTCAGATAATTTCACTAAGCTGATTATTTCCTGTGCCGGACTCGAAAATATACCCAGAAAAAAACAGAACAGAATTTTCAGCATTTCTTCTAGTTGAAATAAGAATGCAGATACTCTTTAAGAGAAGAAAAAATCAGATTTTTCCAAAAATTTTCATTTTGTTTCTTTTTCCAATCTTCCTAAGCAGAAAAGGGAAAAGTTGGCAGAAATATGAAAACTGGGAAAGTAAGGATTGGAAAATTTCGGGAATTTTGGTTCCAATTTGAAAAGAATCAAATATAAAGAGGTATTTAGAGGATTAAATCGTTTTTTAGGTTTCAGATTTCATTGATTAGATTAATCGTTCTACTTAGCGTATGCTTCAACTAGGTCACGCGCTGTTACGACACCGACTATTGTTTCATCTGCTGTGGCTACTGGCATTCTTCGGACGTGTTTGTGGGTCATGGTTGCGGCAACGGTATGAACACTTGTTCCAGCGGGGGTAGTTATTAGTGGTTTTGAAGCGACTTCGCCTACTTCAACTTGTTCTGTGGGTATGTCTTTTATTATTAATTTGCTAAGCAGGTCTCTTTCGGTGAAGATGCCGAAGGGTTTTTCTTCGTGAGTGATTAAGACGCTTCCGATGCGCTCTTCACCCATAATCTTCACTATTTTCGCCACTGGAGTTTTTTCATCAGCTGAAATTACGATTTTAGTCATGTAGTCATCTACTTGAACTTGGGTTTCTGGAACCTCGGGCATACTCCGAATCAGGTCGGAGGCAGTTAGAATGCCAATTAGTTTTCCGTTTTCAAAAACTACAAGGCGCCCCTTCTTTAGATACATCATTTGTGCAGCTTCTTTAATTTTAGCGGCAGGTCCAATTGTGACAAGGGGATAGCTCATTGAGTTCTCAACTTTTTCTTTCTTGGGGTCTTTGTCAGTGGCAAGCACTTTGGTTAGGAGATCACGTTCAGTGATGATGCCAACTGGGGTTTTGTATTTTTTTACAACCAAGCTTCCAATATGCTTCTGACCCATTAACACAGCAGCCTCCCGCATTGAAGCCTCAGGACTAATAGTAACTACATCACTAGTCATTATCTGTCCGACTTGTTTATAGCGTAAAAGATCACGCTTATACTGCGCATAAGCACTGTCGAGGACACTTGGGAACGAATCTTTCAAATCTTTAACTGCTCCCATAAGACTACCTCATTAATAGTATAGTTAAGCAAATACTTAAACTTCATTTTCTTCAAATTTTCAGAACAGCTGAGGACAATGAGTTCATCCTTAAACAGAATGGCAAAATCTAAGAGAGGAATAATCCTTCAATTTAGCATGTGCAAATCTTGAAATTTCTAAACCATATTTGGCATTATACATAATCAGGCTTTAGGTTTCTTGATTTTGCATAGATTAGACTTATTCCTAAATCTAAGGAGAATAGCCCAAATTTCCACCAACATCATAGTTAAGAGCACCTTCAAAGCGAAGAGTAGATTATATAAATGAAAATGAGAGCTAAGCAACAACATGGAAATAGCTGACGCTTTTATAGCGAGTCGAAGGTTTTTCCGTTTGAAGAGGAGAAATATTTCTGCTAACGCTAACGTTAAAGATAATAAAACAGTAGGATTTAGAAACCCCAGACTTGTTGTTCCCATAGGTTAAAATTGAGTACCTATAATATTGACTGCCCCATTTTGCTCTCTAAAGTCACCTGTTATTTTGCTTTTTAATAATTTATCTTATAGTATTAATTAAATAGAAAGACTTTAGTGTTAATTTGTTTTTGATTTTTCTATTTTCTGGATTCATATTTGAAGTTAATAAAATTCAAAAGGGTAAAGCTCGATTTTTCAAGTATAAGCTCAGGTATTACGGAACGTAAATATTATGGTCGGAACATCAGATACAAGTTCGAATGCTCAGTATGAGCTTTATCTTAAATGCATTCGCACTCCAGTTATTGCTATCGACGCCGAGTTCAATGTTGTTTACATGAATCAATTTTGTAGAAAAATGCTAGGTGTAAAGAAAAACGAGCTGGAGGGCAAAAAATGCTATGAACTTTTTAAAACCGATGATTGTCGAACGGATAGATGCGCTTGTGCACGTAGCATGAAAAGTGGAAATACTGAAACCTCAATCACCGCTGCCAGAGTGGGTGATGGTAATTTGCCTATGCAAATCACTGGGGCAGCAGTTTATGATGATCAAATGACGAAGGTAGTGGGCGCTATTGAAGTTGCAACTGATATAAGTCAAACTCGGGATGTAATCACTAAGGCTACATCAACTTCAAAGAAGGTTATGGAAATAGCAGATGAAGTCTATAACAAATGCCTCAAGATGGAGGAAATGGGTAAACAGGCTAATAAAATCGCTATACAAATGTCAGCAGGAATGAGTCAAGTAGGCACAGCGTCGCATCAGGTAGCAACTGGCTCGCAGAAACTAGCTGAATTAGCAC
>CAZQTZ010000252.1:0-2575 GCA_964596465.1 uncultured Candidatus Bathyarchaeia archaeon | reverse complement strand
CGTTGATTGCCTGCATTCCTTTCGCGGATACGCTGGCAAGCGACCGTAAACAAGGTTATCTTGAAAGACTAGTAATTCGAGGACGATATAAAAACGTTCTCAGCGCGAAATTTTTCGCTAACGCGATAGCGGGCGCATTAGCCTCAGTCTTGCCACTATTGTTCCTCTATTTGATTCTCACACTGACCAATCACAACCCACTTAATCATCCAGCACTTAACTCAATTGAGGGGCGTCCTTATGAAATGGCAGAGTTGGTGAACCTCTTCAAAAACCTACCAGATATCTTTATCTTAGTTGTAAGCGGTGCCGTCTTTATTAATGGAGCACTTCTCGCATTGTTAGGAATGGCTTTTACACTGTTGATAAACCATCGCTTTGTCGCGCTTAGTGTTCCGTTCCTTCTCGCAAATCTGCTTCAATACTTCTCAAACAGGGCAAAACTTCTTCCTTGGTATCTGGCACCATCCGAGATACTTTTAAAGCCAAATTTCAGCCCCTCCCACGCTTTTGAGACAACCAATGAAATACCCTATCTCTTCATCCTCCCTGCAGCATTATTGCTGATCTCCGTTGCTCTGGTTTTGCTCTGTGGAAAGCGGCAGCAAGTATTGGAAAACAGCCTTATGTCCAATGCCGTAAGGCAAGGAAGAATCGAGCTTGCGAATCTAATTCCCGTTCAACTACAAAACTTTCCGATCAAAGAAAGTCGGTTACAGCATGGCAGCCGGTTTGGTAACTATTTAAGAACGCAATTGAATATGCAGATACGCCCCATTCAAATCATCATAATCGGGTTGTGTGTGGTGGTGCTATCTGTGGTTATGTTGGGTTGGATGAAACTACAGTTGCCGCATGTCTTTACAGCAGAATTCGAGGTGAATCGGGTCAACACATGGGATCTCTATTTCCGGACAATTGGAGACCCATGGGCAATGGCTTTGGTAACAGCGAACCTCTTTCTTTTCCTAGTCAACAACCTGCAGCCACAGTCTGCTTTTGGTCAGCTTTCGATCAAGCGACTTGGTTCCCGCAGGAGCAGTTGGTTAGCTCATATTGGCTTTTTACTTATAAGTGCAATAGGCTACAGCCTGCTTCTGTTTTTCGTTATTCATTTGACTGGAAGGCTGCTTGGTTTGCCTTTTTCAAGCCAATGGAGCGTGATGCGTGAGAGTTTTGAACATATCAACCTTGTTGGCTATCTAACAGATCCCTCCAACCATGCGTTGGCATTTGCGACCGTTTTTGGGATGTCCACGCTCGGATTTTTCTGCCTGAGTCTGTTGATATTGCTGATCAACACGCTTAGCCAACGCAGGTTAATTGGCTACCTTCTCGTCGAAATACTAATAATCTCTAGTCTGCCGTTGGCCTCGCTCACATTGAATTTACCGAAGTATTTTCAATATGTCCCTATTATCAGAAACCTTGTGATGCGTTTTTATCCTTTTGTTTTTCGTAACCTGGACCAAACATTTACTTCAATCTATACATGGTTGCTTTGGCTACTAATATTGCTCCCGCTTACCTTTCTTGCTTACCAAAAGCAGGACTATCTCAGTCACCCAGACTCAGACTAAAGGAACACCCAATGACGAACATTCCTATTCTCACAGCAAATCAGATCAGCAAGTCTTTTAAGCAAAAGCAAGTATTAAGCAACCTTAATTTCAGCATACAGGAGAACGCGATTGTAGCTATCTGTGGCACAAACGGCAGTGGAAAGTCGGTTTTTATGCGTGTTCTGGCTGGTTTAGTAAAGCCAGATAGCGGCAGTGTGATCATATTTAATACAACGCTTGGTGGCAAAAACGAATTCCCACCATACACGGGTGTGCATTTTGACAACTCCGGCTTGCTGCTTACCGAGACTGCTCGTAACAACCTGCTGCTATTGGCAATGGTCAGCAACACGGTCAACAAAACGCGCATTGATGAGGTTATTCAACTGGTTGGATTAGATCCGGCTGACAAACGCCCTGTACGAACTTATTCAACCGGCATGCGCCAGCGACTTGGTATTGCCCAGGCTTTGATGGAAGATCCTAAACTGCTGATGTTGGATGAACCTACCACCGGGCTGGATTTTGCTGGCCAAGATTGGTTCCATGATCTGATTCAGAAATTACAGAATCAAGGCAAAACAATTCTGATCACCAGCCACAGCAAAGAAGAAATCGCAAAGTTTTGCGATCAAGCTTATGAAATGGCTGGAGGGCAACTGCGCAGATTGTAAGATCAATCAACCCGTCACACTATCTCGTGTACATTGATATGTTAAGCCAAAAAAGGAGAGACTATGACAGAATCCATGAACAATCCTAAACAGGATAAATTTATTAATTTGCTAAAATTGTTTGCACTTTTGCTTTGCATCGCTCTTCTTGCTCTTCTGACAAGGCAAATTATCGGGTTACAGAACTACATCCAAACGAGTATGGAACATTTTGAAGAAGTAATTCATCAGCAAGGCAATGTTGAAAAAGAAACAAGTTATCAAGATTATTCCGGAAGCATTTCAGTTACTGAAGATACACCCGTTCTTGGCAATTTGCAGGATGCAAAGATAGTTATT
>CAZQTZ010000251.1:0-2589 GCA_964596465.1 uncultured Candidatus Bathyarchaeia archaeon | reverse complement strand
TTAGCATCCACTCAACATAGAAGCCAAATATCAGGCTTATATGCTAATAAAACCTTCAATTAAGCCCTAAAACGCTAATTGAAACTAAGGTCTAATGATTTTTTAAGATTTATTATTTAAGTAATTATGCCTTATTTCATGGGTATATATTAAAATATTTACTTGATTACCTTATTTTTATTCATTATCGTAATTGGAGATGATTCTATATTGAGAATTGCCATAATTTTGGGAACACGACCAGAGATAGTCAAGTTGTCGCCTGTTATTAGAGAATGTTTGTGTTGTGGTTTGGATTTTTTTGTTTTACATACTGGTCAGCATTATTCTTATTTTATGGATAAAGTTTTTTTTAAGCAGTTAGGTTTACCTGAAGCTAGTTTTAATCTTGATGTGGGTTCTGGAAGTCATGGTAGGCAGACTGGTTTGATGCTTGAGGGTATTGAAAAAGTTTTGCTATCTGAGTGTCCTGATGTAGTTTTAGTTCAGGGTGATACTAATACTGTGTTGGCTGGCGCTGTTGCTGCTGCTAAGCTTGGGATTAAGGTTGGACATGTAGAGGCAGGTTTGCGAAGTTATGACAGAATGATGCCTGAAGAAATAAACAGAGTTTTGGCTGACCACTGTTCTGAATACCTTTTTGCGCCTACTCAGTACTCAAAGAAAATTTTGTTAGGTGAAGGTATTGAAGAGAAAAAGGTTTTTGTTGTTGGTAACACAGTAGTCGACTCGGTTCAGCAGAATATAGAAATAGCCAAATCAAAATCAACTATAATGCATACTCTCGGTTTAAGTAATGATAAATTCATTTTAGGTACTGTTCATAGAGCAGAAAATGTTGATGATAAAAATCGCTTAGCTAGAATAATTGATGGTCTAATTAAGGTTCGAGAGGAGTTTGATGTACCTTTGATTTATCCTATACATCCCCGAGCTAAAAAGCAAGTTGAAGTGTTTGGTTTAGATACTTCTGGGCTTACACTGCTTGATCCGTTAGATTATTTAACTTTGTTTTAACTGATTCTGGCGGTGTGCAAGAGGAAACATGTGTTTTGGGTGTTCCCTGTGTTACTTTGCGGGATAATACTGAGCGACCTGAGACTTTAATTGTCGGGTCTAATGTTTTAGCTGGAACAGATCCTGACTCTATTTTATCAGCTGCCAAGGTGAGTATAAACAAAAAACGCGATTGGATTAACCCTTTTGGTGATGGGAAGTCAGCACCAAAAATATTGGATATACTAAAAACTTGTCTTGGCTAAAACCTAATCTTTTTCATATTTAATTTTTAAATAAGCTATTATTGTATTTGTCTGTTTTGTTATATAGATAGATTCATTTTTACTTGATGTTATGCCGTTTTTTTGTTCTTGTTAATTTTATCTCTCTCATTTTGGAGTTTACGCAGAACTTTTTTATACAAAATAACTTTTCTACGGAATTTTTATACATTTTTATCCTTTTGGGGTGAACATTTAGTTATTTCAGATCTCACCAATTGGGGCGATTTTCAATATCAAAATATCTTCTATATTTGTAACACGTAAAAATAACTAACTGAATCAATATTTTAAGATATAACTTCACATTGTTAGCGTTGTTCAAGGCTCAAGAATAAAGAAATTTTAAAATCATGATAGTTCATATCTTCATATGAACAAGTTTAGTATTTACAATTGATTAATAACAGACTAAATGTTAGGGGGATTAAACCTATTTTCAATTTTTCAATTAGTTCATCGATGCTGTTTTCTTTAATATCTTTGATGCTGCCAACGTAAGGGAAGTCGATTTCTCTGTGCAGATAGTACTTAAGACAATACCCGATATTCTTTAACCTTAGTAGCAAATCAATTGTTTTTTTAAGGCCTATTACTCCTCTATGAACCTCTATCGAAATTATAGGTTTATATTTTTCTATCGTGTGCCATCCGCCATTTATGATGTTGACTTCATGTCCCTCAACATCCATTCTCAAA
This sequence comes from uncultured Candidatus Bathyarchaeia archaeon, assembly GCA_964596465.1. GTDB lineage: Archaea > Thermoproteota > Bathyarchaeia > Bathyarchaeales > Bathycorpusculaceae > JADGNF01. The sequence continues at coordinate 610 of CAZQTZ010000251.1, read as the reverse complement.
AAATCAATTTTTTCAAAATTATATTGGTTAACAAAGGAATCTAGGCTTCTTGCGGGAACCTTTAAAATCGGTCCTCCTGAATGCTTAGTTCCAGAAATGACTCTGCACAAGTTTGAGCATTGATTTATAAAGAGATTTACCTCACCATCAATATCGGAAATAGCAATGTTATGAACCTGTATGTTGCCAGCTGTGTTTTTGTTTATGTTCTCTTTTAAAAAAGAAAAATTTAGGTGATAAGGTTCTATTGCAATGACTTGGCCATTGTTACCAACAATTTTACTTTCTAGTAAAGCGTAGTAACCAATATTAGAGCCAATGTCTAGACAAACCATATCCTTTTTTAATTCTTTTTTTAATATTTTAGTATTTAGCGGTTCATGTGTCCTAAATAGTAAAAGTTCACTTGAGATACCTTTGTCACCTGGAATAGTTGATAGTGCGTAACCGTTTGTCTCTATGATTTGACCTTTGTTTAATTTTGATTGAAAAAATATTTTTTCCTAAAAAATTTTGAACTATTATGTTTTATTGCTTTATTGAAAGCGACAAAATCTGAAGTATTTCTTAATCTAATGTTACTAAATAACGCTGAATTATTTCGAATATT
>CAZQTZ010000250.1:0-2602 GCA_964596465.1 uncultured Candidatus Bathyarchaeia archaeon | reverse complement strand
ATAGAAAGTCGGTTGATGGGTTGTAGTATAAAGGAGAAACTAGGATGAGAGAAAGTAAAATATTTAGGACACATTCTCAAGGAAACAATGCCTTTTTCGCAGTCGCATTGATTTTAATGCTATCAGTATCCGCAGTGATGTTATGCATGCCGTCAGTTAGCGCCGCACCAGTCGAAACAACATGTTTCGTATATGCAGTACCAGACCCAGTAGGTGTTGGACAACTAATCCTTGTCACCTATAGAATCGACAAACTTTCACCCGACGCACAAGGAACCTCAGGTGGCACCCACTTCGGAGGATTCACCGTAACAATCACCGATCCCGAAGGTGTTGTCACTACCAAAGCAGAATTAACTACTGATTCAACCAGTACCGGCTGGTTCGCATACTATCCAACCAAAGTCGGCACCTATAAATTCCAAGCTCACTTCCCAGAAACCACCATATCCTACTTTAGCTATACAACAATGAGCCTACTAAGCACTACATTCGCAGCAAGTAACAGCAAAATAACTGAAGTAACAGTACAATCAAACCCAATTGCAACCATTCCAAATAATCCTCTTCCAACCGGATACTGGACACGTCCCGTATACGGCGAAAACAAGGATTGGTACAAAATTTCTGGAAACTGGTTAATGCAAGGTTATGATTATTTAACCCGATCATTCGGTAGCGGAAACGCAGCCTATGCACCATACACAACCGCACCTAACACCGCACACGTCCTCTGGACTAAACCAATATTGTACGGCGGAGTCGTCGGAGGAGAATTCGGTGACCAAATCTACTACCAAGGTCTATCTTACGAACAACACTACAACCCATTAATCCTCGGCGGAAGAATAATCTTCACTGAACATGACCTCGCAACCACCGATATCTACCAAACCCGATGCATAGACCTTTACACTGGAGAAGACATTTGGATTCTACCTAAAGTCAACATACTCTTTGCTCAAGTGGTTATGACTTCTAACCCTAACGAGCACGGAGGCGTACCATATCTAGTAGAAGACAAAACTCCAGGCGGAGGATTCGCATGGGGAAGCACATTCACTGCAAACAGCACCTTCCAATACTATGACGCATGGACCGGAAGACCAGTATTCCAAGTCACTAACATAACCTGGAGTGGAGCAGGCGGATTCGGCGGATACTCCAGTATACCTGGACCAAACGGCGAGCTATTATCATACGCAATCGATTCAGGACACAAAACCTTAATGCTCTGGAACTCAACAAAAGCCATCTACCGACCAGGATACATCGACACATGGGGTCCAACCTACGGTTCAGTAATTGACGGAAGCGTAGGCATGGAATGGAACGTATCCATACCTGATTACTTCCCAGGTGCAAGCATCCAAGACGTCGGAGAAGGCTTCATAGTTGCTTCACGCACAGACAGTTCCGTAACACCTAACGTCTACACACACATAGCTTGGGACATAAGCAGAATGGTTAAAGATGGAAGCGGCAACTATCCAACTTCGCTGCCCGCACTATGGATACAAAACCGAACAGGTATCTGGGAATCATTCTATCTACAAAGCAACATCGGCAGTGGAGTTTACTGTCTATTCGATGAAAGCAAATGCCAATACCACACGTACAGCGTAAGAACCGGACAAGAAGTATGGGTTAGTGAACCTGACAATGATGCTTGGGCTAGCTTCAACTGGCAATGGTGGATCGCATACGGCATCCTCTTCACCTCAGGATATGACGGCCACTTAACAGCATTTAATGCAACTACAGGCCAAGTCTTGTGGGACCAATTCTATGGAAGTGCTGGTTACGAGAACGCTTACGGTACATACCCAGTCTACAGCGGATTCAACATTGCTGACGGGAAAGTATACATAACCAACGATGAACACTCACCTGACTCGATTCCATGGCGTGGAGGTAAACTCTGGTGCTTTGATGCCTTCACAGGTGAATGCCTATGGAATATGAGCGGCAAACTTAGACACGGCGCAATTTCAGATGGTATCTTCACAACTCTTAACTCGCTAGATGGACAAATTTACACCTTCGGTAAAGGACCAAGCGATATTACAGTAAGTGCACCTCAAACCGCAGTAACTGTTGGTTCGCCAATAATGATAACTGGAACCATAACTGACCAATCCCCAGGTGCAAAAGGCACACCATGCATAAGCGATGCAGACATGTCCAAATGGATGGAATACCTCTACGAGCAGCAAGTGAAACCAGTCAACGCTAAAGGTGTAGAAATTAGTCTAATCGCTCTGGGATCAAACGGAGAAACAACTAACATAGGCACAGTAACAAGCGACATCTACGGAAACTACGGTCTTGCTTGGACACCAACAACACAAGGAACCTTCCAAATTATCGCTGCATTCGCAGGAACAGAATCATACGCAAGCTCGGAAACAACAACATATCTAGTTGTTGGCTCAGCTCCATCAGCAGCTCCAACATCAACAGCAGCTCCAACATCAACCGTTGCACCAACTGCTACCGTTGCTCCAACCGCAACAATTGCTCCCAGCGCATCTCCAACCGTTGCTCCTACTCCAGGTACAGGTGTTTCAACTGAGACTTTGCTCATCGCAGGCGCCGCAGT
>CAZQTZ010000249.1:0-2608 GCA_964596465.1 uncultured Candidatus Bathyarchaeia archaeon | reverse complement strand
CAAGCTGATGCAATTTTTTTATGTCGCTTCTTAATTCTGTGGATCCTTACTTTATAATCGGCGCTCAAGTCCTTGGGGCTCCATTGGCAAGAAAATATAAGATTGAACCAATTTCCATGGGGTACCTTATAGTAGGTGAAGGAGGAACCGCGGCGATAATCGGTAAAGCCTTTCCCATACCTTACAATAAACCAGAACTAGCCGCTGCAAATGCGTTAGCAGCTAATTATTTGGGCATGCACTTTATATACCTTGAAGGTGGCTCAGGAGTTTCAAATCCAGTTCCTCCTGAAATGATTAAGATTGTTAAAAGCGTTACAACTGGGCCTCTTGTAGTAGGCGGAGGCATTAGAACTAAAGAGCAAGCTTCTATTGCCGCATCAGCAGGCGCTGACGTCATTGTTACCGGTAACCTTACCGAAACAACCAACTCAGAACAAACAATCGCAGAAATAATCAAAGGGATTAAAAAAGCCAAGACTTAATTTTTTTGACATTTTGAAAATATTTGCTTTCTTAGTTAAATAAGCATTTTAGTTTTTATTTTAGAAAGCCAAAATAGCATCTTCGCTTATTGGTGGTCTGCGAGGAACTAGCTTGATAAGTAGCATGAGTAACGCCTATCGAAATTATGTACAAACGATGGAGCGTGAGCTCAATGCTCTTTATCAAATGAGTGATAATGCGCGTAAAAAAGGGCTTGACCCCGCACTTAAAACCGAATGTATCTTAGCTCAAGATATTGCTGATCTTGTAGAAGGTCTTGTGGGTCCAAAAGGGGTTGCCGCTAGCATCCGCGAATTGAATGCTAAAGTTGGAAGGGAAGAGATCGCATTCAAGGTTGCAGAACAAATAATTGATGGCGTCTTTGGAGAAATGGATCCCGAAGCGGCAGCAGAACAAGCGATTCGAACCGCTTTAGCAATCTTTACAGAGGGATTAACTGCTGCTCCAATTCAAGGAGTAGCTCAGGTAAAAATTAAGACGAACCTTGACAGGTCACGTTACTTAGCTATATATTTCGCAGGGCCGATTCGTTCAGCAGGCGGCACAGATCAAGCTTTAACATTAGTTGTAGGTGATTTTGTAAGACGTCAACTTAATCTTGACAGATACAAACCTACCCCCGAAGAAATTGCCCGCTTTATAGAAGAACTACGTTTATACGAGCGAACAGTAGGACGGTTTCAATATCATATTCCAGATGAAGAGTTGAAAAAAGCCTTTGACTATCTACCCGTCGAAGTCACAGGCACTGAATCTGATCCTGTTGAAGTCTCTTCTTATCGAAATTTGCCACGTATAGAAACTAATCGTGTGCGCGGTGGAGCTTTAAGAGTAGTAAATGATGGAATTGTAGGACGTGCCCTTAAAGTATTAGTTATTGTTGAAAAAATCGGCTTTCAGGGATGGGATTGGCTACGTGAATTTAAAAAGAAGTCAGAAAAGAAATCCGGAGGCTTCATGGACGATGTAATTGCCGGTCGACCAATTTTCTCTTTCCCTTCCAAGCGCGGTGGCTTTAGACTAAGATATGGTCGGTCTAGAAACACCGGGCTCTCAGCAGTTGGCATTCATCCTGCAACTATGCTAGTGGTGGAAAATTTTCTAGCGGCTGGCACTCAACTTAGGCTGGAACTTCCAGGTAAGGGAGGAGTTTCTGTACCTGTAGATTCACTTGAATCTCCTGTTGTTAGTTTAAAAGATGGGTCAGTTGTTAAAGTTACACTTGAAAATTTTGTTGAAATTAAAGATAACATCGAAAAAATACTTTTCTTAGGTGATATCCTGATTAGTTACGGTGATTTTCTTTATACTAATAAGAGCCTTCTTCCCTCAGGATATGTTGAGGAATGGTGGGTTAAAGATTTAAGAAGTGCTCTTGAAGACAAAAAAGAAAAAGACTTACATAAAATATGTGAAACCTCAAAAATTTCTCCTGAATTAATTGAAGAATTATTAAAAAATCCTTTCAGTAGCAAGCTTACTGCCAAAGACGCTTTTCTGTTATCGGCATTCTTAGGTGTGCCTCTACATCCCCGATTTACTTTTTTTTGGTCCAACCTCCAATCAGTCAAAGAACTTGTCTCCTTGAAGAGCTGGTTAACAAAGTCAACTGTAATTGATAACGAAGGATTTGCCAATAAAATAATCGGAGAACATGAGTCTCTTGTTGAGTTCTCTTTAAAACGGCTTTATGTGCCTCATAAAATACTCAATAACCAGCTCGTTCTTGAAGATGAAGACGCTTGTGCATTAGCTTATTCGTTGGGTTTTAATTCTTCTCGACTGGTAGATACTAATTCAACTGGCATATTACAGTCGGTAAGTATTCTATCGGGCATTACAATAAAAGACAAGGCGCCTTCCTTTGTCGGAGCTCGCATGGGAAGACCTGAGAAAGCTAAACATAGAGAAATGAAGCCTCTAGTTCATGTTCTCTTCCCAGTTGGATTAGCTGGTGGTTCTCATCGCGATTTTGTAGAAGCTGGAAAGAAAGGTCCTGCTTTTGTTGAGATTGTAAAACGCAAGTGCCCTGAATGTAAAACCTATACTTTCAAAGTAAGATGTGATCATTGTGGCTGCGAAACGATATATGAAAAGAGTT
>CAZQTZ010000248.1:1167-2615 GCA_964596465.1 uncultured Candidatus Bathyarchaeia archaeon | reverse complement strand
GTTCCACAAACGAGGTTAGCTGACTCGAGGGCCATGTCTTCAACAACTCTATTTCCTTGACTGTTGTCAAGTAGTGCTTCATACAACATTTCTTGGGAATCTGATCTTTTCGGCTGTTTGCTTAAGAAATTAATTAAGCGTTTTCTTTCTGATTGAATGAAGTTGTCGATATGGTATTTTTGTACTTTTTCAGAAATATCATCTTTGCCTCCGACTCTAATTGGAACAACGCCATATTTCTCGATTAATGTCTTGTTGTCTGTGGTTTTTTCCATTAGTTTTTCAAGAACGTTATCTACCGCAACGTGCGTTGAGGCGACTAGAAGGATTCTTTTTCGTTTGGTTAGTAATTGTAGGATTATTTCAAGTATTGTAGTGGTTTTGCCTGAACCAGGTGGGCCTTCAAGAATTGCTACATCCGGTGTTCCTAATGCTTTTCGGACAAATTCCCTTTGTTCGTCAGTTCCAGATTTTGTTGAATCTGTTAACACTCGATACTTTACGTATAGTTCTGTGTTGACTTGACCCCATTTAGCATCGATAGATCTTAGGAGTAAGTTGAGAAGGGGTAAATGGTGTTTTTTTGGATGTAACGCTAATGTTTGAAGGGCTTGGCACTCTCTCCAAATAACGTAAGTGGAATACCTCACCATGAATTGGGGTTCACTGGGTAACGTAGCAAGTGTTAATGTACCTGTATTTCTTTTACTTTCTAAAATTTTTATCTCGTTATCATTGAACGAAACGCCAGTATACACGCTGTTGGATTGATCAAATAGTAGGTCAAGGGCAATGTCTTCTTCTTCCTCAGTAACCTCTGTTGGGACAATATTTGATAATACAGCACGTGTGACTTGTATTGGAATTTTTATAATTTGCCGATTTACATCAACATAGAGGAAATCTCTAGATAAGCGAGTGTTGAGTTGAATCTGCATCAAATTATGGTTTATTATTTGGTTGGGTTGTATTCTTTGAGATCGTTTCTCGTCGGTGAAAATGTTTTTGGCTGTTTTTAATTGCTCAAGCGCTGTTGGGTTGGATGGCTCGATAACAATACGTTGGATTTCAAAAGTAAAGGTATATTTTCTATTGGATAATCTGTGTTCAGCTCTGCTCAAATAATTAACGATTTCATATACGTTAGAGACAACTGAGCGCTTGAATGGATCGGGTGTAAATAGACCTAGGTTCGCCCAATAAAGTTCTGAACTCGTGTTCCATCCCCTCAAGCGCTTTGTTGTTTTAAGTTTTTAATTATTGAAGCATTATCTTATTTGTAACTTTTGACTTGGCGCATGATGAATTAATAGAGTGGACCAATGTTTGTTTAGTTTGGTATCTTCGTTTTAGTGGTTTTTTAATTTTTAATTCTTCCATTTTCGTTCGCCTTTTAGATAATCAACTTACAGGCAACTATTTAGGTTAGATATTTGATATTCAAAATA
>CAZQTZ010000248.1:0-1143 GCA_964596465.1 uncultured Candidatus Bathyarchaeia archaeon | reverse complement strand
TGCCAGTACATATAGCAATAATGGGTCGAAGTCCCGAGCCAGTCCTAAACGGCTTCCATCATTATGGCTCTGTAGATCGGTTATACATTTTGCATAGTGCAAATAACGAAGAAGAAAGGATTGCTCATATAGCAATAGAATTAAAGAAAAGGCTAGCCGGAACAGGGTTCAATGAAGTTATCCTCAAAGAGATTAACGCTTTTGACATGAACAATATCATTAATGCTATTCTTGAAATCGTTGAAAAAGAAGAGCCGCCTTTTTATATCAATATTACTGGAGGCACCAATATGATGGCTGGAGCTGCTTGTGCTGCATCTTTTTTTGTGGGAGCTAAAGCTTATTATGTACAGGGTAAACGGCAGAGTGAAAATTCTAGCTACAAAGTGATCGAGTTACCTGTCCCCAACATACCATATTACAAAGTAATCGGCAAGTCAGAGTTATCAATCCTTGAGTGTTTGAGGCGACTAGGTGGAAAGTGTACTACACCTCAAATGAAAAGCATACTTAAGATGTCACCTCAGATAATTAGCTACCATATCAGGGAACTACAGATAAAATCTTTAATAGAGGTTGATAACCCAGAATCGAAATTTATGAAGTCAAAGTCAGAGATTAAAAAATTAGATCGTAGGGTAAAAACCATTAAAATAACAAACGCTGGATTGCTATTCCTAAGGTGGACCAAGGGTTAGTCATAAAAGGAAAAACAAAAAGAGCCTTTTTTAAAAGTAATCAAAATAAATTCGAGAATTTGAGTGAAATCTTTGCAGCATTCAGTATAGATAAATTAGTAAAAAATAAATTTTGAATATCAAATAAATATGTCAAATAGTTGTTTGCTCTCATATAACTTTCAGAGGGATAAGACTTTGTTAAATCATATAACAAAAATTAGATCTGCTAATTGGCATCTTTCCGCAAGATGTAATTATAATTGTAAATTTTGTTTTTCCCAAAATCTGGATTCTGAACTCAAGGACTTAAACGAGGTTAACAGAATAATTAGTAATCTGAGAAATATGGGAATTGAAAAAATAAACCTTGTAGGTGGCGAACCTCTATTGCATCCGCTATTTTTAAAAATAGCACAACTGGCTAAAGAGATGGGTTTTGTTGTTTCTGTTGTTTCAAACGGAT
>CAZQTZ010000247.1:1981-2626 GCA_964596465.1 uncultured Candidatus Bathyarchaeia archaeon | reverse complement strand
GCGGTTGTACAGAAACCGTAACATATGATGAAATGAAAAATCCTAAAGGTTTTTATCATGTTCATGTAGACGAGAAAGGAGTATTTCGCCCTGAAATTATAGAACTACAATCACCCCGCAGGTTTGTAGTTATTGAGAAGGATTTTTCTGGAGTAAATGCTCACAGAATAACAGAAGAAGCTGTTCAGTCGGTTAAAGATGCTGATGAAGAGGGAGTAGTTATTATTCCTGTCCTAAGAGGGACGTTGCCAGCAGAAGCAAGCCGAACTGAAATTGACGTATCGCATATCCGTACGGCAGCAGAAAAGGCGTTGATAGTTCACCCTATTATTCTGTTAAAGGAAAGCGCAGTCTCCGATGACGTTGTTAAATCAATTTTCGAAAGTGAATTTAAAGATTTAAAGACAAAAGCATTCGAATATTTTTCCCAGATTTTTGCTGAACGATTTAGTCTGCAAGAGGCAGAGAAAATTGCCCATACTGCAATTGGGTTAATAGAACCGCTTATACGCAAACAAGACGAAAAAATCCGCCAGAATTTGGAGGACCTCTTAAGTGAGAATTGAAATTGTCCAGCTTGAAAACATACGTTCTCACATCAAATCCACAGTGCCTTTTACTAGGGGTTTTAATTGTTTAGTAGGC
>CAZQTZ010000247.1:0-1971 GCA_964596465.1 uncultured Candidatus Bathyarchaeia archaeon | reverse complement strand
CAGTGTGTTATATAGTATTGATTTTGCTCTTTTCGGAGACCCTGTGGGACGGAGTTTTGAATATCTTCTACGAGAAGGAGCAGACTCTGGAAAAGTTACAGTCCAATTTACACAGAACGGCAACACCTATACTCTAACTCGTGGGTTACGCCGACGCGCAAAAGGGATAAGTCAAGACATTGAACAACTCAAATTGTTCCATGATGATAAATTAATTGCAAGCATGAAAACCGACGCAATAGATGAACAAATTAAAACCATCACTGGAATGGATAAGGTCTTGTGGCGAGAAATCGTATGGGTCAGACAAGAACACCTCAAAGAACTTATCGATGCGGCACCGCGAGACCGTCAGAAACGCCTTGACGAGCTATTTGGATTATCTGATTACGAAGCAGCGTGGGCTAATATTGCCGAGTATCAGCGTCAATATGATTGGGAAAGAAAACAATATGAAAAAGACCCCGATGTCACAGGCAAAGAGAAGCTTGCTAACGAATATAATCGAGTCACTGAAGAATACACTCTTATAGAAATGGATTTAGCTGATTTTCAAGATAAAATTGCTATAGCTAAACACCGTGTAGAGGAAGCAGACCTGAAGCTAAAACGGCTGGAAGAGAAAAAAGCCACAATTGAGGATCTAAAACGAAAAGAGGCTCGCCTAATAGCAAACAACTCTAATGCCCAAGACACAGTTAAATCTTTAACAGAGAGAATAGAAGGAAAACAGACAGTTCTGAATAATCTACGACAACGTAAAACTTCGATTGAAACACAGACAAAAACCTACAAAACAAAACTAGAAGAGAGCGGAGTTCCAAATAACCTGTCCGTTGATGAAACTAGGCATCATTTATCGGATGTTGATGACCGAATCAGCAGCTTAAAGGCAGAGCAGGAAGCTACTTCAAGAAGTCTGCAAACAGACCAAAAAAGAGTTTTACAGCTTGCCAACGATACAGAAAACCAGTGCCCCTTATGTTTACAGACGCTCAATGACGAATATAAAATAGGAATGCTACAGAGAATAAAAAAGGAGAATCAAGAAAGACAAAACATTATGTCTCAATTAATGAAACAAATTATGGAATTGCAGAAAACTAAGAGTAACGCAAACGAAGCTTTTTCTCAACTTCAGACTTTAAGTTCAAGAGCAGAAGAACTTAAGGCACGTCTAAATGAAGAAGAAAAAAACCTTGCAGATCTTTTAAGCGAAGTGGAGGTAAAACAGAAACTTCAACAGGATTTACATGAGCAACTTGAAACGGTACGGTTTGAAATTAGTCAACTTGATGTTTCAGATTTCGAAGCAGCTCGAGAACAAAGCAGACAAGCCTTTAGACAGTATTCAATCGTAGAGTCCGATTTTAAGACCAAGGAGAATCGTAAAAAGGATTTGCTTAGAAGGTTAGATGAAGTTAAAGAACATATCGATTTAGCACAACAGAAAATAGAAAGGATGGAAAAAATCAAAAAGATAGCTGAACGATTAAGCGCAATCAGGGACGCCTATAGAAGTATTCAACCCAAACTTCGCAGCGAATTTGTAAAAGTACTACGTAACTTTGTGCAACAGGTACTCGACAGTTTAGTTGGCGGTGAAGCCCCTATGCTTAATGTAATTATTGATGAGACATATACCCCTTATGTGAAAAGTGAAAGTGGGCAAGACCGCGAAGTTGCTAACCTCTCAGGCGGAGAACGCACCTTACTAGCATTTGCCTACCGTTTAGGATTAGGGCAATTGATTATGCAATCCCGCACAGGACATGGACTGGGGTTGCTGTTATTGGATGAGCCAACAGAAAATTTAGGCACGGAAGACGGAAGCATAGACCGACTCGCAGAAGCCATAAGCAGATTCAAAGCCATCGAACAAATAATAGCGGTTACTCATAGTGAAGCCTTCGCTGAAAAAGCGGAACATGTAATTGTGTTAGAAAAGGAAGCTGGAATAAGCAAAGTCTC
>CAZQTZ010000246.1:0-2626 GCA_964596465.1 uncultured Candidatus Bathyarchaeia archaeon | reverse complement strand
GAAGTAATTAAAGAAATTCAGAAAAACCATAAATATAAACCTAATCAATTCAAATAGCAGACTGTAAAATTAATCACTGCAGGAATACCAAAATGGGCTCTATATCTTTTCCTAAAAGATTCGTCTGGGGAAACTAAATGCTAAAACAAATCATCGAGCATAATAAATACGTCGAAATCACTGGCTTTCGAGGCATCAAAATTGAAAACACCGTCTCCTTATTGAAGAGTCTCAACGAAATTCTACCCAAAGGTATTGAGATACAATTTTTTAATGCAGATTGCATAGCTACTTGGGAACACCTATACTTTGCAGCAATAAATGCCATCATTGCATTAAAAAACAAACGGAACCTCTCAAAAAGCCTAGCAGTAGAAACAGTACTATATGCTTCTGCACAAAGACAAATTAAAAAAGCAATCGAAGCCATAGGTGTAAAGTCAACCACCCAAAATATTGCAATTACAATAATAGGCGAAAAACCTGATTCCATTAAAAATGGACTTAATACGGTTATCAATCATTTTGGAATAGAGCCTGAAGAGACGGTTCTTGAGCTCTCTAAAAGTAAAATCCCGCTGATAAAACGCATTTTTGATATTTCTGAAACTGAGCTTAAAACTATAGGAAATAATTTCGAAGAAGCACTAGTATATCTAGTGATTGAGCATATTGCTTTGCTTTCAACCCAAGTATAACTACTAAAGCATCTTTTCTTTCATAACCGATATAGTACAGTCTGGTTTTATTAGAGACAGCCCAGTATATCCGCCTAAAACTTCAATAAGCAAGATTTTATCGGGATTTTCCAATTCAACTTTATTTTTTACATCCGTGGCTGCTGCTTCAATAAAATTGCGACTATGAATGCTAGTAAAACGTTTTTCAACTGTAACCCTAAAAGTTTCGTTTTCTTCCAATTTTGTCATAAGTCCAGTTGAAGCTGATTTCACTTCTTCAAGATTGGTGTGAACAACCTTTTCAATAGGTAAGATTCTTAGTGAGTATCGGAATTCATAAGGGCGGTCTTGTAAAATGCATCGGAACTTGGCAATTACATCTACGGGATCTAATGCTGTTTTTGCCACAACAACACCGCGAATACCGGTTTTATCTACCTTAGCTTCAGAATCACCTGCTTCTCTGAGCAGAAAAGCCAATTCATAACACATCTGCCTTTCATTTCCACGCATAGTCGTAGCCAATAAATTAAAGTCCGAAAGCAACGTACTCAAACTCCGAATAAAAGTGTAGCAACGAAGTTTATTTCTGTTTGTACCTATATCTACGCCAAATATTATATTGATTAACCATAAAAAAAGGTAAAATTAGGAATTCCGTTTTCTTCTTTGGGGTCTTCTTTCTGAATATATAAAGAATTTTGCTTAAAAGAAGAAAAATTTTAATTTCTGGAGGATATTTGGTTTTTTCTTCTTCTAAAATGAGCAGTTAATCAAAATTTTGTTAATCTATTCGAAGGGGGTCAGTGTTGGTTTGGCTTGTTTCACTGCCCTTGCGAGCTCCTAGCCGTCGCCTCACATCATCCCCCTTGGAAAATTCGTTGGCTGAAGATTTATTCGTTTTGATAATTTTTTTAGAGAAGAAGTCGAACAAAAAAGCCCATTACTCATTGAGATTATATGTAAACCTACGACACTTGACGAACATAAATGTTTAAACCATTGCAATGCAAGGTAAATTCTGCCCTGATTAGGGGAGGTGAAATGAAATGATATTCTACGAAGAAGATGAAGAATGGGAAGAAGGCGAAGAAGAAGAATGGGAAGAAGAAGAATGGTAAGCTGGCAAATAACTTAGAAGTCACATAATTTTCTTTATTCCTTTGCACCAAACTAACTTTATTTACAATTTTTTATAGGTTATAATTTATAACTTAGCAGAAGCTTTCATATTCCCGAATAATCATGACGCGCATTGCTGTAATGAATTACGACCGATGTAAACCTAAGAAATGCAATCAAATGTGCATTAAGTATTGTCCAATGGTTAGAAGCCGCGTTGAAGCAATACGATTTGAAAATAATAAACTCATTATTATTTCTGAAAAGCTCTGTAGCGGATGCGGAATCTGCGTGAAGAAATGTCCATTTCAGGCAATCTCCATTGTAAATCTCCCGGACGAACTAGACAAGGACTGTAGCCATCGTTTTGGACCAAATGCTTTCAAGCTTTTCAGATTACCAACACCGTCCGCAGGGACTGTTCTTGGATTACTAGGCCAAAACGGAATTGGCAAGAGCACTACCCTAAAAGTTTTATCAGGTGAGATTAAACCAAATTTAGGTAACTTCCAAAATCCGCCTGACTGGAACACAATTATTCAATTCTATCGAGGCTCGTCACTTCAAGAATACTTCCAAAAAATTAGTGAGGGTAAACTAAAAATCAGCCATAAACCCCAATATGTTGACCGCATCCCAAAAGCTATCTCGGGAAAAGTAAGTGAAATTCTTGAAAAAGTTGACCAGCGAAAAGCACTAGACAAGCTTTCAGAAGATTTGGATTTGAAAAAGATTTGGGACCGCACCCTAGATGTGCTCAGCGGCGGCGAACTTCAGCGAGTAGCAGTAACAGCTGCTCTATGTCGTGAAGCAGATGTTTATCT
>CAZQTZ010000245.1:0-2630 GCA_964596465.1 uncultured Candidatus Bathyarchaeia archaeon | reverse complement strand
TACTTGCTCCGCTGGTAGGTGCCCCAGTTTACTCCATCGACATCAAAGAACTAGCAGGCGAACACCTTGCACCTTATACCTATGAGAAATTATCAGTTGAATTGACATCGAAAGAACAAAAAATCTACGATGCCCAAATGAACGTTTTTAAAGGTTATATAGCGAAGCGACGAATTGTCCTACGCAGCGCCGCCGATTTTCAAAAGTTCATTATGACTACAGGCAGAGACCCCCAAGCAAGAGAAGCCTTGTTGGCACGAAATCATGCCTTAAAAGTAGCACTTAACTCGCAAGCAAAACTCCAATTGTTAGCAGAAAAGATAGAAGAATATAAAAAAGAAAAAATCCTGATTTTTACTCTTCATAACGAACTCGTTTATACAATCAGTCGACGGTTTCTTATCCCTGCAATCACCTATCAAACCAAGAGAGAAGAACGCCGTGAAATTTTATCAAACTTTGCAAACGGAAAATATCATGCAATAGTTACTTCTCAGGTCCTAGATGAAGGAGTAGACGTTCCCGACGCATCCGTAGGCATAGTATTAAGCGGTACAGGAAGCATAAGAGAATACATACAACGACTTGGACGCATCCTACGTAAAGTTGAAGGCAAAACTGCCCGTCTGGTAGAAATAATTTCACGAGAAACAATAGAAGCAGGCATTAGCAAACGTCGACGCAAAAAAACCGGAGGCGTTTAGTAGTTGCTTCAAAGCGATTTATTACTGGTTTGGAAACGCAAAGGCGAGCTAATGCCTCGTTATGCCAAACTCTCGGAAATAAATTTAAAGATCGCACAAACCCTCCTGGAAACCTACCAAGCACATATTGGAGAAAAGAAAAAGCACATTAAAAACATTATAACTGAGTTAGAAAGTAAAGGTTTTGAATACCGTTTTATTCGTGGTCTATCAACGTTACTGGATCGAAAAAGCACATTCAAATGCGATTCTAAAATCAATCCTATGGAGTTACGGAGAAAAATCTTCCAAGCCACTCAAACATTCGGTTTAGCAACTACCACAGAAAACCGCAAACGAGTTCTAGACAGTGTAGCATCGGAAATGGGACTTAGTCTACAAGAGGTTGAAGAGGCTTTTTATTCGGATCTGGATGGAGAGTTGATTCTGCGTGAGGTTGCAAGCTTATCACCAGCTGATTTACTTATGGAATATAATTTGAGCTTAACACAAACCCTACTTTTTAGCTGCACAGAACTAAGTTTTAATGCTTCAGGGAACTGGCAACAAACATTCTTTGTCCTCAAACAATTAGGACTTATTTATGATATTACCCGCGACAACGGTTTTACTGTAGTAATCAATGGTCCAGCTAGTCTCTTTAAATTGACACGCCGATATGGAGTTGCAATAGCAAAACTATTACCGATTATAGTAGCAAATCAAGAGTGGCAGATTGACGCAAAAATATTCTGGAAATACAGCAACGAAATCTGCAACTTTAAACTTGAAAACAAGAAACATAGCAGCCTCTTTAAGAAACACGATTTCTCCATCATCAAATATGACAGTGATGTAGAAGAAAAATTTGCATCCCAATTTAGGGCACTAAACTCAGGCTGGGACGTAAAAAGAGAACCTGAACCAGTTGCAGCAGGTAAGCAGGTAATTATTCCCGATTTTTCATTGGAAAAAAAAGGCACCCGAATATATGTAGAAATTATGGGTTTCTGGACAGAGACCTATCTTATGCGTAAAATCGAGAAGCTCCAACAGATAAACGTAAAGATGTTACTACTCGTAAATGAAGCATTAGCATGCGAAAAACTCTCAAAAATAGCAGCTGAAAAAGCCTTAATGATAAAATTGATATTTTACACTAATAAAATTCCTTGGGCTCAAATTCTTGGTTATTTAAATTCAGCTTTTGAAGAAACAAAGAAAAAAGAGATGGAATTTCTAAAGCATCTACCTATTAAATTTACTGAGGAAGTGTTAACTTTTGAAGACTTTTCAATCCAAACAGGAGTATCATTAGAAGCTATAAAAGCAGTTTTTGGCAGCAAAGCTCCTGATGAATATGTTGTATTATCGAATTCCCTAATAAAAAAAGGAAAGCTTGCAGAAATCAAAAAGGTTATAGAAGACAGGTTAATTGCGTCTAAGAAGATCTCTCTTTTGGAAGCGACTCAACTCATCGAATCTGTAGGAGTAATGGATACAACTGATGTTCTGACTAAACTTAATTACAAAATCATTTGGCATGGTATAAGTGCTCAGCAAGCCGAAATATCTAGAGCAGATAATTAACATAGCAGCAGAAAATAAACAGAATTTTAATCGATAAAGGTTAAGCGGAAATAGAATAATTGCAGCAATCTGCCCAACATTAGTCATCATATGCACAACAGCGTACATAATGATATTAAAATCAACAAATAAAAGCTAAAATGAAATTAAAAAAAGCTTAAAAATTAAAAAACCGCCTTTTATGAAGTAAAAAATTAAACAAAAAAGTATGCTCACATTATTGGGCTTTGACGTTAATGCCCTGAATTCAGGACGTGGTTTAGTCTCCTTGCTCCTCCAGTAATAAGCTCGAAGCTTATTTAATTACTTAGGAGGTGATCCGGCCGCAGGTTCCCCTACGGCCACCTTGTTACGACT
>CAZQTZ010000244.1:631-2653 GCA_964596465.1 uncultured Candidatus Bathyarchaeia archaeon | reverse complement strand
TTATCAAAAGATCTAATTCTGGTGCCAACTTGGCATTTTAACTATCATTTTAAGAATAAAACTTTTGAAAATGTCGTTCTTGGTTCTTCTGGAGAAATGTTGAAGAGTAGTTTTCATAAGGGAGGGGCTATATGCGAAGATTGCGGTAAATCGGTATCTAAAAATGAGGCAAGAAAATGCCCAAACTGTAACAAATGGATTTGCGCATCTGAAACAATTTTATGCTCATCATGCGAAAACGTTTTCCACAAAACTCACCTACACAAAACTTGCTCAATATGCAACCAAACTATTTGCCAAAGCTGCGCAACAATCTGCCCCATATGCAACGAGGAATACGGAAAAAATCATTCGACAATCTGCAAAGACTGTGGCCTCACACTTTGCTCAAACTGCATTATTACTTCTGGAATGATTTTGAAGAAAAAACGTTGCCCAAATTGCGATAAAAAATCAAAGGAAAAATAATCATTACTCTAAAATTCATTTACAGAAATTTTCTTTTAGTTTTCTTGTTTTCTTTTGGGTTCATAAATTATTAAAGCTAGTAAGGGGTATTTGCTTCGGGATAAGGCATGGTAACTAAACTTACATTCTACGGCGGAGTAAACGAGATCGGCGGAAATAAAATTCTGCTAGAGGATAAGAAGACGAAGGTTTTCTTAGATTTTGGGCAATCTTTCACTTTTGGTCAAGACTACTTCGCGGGTTATCTGGGTCCCAGAAACATAAATGGTCTGGGTGATTATTTTGAGTTTGACTTGCTTCCTAAAATAATTGGTTTGTATTCGAAGGAGATGTTGGTTTTTACGGATTTTGCGTATAGGCCGCCTGAGGTTGATGCGGTTTTTGTTTCTCATGCGCATTTTGATCATATCAATCATCTCCAATTCATAGACCCGCAAATTCCTGTGTATATGGGTGTGGGTACGCGGCTTTTTATGGACTCTATGGAGACCACAAGCACGTTTTGCAGCTATGGGGAACATCCCTGCAATCTATTCAGGACGGGTGATAAAATCAAAGTAGGTGACTTAACCGTTGAGCCCATTGCGGTTGATCATTCTATTCCTGCAGCTTACGGGTTCCTCATTCATACATCAGCGGGTACCGTTGTGTACACGGGTGATCTGCGAAGGCACGGCCCCAGAAAAGATCTCACCGAGAACTTTATCGAAAAAGCCAAACAAGCCGACCCCGTCGCCTTAATCACGGAAGGCACCCGAATGGCGCAGACAGAAAAACGCCAAAACTACACCGAACCACAGGTAAAACAAGAATCAAACAAAATCATCCAATCAACAAACAAAATAGTATTCACCATGCGATACGGCCGAGACATGGACCGATTTCGAAGCTTCTATCAAATAGCCAAAAAAAACAACCGACAAATCATCATCACCCCCAAAACAGCCCACCTACTAACCAAACTCCAAAATGACAAACACCTAAACTTGCCCAACCCTCTAAAAGATGACAACATCTTAGTTTACTATAAGCGAAAGAAAAGCGGCAACCATGACGAGAAGGACTATTTTCTGTGGGAACGCGACTTCATGAACAAAATGGTCACACACGACTAAATCCAAAAAAACCAAAACAAAATGATTATGGATTTGGATTTTACCCAATTCGGCGAACTAATCGACATCAAACCCAAAACCGGCTGCCACTTCATACACAGCATGAGCGAACCCTTCAGCGACGAAGACATCGAAGACCAAGTCATGCACAACTGGATGGAACACTTCAAAATGCAATTCCACCAACTACACGCCTCAGGACACATGGCAAAAAACCAACTCATAGACATGGTCAACTACATAAACCCAAAACAAACATACCCAGTACACACAGAAAACCAACAACTCTTCAAAACACACTGCAACAACATACAAACTATCGACAGCAAAATCCCCTATGTACTAAATTAATATTCAAGTTAATCATCTACCTTCTGCCTTTAACATTTTTTAAAATAAAAAACTGATTTTTTTATAAAATTTTTTTTAAAAGTTATAA
>CAZQTZ010000244.1:0-621 GCA_964596465.1 uncultured Candidatus Bathyarchaeia archaeon | reverse complement strand
TAGGAACACAAGATAACTATACTCAGACAAGTCTATTCGTTTTTGTTGGGAGCTTCGGATTTCTTGCCGTTGTAGATCATTTCGCAAAAAAAGATCTAAAGAACTAATAGAAAAAGGCAATCAAACAAAAATCATACTCTCCTACACCACAAAACCATAACAATTCGAAAAAATCTTCCAAGACAAGATAATCCTACCAAAATATAGCAAAAGAATGATAATCTAACGTCAAACAATATGTCATAGATGAACAACAAAAATTTTTTCACTTGTTGCTCTTCTTAAAAGTCCAAAATAACCTTTATAAAAAATAAAAAATATTACGAAATAAATTCTTATACTAATGATTTCGTTTTTCTTTTGCATAATTGTCTAATGGTTTTTCTTTGATGCCCGGCATTTTTTCCTGCGCTATAACTTCTGAGAGTACTTCATATGCCTTGCCTACTCCTTTCATTCCGCCTAAGGCAGAAAGTGGTGATGTATTTGTTTTCCAATCAAAAGATTTGAGAGGTGACAATGCGCTTTCAAAGAACTTGATTTTATTTAAATTGCCTCCTTTCTTAATTTTAACATGCAGTAGGTCTCTGGCAATCTTGTGAAGAGTATGAACGCTTAGCG
>CAZQTZ010000243.1:0-2653 GCA_964596465.1 uncultured Candidatus Bathyarchaeia archaeon | reverse complement strand
ATACATATCAATAAATTCATCATTCATTGTCGATAAAACACCAATTAACCTACCATAATCTGCTGCATAAGCGAGGATTTTCTCATCAGCTCCTCCTATAATCGCCCCTATACGGCATTGAAGTTCAGCCACACCACCTTTTAATTGAATCGTTTCATAATGCCGCTTCGGATTGACGCTTGCTTTTTTCCATAACTTAGTTTCAAGGGCTTCAGCTTTTGCTATTTCAAAAAAGGATTGATTAAGCAAATCGTTTATTATCTTCCTCTTTTCAGGCATTATGGATTCACATCGATCATTGAACAACATTGTTCCATAGATTAACAACGCATCCCCTGCTAAAAGAGTAATTGGACCGCCGTATTTGCCAAAAACTGTTTTTCTGCGAAGCTTATGAGTTGATTGATCTATAATGTCATCATGAATATCGCCGGACGCTGTTATTAAGAACATAGCAGCAGCCAAGGGACGCGTTTTCTCAGGATTTCCACCTGCTAATTCACACATCAAGGAGTTGATAGCGGGAAATGTAGGCAATACCCTTGGAAATACCCTTTCTGCATAATAATTTAGAGCGGCGGAGATTATGCCTCCATCGTACTTGGAATGAAGAATTTCATTGCAAGCATCCTCTAGTGCTGTTTTTCCTCGTTCATAGATGATTTTTAAAGCAGTCTCTATTATGGGGTCAGTCTTCATATTAGGCTATAATCAGTTTTTCAGTATTTCTAATTTTAGGTAAAAAAACTTTTTTCGGATAAGATTTTTGGATAAAAAGTTTTAATAAAAATTGTGGTTTTGAAAGGATTACCAACCGCCGAAACTTGGTTTTACTCGTCTAATCATTCTTTTGTCGTTCATTGTTTTTCACCTGCCTCATTATTCTGATGCCGCAGTCCCCGATTATAGGGCAAATATGCTTTGCCAATATATCGAATTTAGAAATATATAGCATATCGTAACATATAAGTATTGCTTAACCATACATCGATTCGATTTTACACTCACATCCAAAACACATAAACCAAAAAAACCAATTTTACATAAAAAATCGAAGCAACAACCAACAAACTTATCATCAACAGCTAATTTTAAGCAAAACTCTTAATAGCCCACCAGATAATTCAACAGTTTTATGAGTTCGCAAAAACAAATTGAAGCGAAATGGCAAGCCAAATGGGAACAGGCAAAAGTTTTTGAGGCGGAACCAGATCCGAAAAAACAGAAAATGCTAGTCACTTTTCCTTTCCCTTATATGAACGGTCCACTACATGTAGGACACGCATTTACTGCCTCCCGCGTAGATGTTTACGCCCGATTTCGACGTATGCAAGGCTACAACGTACTTTGGCCTTGGGCGTGGCACTGGACAGGCCAACCCTTATTAGGAGCAAGCCAACGAGTAGCCAAAGGCGACGAAGCATACATACGCGTACTTCGCGAAGTTGATGGAGTACCAGAACTAGAACTAAAAAAATTCGTCGACCCGTTGTATATGGCTCAATACTATACTAATGAAGGACGAATAATTGCAAAACGTATCGGCTTTTCAGTAGATTGGCGTCGAGAATTCACAACCGTATGGCCAACATTTCAAAAATTCGTTGAATGGCAATATGCAAACCTATGCGAAAAAGGATATGTTACAAAAGGTACACACCCAGTTGTTTGGTGCCCAAAAGACAAAAGCCCCACAGGAGATCATGACAGACAAGTTGGCGAAGGCGTAACTCCTGAAGAATACACCCTAATCAAATACAAATTGGATAAAAACACTTTCTTACCAGCAGCTACTTTTCGTCCTGAAACAATTTACGGCATAACTAATATGTGGATAAACCCAGATGCTACTTATGTTAAAGCCGAAATAGATGACGAAAACTGGATTATTAGTCCAGAAGCAGCAGAAAAACTAAGAGAACAGGAACATAAAGTTTCAGTAAAAAGCGAATTCAAAGGCAAGGATCTTATTGGTAAGAATTGTGAGAATCCAATCACTCATAAACATTACCCGATTTTGCCAGGTTGGTTTGTCGACACAAAAACTGCAACAGGCATAGTATATAGCGTACCTGCCCATGCGCCCTACGACTGGCTTGCTCTGAAGGATTTACAGGAAAAACCAGAGATCCTAAAAGAATTTGGAATAGACCCAGAATTGGTCAAATCTATTAAACCCATTTCAATCATAAAAGTTGAAGGATACGGCGATTGCCCCGCAGTTGAAGTAGTAGCTCAAATGGGCATCAAAGACCAACATGACCCGAAAGCAGATGAAGCAACAAAAGCTATCTACAAAAAAGAGTTTCATAGCGGAGTTTTGAAAGAGAATTGTGGAGAATATGCTGGAAAAACCATACGAGAAGCCAAAGACATACTCATTAAAGATTTTAAAAAGGCAGGTGCTGCAGACAGCATGTATGATCTGCCTGAACCCGTAATATGTCGATGCATGACACCCTGTGTTGTGAAGGTTCTTTCTGATCAATGGTTCCTGAATTATTCAGATGCCCAATGGAAAGAAAAAGCTAAAGAAGCAATAACACAAATGAAAATTTACCCGGAAACCGCCAAACCTTGGTTCTTAACAGTTATTGACTGGCTAAGAGAATGGGCATGCGCCCGAACAACAGGATTCGGAACCCCACTTCCA
>CAZQTZ010000242.1:1625-2662 GCA_964596465.1 uncultured Candidatus Bathyarchaeia archaeon | reverse complement strand
CCCAGGCGCAGCGATTATCCCTATGCGTATACTGACCGCACTGGCTATTGATAGAAGAACTAGAAAACAGGTTCTATGTCATTTACGTGGGAGATAGTTTTTCTGTAATCCCCTACAAAGGGGCACGCATTTCTCACTAGTCAATTAAGTCCACTTTAAAGCTCCTAACTTCCACATAATAACAACAGCCTGTAAAACAATAATAGGCAAAGCTAACGCTTGCATAACCCACATACATAACTTGAATTGAATGGGATTCAATGATAGAATAGCTTTCAACAAACGTTGAAAGGGATCTTTATATTGAAAGACAAAGAGATACTTCTCCAGGGAATTAAGCTTCTACAAAGCAGCCTATCTAGTGTGCCGGTATTTAAAAATGCCACCGTTGAAATACATTCCTTATCAGAGATAAATACTATTGCCGCTCTTGTGTATTCAATTCCTGAAGCAAATTATCGTTTTATTCTTAAAGCCAAACAGAGCGGGCAACCTCGATATGTGAGGGAGGCTGTAAATGAATTACTCCTGTTACGAAATAAGGATCCAGAACAGTATGGGATAATCGTTGCTCCATTTATTTCTATTAAAGCTGCAAAAATTTGTGAAGATGCAGAGATTGGGCATCTTGATCTTTCTGGGAATTGTAGTTTGGCCTTTAATAATATTTTCATTTCAAGGATTGGTCAACCAAATAAGTTTTCAAAAAAACGCGAATTAGCTTCTATATATTCCCCAAAATCCGAGCGGATTCTTCGGGTTTTGCTTACTTATCCTTATCAGCCCTGGCGAACAGTGGAGCTTGCTGAGAAGGCAAGAGTGAGTATAGGTCTAATTTCCTACGTAAAGAAACAACTAGGCGACCGCGAATGGATTAAAACCGGCGATGAAGGTTTTTCATTGCACCAACCTGAAGCGCTGCTCGAGGAATGGAGTAGAAATTATTCCTACAAGAAGAATGCGATTATCGATTGCTACACTCTTTTCTCTCAGGTTGATCTTGAAAAGGCTATTCGAGAAGTCTCATCCAGAAATTC
>CAZQTZ010000242.1:0-1615 GCA_964596465.1 uncultured Candidatus Bathyarchaeia archaeon | reverse complement strand
AAATTCACAGGTTTCAATTGCCTTGACAGGTTTCTCGGCAGCAAATTACTACGCTCCGATGGTGAGGAATCAACGTTCAATGATTTACCTTTCAGATGTGAACGAGTCAACTATCCAGCAGTTAAATTTAAAACCTGTCATCAGCGGGGCTAATGTCAGCCTGCTCAAGCCCTATGATGATGGGGTTTTCTTGGAAATGCAGGAAGTTAATAACGTTTTTACAGTATCACCGATTCAAGCATACCTTGATTTGAAGAAATATCGCGGCCGTGGAGAAGAAGCTGCAGATGCTCTCTACAGGGAGGTTATTCAAAAACAATGGTCAAAGCAAAAGATTACGATGGCCTGAAAGTAAATGCTGCTCGAAGCGTATTATTAGAACTCTCGCACCTTCTAGGGGCTTACAGGAATGGTATTGTTATCGTTGGTGGTTGGGTACCCGGCTTGTTATTTCCTGGTTTGGATGAACAACACATAGGAAGTATCGATGTAGATCTTGCACTTGATCGAAAAATGCTGCAGGATGTAGGCTATCGGTCAATTTTAGAACTCTTACTTGCACGAGGGTATCGACAAGGAGATCAACCTTTCATTTTTTATCGAACAATAACAATTAGAGATTTGATATTCGAAGTAGAAGTCGATTTTGTAACCTCAGAATATGGCGGAACAGGGAAAAGACATCGTACGCAAGTGGTCCAGGATATGCACCCACGAAAAGCACGTGGATGTGATTTGGCATTTAAGATGCCCAGGGAAGTCTTAATCAAAGGCGTTTTGCCAGATGGCGGAATAGACCAAACATTTATTCGTGTGGTATCTATCGTTCCTTTCATGGTAATGAAGGCATTTGCTTTGGGAGATCGACTTAAAGAGAAGGATGCTTATGATATTTACTATTGTCTTAAAAATTATCCTGGTGGATTGAATGAACTTATAGGCGAATTTCGTCCTCATATTAACAACACCTTGGTGAAAGAAGGATTGAACATTTTGCTTGAGAAATTTTCTTCTCCTGAGCATATTGGTCCAAAATTTGTAGCCGATTTCCAAGAAATCAATGACCAAGAATTACGGGCTACACTTCAACGGGATGTTTATGAGCGAATCGCTTATTTGCTTGAGGGCTTGAAAACGTAAATCTGATCTTCAGAATGAGTTCGTCGCCACAACAATTTGTCAGCAGGATGCTGTGGGAGCAGCACAGATGCAAGAAATTCCTAAGCTAATGCCTCAACTTTTCTTTCCTCCTCAGCAAAGTGCCGGTCGGAATCAGAAATGCTTACCTCAATTTAGCTACGCTTTTTTACCCAAAGATGACATGGAGCTTCGAAGAAGAAAAGAAGACAGATATTGAGTCATGGGATAAAGGTCAGACCAGACATGCCATCCCTCTAAGGCGTTGGCTTGGCTGGTCTGTTTTTGTCAAAAACGCTTACCCAAGGTAACTCACAAAAACGAGTAGCAAATATGGAAGATGAGTTACAAGATCGCGTGTTCAAAGCTCATGAGATTGCTCAGATACTCGTAATCAACTCAACGCTGGCTTATCTCACTTAAATCTATCTAAAAACGCAGCAGCGCTCCAATCTGTTCAAACCCCTTAACCTCAACC
>CAZQTZ010000241.1:0-2678 GCA_964596465.1 uncultured Candidatus Bathyarchaeia archaeon | reverse complement strand
GGTTTTTTTCTTGCTCTGCGTTCAACGAATGGTTTTGGTAAAATTTCTGCGAGTTTAATGCCGAAAATCAATTTTCCATTAGTTAGAATTCCAAAGAAGGTTTTATCGGGCTCACTTAAATTGACCTTTGCATGAGGTGCGTTTTGGAGAATCAATCTGCCAAGCTGTCTTTCCAGAAGCATGGTGTCTTGTTTGGTGCTGTATTCTTTTATACGCCTTATTCGTACTGCAAAACTTTCTTTGTTACCTAATATTTTTTGAAAACCTGCCTCATTGGCTGCTTCGGTAATCGCTTGATCAGTTGCTTCACAACAGAAAAGTTCTTGCCCGCAGATTCGAGTATAAGCAGACCTTCGTAGAATCTGCTTAACACTCTGAAGGTCTGCCTTCAGGCGTACGGTTTGATCGTATTTCTCTAATAGTTGATAAGGGTAATTTTCTGCTTCAAGAATCGCTCTGAGTTCTGAAAATGAGAGGGTTTCAAATTCGCCGCTTATCAGAAAAAAAAGATTAAACACTAAAGTTGCGCCTTGAGCTCGTCACTTATAAGCGGTGCTAGCGAGACTTTACTGTTTTTACCTGGCACACTATCGGTTGAGATAATTTCTTCTACACCTGAATCTAGAATGCGTTTCTCGGCGTCGCCAATGAATAATCCATGCACACACGCAGTATACACATGTGCAGCGCCTTGCTCTCTAAGGATTTTTGCTGCACCAACAATTGTACCTCCAGTACTGATGATATCATCAAAAATTATAACAGACTTATCTTTCACATCAAGATGAGTGCCAGTTTGAGTAGTTTGTCCATTGTAGCGGTCGCGTACTTTTTCAAGATGTCCACTTTCTCCTCCCAATATCTGCTTAGCTTGATCAGCTATGTACATAGCACCCTTGTCTGGTGAAAGGGCAAAAGGATTCTTTATGCCTTTTTTGACAAAATATTGCGCTAAAAGTGGAATAGCGCTTATTGTTCTGGCTGGGAACGGAAAGAGTTTTAAAGCATTTGCTTCATGTATATTTATTGTAATAAGTTGATCAATTCCTGATGCGCCGAGCATTTTGCCTAAAGTTTCAATACTGATGTTTTCGCCTTGTAGGAAAATCTTGTCTTGGCGGGAATAGGCAAAGTATGGAACAACAGCTGTTACTTTTTTTGCATTATTACGTTTAGCAGCTGCTGCAATGAATGCAAGTTGAAGAAGACGAGTATCTTGAGGAGCACAAGTAGTCTGAACAATTGCCACATGTTCATTTTCAACATTCCCTTCTAAACGAATATAAGATTCTCCGTCTGGAAAAATCCTGGATGCTACATTTATTTTTTCGTAGCTGGTTAACTGAGAAACCTTTTCTCCTAATTCTTGCGAAGCTGGACCGAGAACAATTTTCATTTTCTGTTTTCCCTCATCCTTCAGACATCTATGATAATATTGGATTTTAGCTTACTCCAAAAGCTCTTTTTAACTTTCCCATTAACAGCTAATACTTTTGTGGGGATTTATCAATGATGTAGGGCAAAATATTATTAGTTATTAATTCAACTAATGGGCGGTGAATATGCTGTGAAGTTTAATCTTCAGACGCCTTTAGTTATTGTAAACTTTAAGACTTATCTTGAATCAACTGGAAAAAGAGCTGTCGAACTTGCTAAACAAGCTGATAAGGCAAGTAAAGAGACCGGCATTACCATTATTCTTGTTCCTCAGTTTTGCGACTTAAAAACTATTGCCACAAGTGTTGACCTTCCAGTTTTTGCACAGCATATTGATTCCATCAAACCTGGAAATTCAACGGGGCATATCCTTGCTGAGGCTGTTAAAGAAGCAGGTGCCGTAGGTACGCTTATTAATCATTCAGAGATGCAGTTGAAGCTCTCTGAAATTGACGCAATTATTAAACGAGCCACAGAGCAAGATTTGATTTCATGTGTTTGTGGTAATAACCCTCTAACTAGCGCTGCAATTGCTGCTCTTAATCCTGACATAATTAGTGTAGAGCCTCCGGAGCTTATCGGCAGTGGAATACCAGTCTCTAAAGCTCAACCCGAAGTTGTCACAAATACCGTTCATCTTGTTCATAAGATTAAACCTAATGCAACGGTTTTATGTGGCGCCGGAATCAGCAGTGGAGAAGATGTTGCTGTTGCTCTCAAATTGGGGACTCAAGGCGTGCTTGTAGCAAGCGGTATTGTTAAGGCCAAAGATCCCTATATAATGCTTAAAGAATTTGGGAATTCAGCAAAACAGTAGACTGTTGGGATTTTCTTATGAAAGTTGAACCTGAATGTGCTGGTTGCTTACTTTCCAGAGGTACTGCAGAAATCTATATGGCAACAACCAATCCTGCTTTACGATATCGGGCAGTGTATGAGGTTATCAAGCTTTTAAATAAAGAATTCAAGCCCACTTCGTGTTCCGCTGATTTGGGCACACGTAGGGACAAATTGATTAGGGACCTTACCAGCAATCGTGATCCGTATCATCGGACTAAAAAACTGAGTAACGAAAAAGCTAAAACGTTGGTTCCTTTCGCTCAAAATTTTGTCGATGAAGGCTACAATCAACAAGATCGTTTTAAAAAAGCTTGCCTCGTCGCTATAGTCGGTAACATAATGGAATTTGATATCCCCGGTCATAACTTTACCTTAAAAGATCTCAGAAAAGTCATTAAAGA
>CAZQTZ010000240.1:0-2697 GCA_964596465.1 uncultured Candidatus Bathyarchaeia archaeon | reverse complement strand
GCATTTTTATCAGCGAACTGAATTTCCATGTTTGTGAGTGTTTCAGGAAAATCTATCGGACTGTCAATAGTTCTTAAAATACTGCCCCCAATCATGTCCTTTGCCTTATTTAATTCGTTATCAGAGATTTTTTTCTCTCTTAGTTTTTCTATCTCCTTATACAACAGCTTTTGGGTTTCCTCAAAATTTTTATTCTTAATTGCACAATCAATATGAAAATATCCGTAGTCTGACCCATAATTGTGCCCTGAAACTACGCTGTAAGCAAGGGCTCTTTTTTCTCTAAGTTCAATAAAAAGTCTAGAACTTGCTCCTACGCCCATAATGGTATCAATAATATCTAATGCTGGCGCATCTGTATGTTTTGCATAGGTAGTTCTTGTACCAACACTTAAATAAAATTGGGATATCCCCGCTTTTTCCTTTTTTGCTTCTTTTAATTGTTTTCCTCTTTCAAGATGAACAGATTGAATTGGATTTAATTTTGATTTTTCAATATTGCCAAAATCTTCGCATACTGTTTCAACATCATTATCTGAGAAATTCCCTGTTAGCATTATTATCATATTTTGCGGAATATACTGTGTATTATGTGCCTCTTTAAGTACATCTAATGTTAATTGGGTTGCCGTCTTACGAAATCCTAAGACTGGACGTCTTATTGGGTGACTTCTGAATAAGCTTTTCCTAAGCAAATCATCCATAATAACCCAAGGATTATCTTCAGCTTCAGAAATCTCATGCAAGATGATTTTCCTTTCTGAATCAACCTTTTCCGGTTCAAATTCTGAATCACAGACAAGATCTACGAGCGTTCTTGAAGTTTTCGCTATCTTATCTGGAGTAATATCTGTAATAATCATTGTATCTTCATTTGCTGTTGAAAAATCAGCGTATCCGCCCATTTGTTCAATGCCGCGCGAAAGTGCTATTCGCTTTTTAGAGCCACCTGCTATCAGGTGCTCAAGAAAATGGGCTGTTCCTGCAAAGTTGTCCGATTCAGAGTTTGAACCATACGATATGGCTAATGACAACTGCGCAGTCATACTATTGGGTCTGTGAAACAGAAGTAGTCTTGAGCCGTTCGATAGGACTTTTCTGTTCCAAATTAAGCTCGACATATAAAAAACAAACAAGTGTCGATTTACTTAAGGTCTTCGAGCTTGTTTGGTTTTTTCTTTTATAAGCGTATGCCTTTTATATCGACCCATATAGCTATTTTCGAAAGTAGCAGTTGGGATTTCATGGTGGTGACTATGTTTTTCGGTTCCGTTCATTAGAGGTGACATTATGGATATGGAAAAATACATTCTTTACCTAAAAGGGCTGAAGGGCTATAAGCAACAAATAGTCCATATTGAAGAAATTCCTGCTAAAGATGCACATTTCGGTGAACTCGAAAAACCTCTGCCGCCTTGTCTTCAAGATTATTTGGCTCGAAAAGGCATTAAATTATATTCCCATCAAGCGGATGCTATAAACCGAATCCGCCAAGGTAAAAACGTCGTAATTGTGACACCCACTGCTTCAGGAAAAACCCTAACTTTCAATCTACCTGTTTTCGAAACCTTACATAACAATAAATGTGCTACAGCTCTGTACATTTATCCTTCTAAAGCATTAACGAATGACCAACTAAAAGTTCTAAGAGAAATGGAGCAGGAAACAGGCATAGCTGCTTTTTCAAATGTCTACGATGGTGACACGCCTTCTTATCGGAGGTCTAGTATCCGTGAGTGTTCAAAAATTATTCTTTCAAATCCCTATGGATTACATAAATACCTGGCTTGGCATTTTAAATGGCGAAGTTTCTTCAGTAATATCAAATTTATAATAATCGATGAAGGTCATGTTTACCGCGGTGTTTTTGGTTCTAATGTAGCTCTACTAATAAGACGATTAATGCGAATATGTGAGTATTACGGCTCTAATCCGCAGATAGTGATAAGTTCTGCCACTATAGCAAATCCTGATGAGCACTCTCAGAAGCTTACAGGTAAGCAATTCGATATAATCATGAATGACGGTTCTGCCAGAGGCAAAAAATATTTTGTATTCTGGAATCCCCCTTTTACTGATGCATTACGCGCTATAAGACGTTCAACTCACCAAGAAACAAAAGATCTTTTTGTTTTAAGTCTAAGTGAGAAATTGCAGACATTATGCTTTACTGTTTCTCGTCAGATGGCTGAACTCCTTGTTAGGTGGACCCGAGAAGATCTTAAACGTAAAAAAGCTTTGCCTGGACTAGCTGAAGTTATAACCACGTACCGAGCAGGCTATTTACCTGAAGAACGTCGTGCAATCGAGAATAAATTACGTACTAAAAACCTCTTAGGGGTCGCTTCAACCAATGCATTAGAACTTGGCATTGACATTGGCTCTTTGGATTCAGTCATAATTTCTGGTTACCCTGGAACAGTAATTTCGACTTGGCAGCAAGCAGGCCGTGCAGGCAGGACTACTGCAGATTCATTAGTTACTCTGGTTGCCTTCCAAAATCCATTAGACCAATATTTTATGAAGCATCCAAAAGCGTTTTTTGGTCGACCTCATGAACAAGCGATTATTGATTTGCATAATCCCTACATTTCAAAAGGTCATATCATGTGCGCTGCGTATGAACTTCCTATTACCGAAGAGGACCACAAATACTTCCCCGAAGTTTTAAGTGAAAGTATAATTTCTCTTGAATCC
>CAZQTZ010000239.1:0-2707 GCA_964596465.1 uncultured Candidatus Bathyarchaeia archaeon | reverse complement strand
GAGAATGGGAAGAAACTATGGGGACCCACTGCACCAAAGAACACTTCATACGGATACTATGATCTTCTAGGCGAGGGCATTATCGGCTATGGCAACCTTTATGTCTGGGGCATGGGCGGAGACGTTTCATGCTACGATGTTCATACAGGCGAACATATATGGAGCTGGTATGCTGGTGACGCTGGAGTCGATACACCTTACGGTACATGGCCTTTCTGGGGACATATGTCTGCTAATACACTTGCTGACGATAAGTTATACATATCATCGTGGCACGACTACACTCCACCAGTCTACAAGGGTGCTAAATTATACTGCATAAATGCTACTTCTGGTGAAGAAATCTGGAGTACTTTAACCTTTGGCGGTAACCAAGGAAATACACGACCAATCGCAGACGGTGTCTTGCTTTCATTCAATTGCTATGACAATCAAATATATGCTTTCGGCAAGGGAGCAACAAAAACTACAGTGGACGCACCATCAGTGGGTGTTACAACAGCTACACCAATAACAATTACCGGAACAATCACTGATATTTCAGATGGAACACAACAGGATGCGGTTGCTAAGAACTTCCCCAATGGACTGCCATGCGTTTCTGATGCAAGTCAAGCTCAATTTATGGAAGCAGTGTATCAGCAGCAACCAATGCCAACCAATCTCAATGGAGTTCCAGTGATAATAAACGTTGTTGACTCCAATGGCAACTTTAGAACAATTGGAACCACGACAAGCAATGCCTATGGAACCTACAGCTACACTTGGACACCAGACATCTCAGGCGACTACACTGTCATTGCAAACTTCGCAGGCACAAACTCATACTACGGGTCTGAAGCCGCAACAGCTTTCTACGCAAGCGAACCAGCAGCAACACCGGCACCAACAGAACCACCTACACAATCAATGGCAGACCTATACTTCTTACCAGCAATCGCAGGCTTATTCGCATTCGTTGCTATCATCGGCATAGTCATAATCTTGGTCCTCAGAAAACGACCATAAAGTGAAAACAATGAAAACAACAATCTCCCTTCCCTTTTTTAGTTTTTATAAAGGTTTAGAACAGGGGCTGAGTGGGCTCTGGCTCCAATTAACGACGAATTGCCGTTTGTCGCTAGTTTGCATTTTCTTTTCTCCAAAAAAAAGTAGTGCCAGAGCCCCAGCAAACCCCTTAAGTGTGATAATTAAAAATTTTCCTTGAAATCCACAAGATAATTATTGAGTCAAATTCTTTGCTAAGAGCAAGGATTGGCTATCTTATGATTCTAACGCTTCAGATAGACAAGCTATAATATTTTCTGTGAGATCATATTCACTTATTGCTTCTCCAGTAATTTTTTTATGCTCAGCTAAATGGTCTCTAATTGCCTTCTCCATCTCCACAACATCAGGCACAATTAGTAGACTTCGTCCACACGTGCAGCGGTAAACAGGCATCTTTACTCTCAATACTATTTGCCTCCCACCAATGACCACCACTTTATAGCTCTTGACACTTGTTCAACCTTAAACATGAGTTAATTTTTCAATTCTCAGCGTTTATTGCTTAATGATCAATGCTGGTGTTTGAGTTTCAACGGTGTGTTCAATGCTTATCTTTTGGCATATCATCAGTAGGGATGTCTCAGTGAACGCAAGAACGCTTTTTCCTTGTTCTGTTAGGGTGTACATTTTGCGTGGTCGTTCTGTGTTCATGTTCCAGGTGCTTTGGACTACTCCTTTCTTCTCCAATAATCCAAGCAGCGGATAAATGGTGCTGGGTCCAAAGTAAACTCCGAAGTCTTTTCGTATGCCGGTGATTAGCTCGTAGCCATGCATGCCTCCACGATCTAAGCGTTGCAGGATTATCATGTCTAGGAGGCCTTTGGTGAGTTTTGTTTGGGCTTCTTTTTGGTTTTTTGCGTTCATGGCTTTTACTTCCTACTTGTATCTTGTATCTTAAATAAGCCTATAAAGGCTACTACATACCGTAAGCATACTAAAACAAGACCTGTAGAACACAACTACACGATTCAACATCAAATAAACATCAAAAGTAATGTTTTCACCAAGAAAATAATCCAAAAACAAACTGTAGAACAAAACGACACAAAACAGAAAAAACAGGAAAAAAGAAGGAAAAAAGTACAAATAACGCGTGTACAGGGTCGATAACCGTCGGCCCCGTCTTCCAGAGGCAATTAGGGAGTTACCAAGATTGAATAATTTTGCCACTAAAGAAAATCAAGAAAATCTTTGTTATATTGAGTCCAAGAGAGTTTCACTCTGAAAAGAATCCTGATCCTCTGACTGAAGAAGTGTTTAGAAAAAATGAGGTGGAGATTTTTGTGCCGCAATAATTAGCTTGCTTTTTACTTTTTTGAGAATCTGCGTCCGCAATTTCGACAAGAATAGCGTTGTATAACTCCATTCTTGGTGTATCGTTTGGAGTCTTTCCTTGTTTTGAAGCTTTCGCACTCAGGACATTTTACTGCTCCGACATCATTCCAATACTCGTCGGGCATCCTCTGTTGACAAACTGGGCAATATCTTGGTTTTGGACTCATTTTTCTTCTTCTCCAGCCAAAATTCGTCTAGGAAAGGAAAAAGGGAAGATTGCTACGTAGAAATATGCAGAATTGGCGGCTCATCGCCACCTGGATGACCTTCAAATCCCAGCGGCCCCACCATCCCAAACAAGAAAAAGGTACTGTCTTTTTCT
>CAZQTZ010000238.1:0-2709 GCA_964596465.1 uncultured Candidatus Bathyarchaeia archaeon | reverse complement strand
GCTCTCTGGCCCTTTTGTATTCGTTGTATCGCTGCATGATCTTGTCCTGGTCCATGGTTTTCTGCATTTCACTTCACAGTCACCTAATATGTGGTAATATGGTAATAAATGTTGTGGTAGTTGGGTAATGCGGTAACTATTTATGTGTGGAACGGAACATTAATAGGTAGTGTGGTAAATATTGAAACCATGACAAAAAAGAAAACAAGCCTGAACATAGACCAGGACACCTGGGAAAAGTGGGTAAAATATGTAGTCAATAAAACAGGTTCCACAATGAAGATCTCAGAAGAAACAGAGCGCATAATAAAAAAAGAGATGGACGAAAACCCACTTTAACATCTGAACCCTATCAAAAACCCTAAAATAAATTAGGGTAAAGAGATGATATTAGGTTATGCGTGAAAGCAACGCCTTATTTTTGATTTACCGCGATTTCCTTGATGCCTGCAACAAGCCAGAAGGCGCAAACCTCCAGCAGATCCACAGAGCCCTACCCTTAAGATGGCCCAGCTTCCGATCCCTCACACGAGCCATGGAAGACCTCAACCTGATACAGCCAACAACGCAGGTCCCGGGAAGCCAACACAGGCGCCTGGCTGATCGGCCCTACAACTTTAAACCAACAAGTAAAGGCCTAAAATTTCTTGAAGCCTACAAACAACTACAAGACCTCACAGATCAACGCAGTAACGCATGATTAGAGCTTGAAAGCACGGTCCACACTTCTTATGGCGGAGGAGGCAGAGGGAACGCTTTATCCTTTCTTTTCACTGCAAATATCGCAACTGCAGCAACAACCAATACAACAACAATCAGAACAGCTAAAAGCCTGGAACTAAATGGACTGCTTGAGTTGTCCGGTTCACTTGTAGGCTGAACTGTGGGTTGTTGTTCTGGTCTCTGGGTTGGTTGTTGTGTCGGTGGTTGCGTAGGCTGTGTTTCTTGTTGAATAGTTATAGTGTAGCTTTGAAGGTTTGCAGCTAAGATTTTTAGGTAATAATCATCATTTCCTTCATAGACGTATTCGGTGCCGCTTGTCTGTGTGTTTCCATCTGCAGAGAAGCTTCCAGCATAACCAGCAGTTTCGCCTTTCGGGTAAATAAAAACGCTGAAGAATGCAAATTCAGGGTTACTGCTGCTTTTCGGTGTATAGCTCCATTGTAGTCTCCAGGTGTCGCTTGTAATTGGGAATGTGGCGGTTGTTTGGTCCGCAGATCCTGTTATAGCTGTGACTGTTACATATTCAGCGGCTTGACTGGTCGGCAACTGGATTAATCCTGTTAAGAATATTATGATAAGTAATGATAGAATAATTGATTGTTTTTTGTTCATTTTTAATCTATTTCTTTTTGTTTAGAAGTTACATATATGATTTTTCAATGCACTAATACTGTACGTACAATAAGAAAAACAAGAAAAAGGACAAACAACAAAAATGAAAAAATAGACAACTGAAACATTTGCTGTACCTAAATAATTATGCTTCGGTTGGGTACTACGTATATTAGACCTATTCAATGCTAAAAAGAGTAGCAGTATTCCTTAGTGATGAAAGGCTTTTTTCATATTCAGCTGTTTTTTTGTTGAGGAGAAACGAAACGTATTCTCTAAGTGGTTTGTTATCAAATCGATAGCTCAACTTTGAACTGCTATCGCCTGGTTTTTCATAACGTCTAATTAGTTTAGTTACAGCTTGAAGGATATTGAGCCCAAATTCATCTCTTAAAATATCGTTCTCTTCTTTACGCTGAAAGATAATAAATTCAAGGGACAAACCCATCATTTTCGATGTATTATCTAAAAGTGTACCTTTTTTATTGATCTCGGGATTCAAGACATATTCTGCATTGGACCAAAATAACCCCTCAATACCTAAACGGAGGGACCCTGCAAATGGCTGAATTTTTTCTTCCAGATAACGATAATGCTGGAATAGGGGATACTTTAAACTATTACCCTGTTCTTCAAGAAATGATTTATTCAGTTTATCTAGTTTCTCAAATAAGTTCTTGTCATTGGAGCTGTATTTCTTTCCTTTAACAATGTTGCGTTTATATAATCCTGAGAGATACCGCAAAACACCTTTGAAGGTGAAGTGATAATATGTTTTTTTAACATTTGTCTTGGAAATCCTCGACTTTTCTGGTTCGATGTAGCCTTCAGAGCATAATTTCTTAAAAATTTCATGCACCCTTGGTTGCTGGATCTTGGTCTCCTGACTGACCTCGTAGGGATTTAATTCCACACCCTTTTTATCAATTAATTTACGAAAAACCCGGTCATAATTCGTTTCTCCTTTAACTATCTCCTGCATCATGTTTCCCTGCGTATACTATCTATTAAATCATAGATACTACCTGTAATCTATAGATATATCCAACCTCCGATAAGTATCTATCGGTGACATATGGTTTGGCGGAATCTTACATAAGAATGCCCACGGTCTCAGTGAGAATGCTTACTTCGGACCGGGATATCCTAAAAAAAGTTTGCAGAGAAAGACGAGAAGATATCAGTGATTTTGTTAGACGTTCAGTGAGAAAAGAGCTTGCAGCACTCGGCTATCTTTCAGCTGAAGAAATGAAGGCCCTCGGAGTAAAGCCTCAGGAGGCATACAGCTGAGTGCAATTTCAGGTGTCTTTTCCCGCTCCAGTACCCCTTGATTATGTACGTTGCAGATGCTGTGGCCGATTAAACAGCTGCTAC
>CAZQTZ010000237.1:0-2752 GCA_964596465.1 uncultured Candidatus Bathyarchaeia archaeon | reverse complement strand
GCTGGTCACTTCTTGATGTCTTTGACAGAATCTCTGACCGGTTAGATAAGCGTTTAAAACAAATCAAAACCACTCGCAAAAACAAAACTGCGAATAGGCATAAGGCGATAAGTGAAAGGATACTACCATAATATGTCAAATAGCTTTCAGTTAATTTTTAAACAACGCCATGTCGCTCTTTTTTGTGTGTTGTAAGCTCTAGACGAGTTTCAAATTTACGGCTGCAGAAACTGCATTTGAACGGTTTTTCTTTGTCAACGATGTTATTTTTCTCTTTTAGTCTACTCAAAAAGTCCACCACAGAATATAGGGTAGCTTGTTCTTTTAAGATTTTTGGCACAAATAAAATTCAAATCTTGTAGAAATCCGTTGGCGTAGTCAATTCAACGCATAACATCATCCAAATGCGAAGCAAAGAAACAAGCGAATATGAGAGAAAGAGCCATTGCCAACGGTAACAATCAGTTGTAATCCTATATGTAGGCTTTATTAGTATTAGCTGCTTTCTTTTAAGCGGTGAGACAGAAATGATTTGGAATGTTAGAATTGAAGCCGGATGCTTGGTCTTCAACTCAAAGGAAGTTGATGAGATATTTAGCTTGCAACGAACCCTTTCTGTTCCACTTAAGAATATAGGTTCAGTATCTACAGAAAAAGTCTCGGCAAGGTTTTTTGAACACTTGAGTGTGGCTGGTGCTCGCTTTCTTGGAAAACTTGAGGACTGCAGATATGTGACTTCGGATGGCATCGTGTTTTTGGAGATGCATGATCCTAACAAGTGTATCACCATCAACCTCAATCACAATCGATATAAGAAAATCATCCTCGAAGTTGAAAATAAGGAGACTACTGCAGAACACCTATCTGAAGCAGTAAAATCGAAACAGGAAAACATGAACGTATCTACTTGGACAACTCAAGACGATAAAAATAGAAGCTAAAGTTGCGCGATTGCGCGATAGAAAAAACGCCAGAGCATACCAAGCTTTTTTGAGAGGTTTTGCTTCAGAGAATTATCTAATTTTAGTTCAGCCAAACGCTTTTATCGAAATGAACGCAACAAGAAAAACTATTCCAGCAATTAGGAAAGTTAAAAGATAGTTTAGATTCTGAGCAAGAAAAGGGCCCAGGAAAGAACCAGAGGCTGCTCCTAAGCCTACCAAAACGTCAAACACTCCGCTCTTGCCCGACGGTATAAGCTCCATTGAAACGGAAAGCATTAAAATATGGTACCCAGAATAAGCAAATCCAATCAACAGTAATATTCCTCCAGTTAAGAGATTGGGCGATAGCACAAACTGAACCACGGTCACAAGCGCAAACAGCAACAAGCTGCGCAACAAGATGAACCGTGGCAGCTGTTTTCTTATGTTCATTATGCGAGCACCTCTACCGACAATGAAGTAGCCAACCATCGTCCCAGTGGAGTTCAAGATATAGATTATATAAACCAAGCTTGTTGATAGTTGCAATTCTGTCTTTAGAAAAACAGGCAAGGGAGTAAAGAAGATTGCAGATGCCAACGAAAAAAGAACAATGGCGAATGCGAATCCAGTAAAATTGGCTTGTTTAACTTTGCCGTCCCATGGCAATCCGTCCATAAGTCTGCTTGAGGCTTGAACCCCACGATAAATGTAGTCAATTTTTCTTTCTATCCCAACTAATCGTCGCTCAAAAATTATGAGGGGATCAGCCACTAAGAAAAATGAAACAAAGAAGGCGGCCAAGCTCAAACCGCTGCACGAATAGAGAGTATAGGTCGCTACGATGCTGAAGCTTAAGGATGAAGCAAACGCAAACAAACCTATTGCTAACCCAATTATGAAGCCGATTTCTGTAAGACCTTCGTATAGTCCAAATGATCCTTCCCATTGGTCTCGGCTGTAATGTTCGGCTATAAGGACATTCTTTGGAGCTTCGTGCGCTACGTGAAGTACCGCCATTAGGACGTAGAGCACAAAAAATGCGATTATGTTTTGAGTAAATGGAAGTGTAAGAAGGAAAAGGATCAGCGCAGATGATAGGAAAGAAAGCAGAATAAATGGTTTGTATTGACGTTTTGCATCACACAAGTATCCCCAGAGGAATGAGGCAGGAATAGTGAAAAACACTGCGACAGAAATCATTATTCCCAGACTAACCAATGGTCCTCCCAGCAGACCAGTATCTTTGAAAGTCATCACATACAGGGGAATGAATACACTTAGCAGCCCAAAGGCCATTTCATGGAAGAAGAAACCAAAACGCCACATAGCCCGTTTAGCTAACTCATACAAAAATTAAAACGTTATCAATCATCTCGTGCCAGAAGTCAGATCGCTCTCGCCGCCTTGCCGGGAAATGAGTGTAGGTGAAATGAGAAGACAAGCCTTAACTGCTTGCCAAACTTATTCTTTAGTTGAAAGATAATGACAAAAAGAGAACAAATAGCGTTTTCCGCTAATTTTGTGTTAAACCGGCGAGCTTCAATTCGGCCGTTCATTCTGTCTTGGGGTGTTTAACCTCACCCCCAAAGTGTGCACTTGCAGTTACTCGTAACGAGGGGAAATACCAACAAAGTGGACGTAGCAAGATTGGAAGCGACGAGGGAGAAAGTGGGAAAAGTGGTGGACTGGAAATATTATTATCAAACAAAGGTCGACTCCTTGGAATTGGAGGAATATTAATTGTTGTGGACCT
This sequence comes from uncultured Candidatus Bathyarchaeia archaeon, assembly GCA_964596465.1. Lineage (GTDB taxonomy): Archaea > Thermoproteota > Bathyarchaeia > Bathyarchaeales > Bathycorpusculaceae > JADGNF01. Next base: position 73 of record CAZQTZ010000237.1, on the reverse strand, counting down.
TGTCCTCCATTTTGCAAGAGGCCTAGAAGTTGCACCAGTATTACCCATCGTTGGGATTGTGTTGTTCATTGCA
>CAZQTZ010000236.1:1048-2761 GCA_964596465.1 uncultured Candidatus Bathyarchaeia archaeon | reverse complement strand
ACTACAGCGATGTAAAAATAACCATAAATCAGGTTAATCGAGGAGAATTCCAAGCTACCCAAATTGATATCACCGCTAAAGCTTTAGCGAAAATAAGTGGTCAACAACTCATAGAAATTGTTGAACAAACTTCTAAAAAGGTGCTAGTTTCTGAAAAAGCAAATCAGTTCACCTCAAAGGCTATTCGCTCTTTGGTTAACGCTGAAGCAGAACTGCATGGAAACAATCTGGCTGATGTCCATTTACATGAAGTTGGATTAATCGATACGCCCGCAGAGATAATCGGTGTGGCAGTTGCTTTAGAAAGCCTCGGATTGTTTGAGGGAAAAATTTTTGGGACACCAGTTGCTGTTGGCGGCGGAACAATCAAGTTTTCTCATGGCATTGTCCCTTGTCCTGCCCCAGCAACCTTGGCCATCTTGCAATCAAAGAACTACCCCATTAAGGGGGGACCTATTGAGGCGGAATTAGCTACACCCACGGGAGTAGCTATATTAGTTAATTTGATAGACGAAGTTAGTCAATTTTATCCTCCGATGAAGCCGTTAAAGGTTGGATATGGTGTAGGAACTAAAGAATTTCCGCAAATGCCTAACTGTCTACGAATAGTCATTGGCGAATCTGAAGAAGGGGGATTAATAGAAGAGGAAATCACTATTTTAGAAACTAATCTTGATGATGTAACAGGAGAAGTCGTAGGATATTCAGTCGATAAATTACTTGCTGAAGGAGCAAGAGATGTCAGCATAATTCCTATTTTCACAAAAAAGAATCGACCTGGGCAAATCCTAAGAGTAGTGGCAGCCAAAAAAGACACCGAACATCTTTCCCGAATAATCATGGAGGAAACGGGCACACTGGGCGTTAGAATCCTCACCAATAAAAGACATATCCTAAACCGGGAACTTCACCAAATGCACATATTCGTTAATGAATCAAAAGAACGTGTAAACGTAAAAGTGGTTAAGGACAAAAAAGGTACAGTCCTAAACATCAAACCAGAGTTTGAAGATCTTAGAAGAATAGCCGAAAAAACCCATAAATCGCTGAGGGAAATTAACCAAATTGCAACAGAAAAAGCCAGAGAGGTTTTTCTTGAGAAATGAAAGACCCGTCTACAAATCAATCAGATGAAAAATTTTTGAATCTAAATCGGTTTATTGCTGAAAAAGGAAAAGATGGCGCTATAATAGCCTTTTCAGGAGGAGTAGACAGCGCGACGTTAGCATCGGTTTGCCGTGAAGTCTTGGGAGAAAAAGCTGTAGCTGTGGCTGCTAAATCACCAACTTATTCTGCAGAAGAGTTAATTCAGGCTAAAGAGGTAGCCAAAGAAATCGGCATTAAAATCTTTACAATTGAAACCAAAGAGAGGTTAAACGAGAACTTTATAAAAAATCCAGAAAATCGCTGTACTTCTGCAAAAGAGAATTTCTCGTTGAATTACTAAAACTATCAAACGCAATGGGATTTAAGGTAGTTTTTGAAGGCACAAATTACAGTGATTTAACAAACCATCGACCAGGGTATAAAGCGGTTGAAAAACTCGCTAATGTATATAGCCCATGGGGTGAAAACAAATATACTAAAAACGAAATACGCGATATTGCTAAAAAAAGGAACCTTTCAGTGCAAAACAAGCCTTCTTCACCTTGCCTAGCATCGAGAATACCATATAATCAAAAAATAACCATTAGCAAACTTGAATTGAGGAAG
>CAZQTZ010000236.1:0-1038 GCA_964596465.1 uncultured Candidatus Bathyarchaeia archaeon | reverse complement strand
TACCAAAGAAAAACAGATGAAATTAAACTGACAATAAAAGAAATCATAAAAGTTAATCAACTTCGTGTAAGAGAACATGAAGAATTAGCGAGAATAGAGGTAGAAAAAGACGAAAGAGAACTTCTATTTAATTCAGAAATTCTCGATAAGATAAACAGTAAATTAAAACATCTTGGTTTCAAATATGTAACTATTGACTTAGAGGGCTATTATGCAGGCAGTATGCTTAAGGCGCTTGATTATCCAGATTAAGTTAAATTTTTTCAATTAATTATTTGAGTGTAAATAAATCTGATGATAAGATTTATTCTCCTATTGAGGAAATTAAAGGTAAATATAAGTCAATGAGTCATCTTCCGCTTTAGTAACAAGTACAGCAGTAAAGGCCCCCCTAGAAATGCAGTTATGGCTCCTACTGGCAGAATTATCGGAGCAATTAATCGTCTAGCCAAGATGTCTGCGAATAGCAATAATATTGCACCAAAGAGACAGGATGATATAATTAAATATCTTTCATCGCCACCTATTATTGCACGACAGATGTGAGGAGAAACTAGACAAATAAAACCAATAGGACCAGTAAAACTTACAACGGTTGCAGTAGATAAACACGCCGTTATTAAAGTTAGGGTTCTTACCCGATTTACCTCGACACCTAATGCCTTTGCGCTATCATCACCCATTTTCATTATGTTTAGATCCCAAGATAGTTTAAGGTTAATCGCAATGCATATAACTAGTACTATAAATATGTAGGGAAGTTGCCACCATGCTGCTCTAGATAAATCACCTATTGCCCAGAACACTGTAGCAGCAACAGCGTTTGATTCAGCAAAATACTGTAGCAAAGTGGTTATTGCGGAGAAGATGTACATTATTGCTATTCCCGATAAAATAATAGTCTCAGGAGTTGCCCCTCTACGCTTCACTAACAACAAAACGATTACCACAGGAATTAAAGAGAAAATAAATGCGTTCCCTATAATCAAAAAAGGCCCATCTGTTAGGCCTTTGCCAAATATTATACCTAATGCGGCG
>CAZQTZ010000235.1:0-2762 GCA_964596465.1 uncultured Candidatus Bathyarchaeia archaeon | reverse complement strand
AAGGTGCAGAATTTTGCCTAAACCTCCAATTGAAAGCATTGTTTTAAGAGCAATAGAACAAGGTCTTGATGTTCTCGGAGAGAGCCCCAAAAAAGCATTACTTTACCACTTAGATAATGCGCTTGGGATATCATGGCAAAACACATCTGCAAACATTAAACACTTTGAAGAAGCCCTAAAGATGTTTTTCGGTCCAGGATATAATTATCTTGAGGCGATTTTTCGTCAAAATCTTCAAAATGCTTCAGGCGAAAATCTTGATGAATATAAAAGTCTTAGCGAATGTGTAGATTATTTATATACAAAAAATTCTATAAATCAGCAAGTAAAAGTTTAGACGCGAAAAATCAAATTCATTTACCGAACTTTCAGGGTATAGAATTGCCCTTGCAAAGCTTTTTAAATAAATCGCGTAATAATCACATTCAGTGATTTTGATATGATTACAGCAAAGAGTATTGTTGAATTATTGGAAAAGGAGAAATTCATCACATATTTTGTTCTGCTATGGGCAGGTTCACTTTTCTTTTGGAATCTAAGCTCATTGGCATACTATATATTCCATCTGAACACCGCATTATCAGGTTTAGCATTACTTAGCAATCTTATGGAATTTTTAGCAGGCATTATGCTTGGCTTACTTGGCTTTGCTCTATTAGGAATGCATTTCCTTAAAATGTTCACTAAAGAAAAATTGTTGATATTCTTTTACTCTTCTGGGCAGCATCATTTTTCCTGTGGGGAATCTACGAAATAGTAGATTTTGGGCCTATGTCAATTGAAGCGGTTTTCAGACTCTTAGGAGCGCTTTGTGATTTAGGCGCAGGCGCAATACTGGCTCTATTTGGCCTTAAATTGTTTAACAAAGAGCAAGCGACTCTCCCGCCTCCGCCGTAGTTTAAGGGAAATCCTCCCTTTTTTTTCAAAAAATCTTTTTTATATAAGAATTAAGCGCGGGATGTGGGATTTGAACCCACGCGGCCTTTCGACCACAGACTTAGCAGGCCTGCCCCATACCAGGCTTGGGCAATCCCGCACGCTCTTGAAATTTTTCTCTAACCTGATTGATATCTATTTCGACGTTCACCGACTGTGTGAACACTTATTTGACCAATCTCAGCCAAACCATTATGTTCTACTTTAATTAAAGCTTTCTAAGGTAATTTAAGCCAATATTGCTTAATTCTAAATTATAATTAATAAAAGCAGTAGCCGATAATGGAATGGACGTTAATAATCATTCTTTTTTCGGGAGAGGCTTAAATTGAAAATTATTAATTGCTACCTCGGCTTGCTAAATCTAAGGTAAAGGTTAATTAAATATCTGAATTTAAAAATTTATTATTTGTTTTAGTTTATCTATAACTCGTTCAGAAGCATCGTTATCAGGAAATTCTAAATCGTCCTCTTTTGGTTGAGTACTTGAAAAAAGACAGATGGCTTCAATGTTTTTTAGTTTAGTTAAACCGAAAACCAGTCCTGAAAAGCCCATGAATGGCCCTTTATAAGCTATTCCTATCTCATATTTTTCCTTCATTTCATCAAGCAATTGCTGATTTGTTGCAGCACAGCAAATTTTCTTATCCTTTGACCCAAAACCAGCTACGACTACCATCCTTTTTACCTTAAGTTCAGCGAGTAATGCAACTACTTTTTCCGCAACGACATATTGCCCTGAGAAATTTGGATGATATCCTTTAACGATTATTAACTCAGGAGTGTCGCAGAAATAGAATTGAATTTTTGGCAAATCAAGCTCACCTAAACTTGTTATGGCGCCTCCTCCGCCCGGAAAAGCTGGATGGGCAGCATATGATGGTTTTGTTTCGTATACTGATGGCAGATAAGGCGAATATAACTCTGCAAATAACTTTGCGTTAGTTTTAGAAATTAGGTTATCAACTACAAGTTTGCCAACAGAGCGCAATCCAGGCGAGCCTACTATGGCAACCGGATTATCCAATTCAGGTGCACTATAATGTTTTATATAAACGCCTTTATCCATTTCTGCACACCCATTTAGGTGACATAGCTGGGCTTTTTAGCTGATTGTTCCATTTCTTCTCGAACACGTCTTTCGATTTCACCCATTTTTGCTATTAGCTCATCCATCTGGCTTGCCTGTTTATCCATCGGTTCCATGTTAACTTTCAGATCCAAAATATTGTTAAGTAAATTTAAAGCTGCTTTGGCTGCTTTCGCATCGGTAACATATTCCCCTGAGGAAGTTTGATATCCATGCGTCTCAGCAAGTAAACATATTCCTTCAACATTTTTCTTCTTAGCTAGACCAATAATTAATCCGTTTTCTCCGCCAATTATACCTTCGTTTAGAGGCTGAATATTGTATTTCTTCATATTCTCCAATAGCTCGGAGCTTGTTGCGGTACAAAAAACACTAGGGGAATCGAAGGGTTTGTCTGTTACCAATGCGGCCACGCTAAAAACTTTTTCAACACCCTGATTAATTGCCCATTCTAAAATCGTTTCTGCGACTTCATACTGGCCTTCAGGCGAAAAAGCCTGTGAATTACCAGTCAGGAATATGACATCATGACCATCTTCATTACGGAACCAGTGTAGTTCATTACGTAAAAGCTCCACTAGCCCATCTTCTTTAATTATAACATAAGGCGGAAAATGCTTTGAATATATCTCTGCGATAGGTTCAGCTTTAAGTTGTTGTACTAAATAATCTACAGATAATTTACCAATATACGCAGTGCCAGGTAATCCAACTAAAAGTATTAATTTTTTAGGCG
>CAZQTZ010000234.1:0-2789 GCA_964596465.1 uncultured Candidatus Bathyarchaeia archaeon | reverse complement strand
TGAAGCATTCGCTGCATAGACCTTATCATCTAATGAACCGAAATAGACCACGCCTTCTGAAACTATAGGTGAATCTACAGGTCCGCCTGTATTAAAGCGCCATAATGTCTGATTTGTTGTTGGTCCGCTTGAATTTGAATTTCCTGAATGCTGCAAATCATTATGAAACATGAACCAGTCTTCTCTTTTTGATTGCTCAGCAGAAAGAATGTTTACTCTACACAAAGATATGACTGTTAAAACAAAGAATACAACAATAAGGTATCTGAGTGCTTTTCTTTTCATCTTACTTCTACTATCGATATTCTGACTGTTTAAATTATAAATATACTCAAAAAATTCGGTAATAACCTTTATGATGGGTATTTTCAGATGGGCTTTTAATTAAAAATTGGCTATCGCAAAAATAACACACACAATAACAATAATGTGGATTCTTAATTATATCATATGGTATCTATTCACTGTCCTAATTGCGGAGTAAAAATAACCGTTGAAGATAAAATAAGGTGGAATACTGCCTACTGTAAAAGTTGCAAAGTAGATTTAGTTGTTCACCTTCATGACAACCATATATATGTAAAATATGATACCCCCGCTTCACAATTGGCTCAATAATTAGAAAATTGTTGGGAATTTCTACTAATAATTTTGGATTATTGAGGTAGTAAAACAGTGCTATTTATTTGTTGATTTAACATTTGTATAAGACTAATTAGCTCATATGTTTCTGTTTGTTGTTTTAGGTAAAGTAAATAGCTTACTTGGATGTATAAGCAGATTAGAATGTAGTGACGGTTATGCCTGAAAAAGTTCTTGTTACTTCAGCTTGGCCTTACATCAATGTGACCCCTCACTTAGGGAACTTGGTAGGTTCAGTTCTCTCCGCTGATGTTGTTGCGCGATATTATCGTTTAAAGGGTGCAGACCTTATGATGGTTAGCGGTTCCGATACTCATGGTACTCCAATAGAAGTAGAAGCCATGAAGGAGAATATATCTCCCAAGGCACTTACTGACCGCAACCATGCAAAAGTCGCTGAGTTATTTAGACGATGGGATGCTTCATTCGACAATTATACAAGCACTGAAAGCCCAGTGCACAAACAGTTTGTTCAACAGCACCTTATGAAGATATACAATAATGGGTATATCTTCAGTCAAGAAACCCAAATGTTGTTCTGTGAACATGATCAACGCTTTTTACCTGACCGGTTCGTGGAAGGCACATGTCCTTATTGTGGATATGAAAAGGCACGTGGAGATCAATGCGATCAATGCGGTAAACTTCTTGAAACAACAACTCTGATTGAACCTTACTGCATAATATGCCATAATAAACCCATTACAAAAACTACCAAACATTGGTATATCGATCTTTCAAAATTTGCTGAACCCTTATGCAAATTCTTAGAAGAGAATAAGCAGATTCCAATTAACGCTCGAAATTTTAGTTTAAACTGGATAAAAGAGGGTCTAAAACCCCGCGCTGTTACCCGCGATGTCGAATGGGGTATAGCTGCTCCTTTTCCAGGTGCAGAGGGTAAGACCATTTATGTCTGGGTAGAGGCTGTTTTGGGTTATGTTTCAGCAACTATTGAGCAATGTGAAAAAATAGGGCAGCCTGAAAAATGGCGAGAATTCTGGTTTAATAGAGATGCAAAAACACTGTATTTTGTAGGCAAAGATAACATACCATTTCATACAATAATTTTGCCTGCGCTGTTGTTGGCTTCAGGTGAAGATTACAATCTTCCTTGGAATGTTTCAGCAACAGAATTTCTGCAATTTAAAGGCGAAAAAGCCAGTAAAAGCAGAAAGATAGGAATTTGGATAGATGAAGCTTTAGAAATTTTTCCAGTAGACTATTGGCGTTTCTTTCTCATGGTCACTCGTCCAGAAGCAAAGGATTCCAACTTTAGCTGGGACTTTTTCATCGAAAAAATCAACGCGGATTTAAACGATACCTACGGGAATTTTATTCATCGTACATTAACTTTCATAACCTCCAAATTCAACGGGGCAATTCCAAAGTCACAGAAGATGGATGCAGACGATGAAATGGTGCTAAATATTGTTCGTGAAAAAGTTGACGAACTTGCAGAAGAGCTTGAATTAGTAAATCTGCAATCAGCGGCAAACCTGCTTATTCGCTTAGCTCGATTAGGCAATCAATACTTAAATGAAAAAGAGCCTTGGAAGTTGCTTAAAACAGATTCAGCTCGTGCAGCTGCAATTTTCTATGTTGCAGCGCAAATAGTAAAAGCACTTGCTGTAGTTTCAGCGCCTTTTATGCCAAACACTGCAGAACAAATTTGGCAAACCCTGAAATTATCAGGAAGTATCCAAAAAACTAGTTGGAATGAGGCTCTAATCTCTTTACAACCTGGACATATAATAGCAAAACCTCAACCATTATTTAAGAAAATTGAAGCCGATGAGAAGCTGCTTGAAGAGCAGCTTATGAAAATTAGGGCAAAAAAGAGCGCGACTTAGGATGCGAATTCGAGCCGACCTGCATGTGCATACTGTGTACTCTGATTCAGTGATAACCCTAGAAGATCTCGTATTTTACAGTAAGCAAAGTGGACTAAATGCTGTAGCTATAACTGACCATAACTGCATAGAAGGCGTTAGACAGTTTTCTAAACAGACTGATTTTCTAATAATTCCGGGAATAGAAGTTTCAAGCAAGCATGGCCATATTGTTGGTCTTAATGTGCATGAGGTTATTCCAAGAGGTTTAAGTGCGGACGAAACAGTCGATCGAATTCATAGAGCAGGTGGAAT
>CAZQTZ010000233.1:0-2792 GCA_964596465.1 uncultured Candidatus Bathyarchaeia archaeon | reverse complement strand
ATTTTGCCTACAACATCATTATCTAGTAGTTCCATTTTGAACGCCTTTCTGCTATATTCTTATTTTTAGCATCCATCTCTTCTAGTGCTGCTTGCATTGCACTCTTTTCTTCCAGTTTGTCAGTAGCCGCTTCTTCACCTTTGTTAAGGAACATTGCTTCAATCGGCATTACTATTATCATAACTATTCCCGCAAATCCGAGTATCATATAGATGTTCCAAGTACCAGCTGCCTGAATAAAGTTCCATATTACTACCACTAACCAAAATAACACACTAACAAAGGCAATAGAACCTCTGTGCGTTACAAAGGAAGCTATTGACATTACAATTGCTGCAAATAGCAAAACTCCTAACAACAATACTGTTGCCGTGTCCATTATTGCTCGCCTCCGTAACTAATCTTTTGCACTAACCTTTTACGCATTAGTTGCTCGACAATTTCCTTGACAGTAACAATCGGCAATCTTGTGTCTTCTGCAATCTCTTTGATTGTAGCACTGCCCCTGTCAAGTATCATTAATACTTGTGCAGGCTTGCCACTCCAAGCCTCGTTTTCGGCAATGTATTTGCCCTTTGCAGTTAGTTCGATAATATCACTGCCCAAGAGTTTGGCATTATTCCTGTTAAGCATTCCACTTATGCTGTTTTTGATGTCGCTTAATTCCATTTTAATTTCACCTGCCTTTTATGATAATTTTGCCTTAACAACACTTTCTCCCTTTTCCCAACTATTGAACAAGTCATAATAGCATTTGCCGTTTAACCTTTCACGTGGCTGCAGGGCATTTAATACTAAAGCAGGAGGATTTTCGTCTGCCGTAACCACAACGCTAGTTCCGTTGAAAAACCGCCTGCGCAACAACACTCCAACGTGTACACCTTTTTTAGTAGTTTGCATACAACGCAATTCGTGTGTGATGTATTGCAGGCAACGTTTTTGATCAAGTTCTTCTAAATATGGAGTAGTGCCGATTACTAGCAATCCTAAATGTCTGTAACGCTTCATTAGCGGCTGACAAGCCCTATTAATCGGATTGTGTGGCTCACGATTGTTAAAATATCGCCAGAATTCTGTTAAGCCTAACCCTGCGTTAGTAAACAAGCCTTCGTGTCCAGCGTTCCAGCTTTCAATTATCGCATTTAATTCATCTTTGTGTTCACTAAATTTAGCAAAGTCGTGCTTAATATCACTTTTGCCGCTTTTGTACTTTTGCGATAATCCTTTCCACTCTTCGATTAATATGCTTTCGTCAAAAGGCGTATATTGCCCGAATAGCAATCTAGGTTTTCTGTCCAGCAGTACCCTGAAATCCTTGAATAGCAATTTTAACTTCCAAAGGATGTAGTGCATAAAAGTATCTTTGCCAGCCCCGGGGTCCCCCGTTATAACCATAATGCCGCATCGGAATTGGTTAAAGAATTCAGCTTCTTTTATTTCCCCGTCAGTCAAGCCTTCGTTGAGTTCGTAGGCTTCCGTGCCACGTTCTTCGGACAGGTCGTAAAGCTCTTCTAATAATTCAAGGTCTAATGTATTATTCATACTTATTACCCCCTTATTACCCCATATTAAACAGTTTACTCTTGCCCATTCCATCACTCTCAACAGGCGTTACCTCAATCTGTGTTTGTGCCAGTTTTAGCAAACTGCTTAACATCATTCCATCCTTACTGCGGCTATACTCGAATATTCTGTCCATCAAGTATTCCATTTTAGTTTCGCCGTTCCTACGGAAGCCCCTTTTTCCAAACTGTTGCAATGTTTTACTGCCCGCAAAAGCTAAAGTCGCTCCAGTAGGAATTATAGTAAGTTGTGCCATTTTATCCTTAGGCGTGTTTAATGCTATTTGCGTTAAGTCAATTTTATCTTCGTGCGATTGTTCCCTTTCTATCTCTTCCATTTTAGCCTCCCCAAATCTTTGCAGGCAGGGTATAGATAAGATAAATACAACCGCCTATGCCTAAAACACAAACAGCGAGCATAATATATACAATTATCGGACTGATTTTTTCCTTGATTAACGATTTGAATTTATCCAGTAAATCGCCGAAGTCTTTACTTGTTTGCACGACTACCTGGGAGAATTGTTCTGATTTAATTGCGCCGATTTCATCGTCGGTTATATTCAATGCATCCTGGGAACCGTAACGATTGATTGCGTTTGGGTTGCCTTCGTTTTCGTCTATGCATTTAATCTTAACTTGCAAACACCGGAATAGGCCTTGCGGATATTTAATTTCGTGACAACTGCCAGAGTATTCAACACCTTTGACAGTAACTTTAATTTGCCGTTCTTCGCCTGTGTCTGGATTTGTTATCTGCACTGTTTTCTTTTTGCCGATTTCGGTATCGTCATAAGGCACGAAATATGTTTTGCCGTTTTCATCTTCTACTCTGTGTAGCTTTTGCTTCGGTTTAACAACGTACGACCTGTTCTTTTTGTTAGGTTGCGTAATCATTCCGTCAACCTTAACTAGATAATCTTCTTCTTCGTCAAACCTGTTTAAGCACCTGACAAGCACTTTGCCGTCTGTCTTAAATTTATAAAATTCCTTAACAAATACCAGCATCCCTAACAATAAGAATACTATACCGCCGATTATTACCACCATTAAAATATCGTTCATTTATTAAATTGCTCCTTTGTGCTTCATTCCTTACTTACTCCTTTTAATCCAAAGGGGATTAGTTAAAACATTGGTTACCTATGCCAAGTGTATCTCCATCCTACTTCGTAGCCACCTTTGATTTTGAATATCCTGGCACCACCAACATCCTTCTGGTTACGTAAT
>CAZQTZ010000232.1:0-2801 GCA_964596465.1 uncultured Candidatus Bathyarchaeia archaeon | reverse complement strand
AACAACTTCCTGTTTGTTTGCTTTACTGCTATGAAGTTCAAGACAATAATGGGCAAGTCCAACATCGCTCAATCGCTTATATACTACCTCAAGAGCCGCCATTTTATCGCTTACAAATAGAACTGATTTTCCTTGCGCAATACATTCAGCTATAATGTTGGCTATTGTTTGACTCTTACCCGTTCCAGGTGGCCCTTGCATGACAAAACTTTGGCCTCCCATCGCATAATCTATTGATACTCTTTGACTACTGTCAGCATCTAAAACACGGAAGGTGCCTTCCGGGATCTCGATTTTATCTACGTCTTTTTCCTCTGGTAATCCATCTATCAATAGCCTTGAATCTTTAACTCCTGCGATAGCTCTAACTATGGGATGCTGAATAATCAATTGCGCGTTTGTATCCAAATCATTGTATATCACAAGTTTATGGAATGAGAAAAGCCCGATTTGAAGAGTTATTTCTACTTTCCAGCCCTGTTCAGCTACAATTCTGTTTAAAGATTCAAAATAATTGGATAAACTATCGTTTTCCCATTCTTCAGGCAAAGGCGGCAAATCAATCTTATAATCGCTTTTCAGTTTTACTTTTAATGCTGGGTTCAAAACAGCCTCTTCTTCAACTTGTGGGACGCAAATAGTAAAGGGTTTACGTATTGTTTCTTTGGAAAGCTCTATTGGAACCATTATAAGAGGTGATTGAACCTCCTCTAAAGTCATTATATCCTTCCATATGAGCATTCCAAAAGCAGCATGAAGAATTCGAACACCGCGCTCTCTGTAATCGGAGAGCGAACGTCTATGAAGATTTTTTAGTATGCCTTCAAGGTCTTTTCTATTAACACCTTGACATATAATTTGATTCGCATGGGGGTGCTCTTTTTCTTTCGAAGTTTGATTTTTTTGTAAAATCCCAAAATTATTGTTTATTGGTGTAATTTCTTCTTCAGGCGGCATCCAGAATTCTAAACGGTTCTTTTTCAGTACTAGCTTATTAAACATGGTAATTGCGTCGGGGATATTTACGGCAAGGCTACTTCGCTTAGTTTGTTTAAAAAATAATAAATTATTTCGTTTAGATAGATCGATAAGTCGGCATTTCCAATTCTCTACTCTTTTAAGTATTTGGCTATTATTTTCTTCTTGAATAGTTGAAGCGTTATTCCTAAATGACATTATCTATAGTCCCCGAAATAGCCGCCAGCATTACTAAAGTTACTGACTTGCCAGTAGTAATTATTCTATGAACTAAACTCTTTTTGTCATACTTACGTTTACAATAAAGCAAATCTAAGACGAGAATAACTATTTCAATGTATATTTTCTTAAAAAATTCGCTTCAGGCTATCAAATTTTCACGTACCATCTCTCAAAACATTAATAATTCTCTTAAAGTAATAGCATCCAAATTAGACTGGTTTTAGGGATTACCTCTATTATATTAGGATGACTTTATTTCTTATTACCGATTAAGTTAAAGAGAGAATGCTATGTTGATGACAAAAATGTTCTGTGTCGGGGATTTTTCCTCAAATTGCTATGTTGTCAGTTGTCGAGAAACAAAGCAAGCTGTTATTATTGATCCAGGTTTTATTTTAAATCAAGAGGCTGAACGAGTTTTTTCTTATATTAAGAATAGCGATTTTCATCTAAAATTTATAGTTAACACACACGGTCATCCAGATCATTCCTGCGGAAACGGTCTAGTAAAAAGCCGTTTTAATATTCCAATCTGTATCCATAAAGAGGATGCCTATATGCTTGGTGAAACAGGCATTGAGACTGCCCGTTATTTCGGCTTCAATTCTGTTTCGCCGCCTGCAGATATTTTGTTGTCCGATAATGATTATGTGAAATTTGGGGATGTAACCTTAAAGGCTATTCATTCTCCCGGTCACAGTGGAGGTAGTATTCTGCTTATAGGAGAAACTGAGATTTTTAGCGGAGATACTCTATTCGCAGGATCAATTGGGCGCACTGACTTTCCGGGAAGCTCTGATTTACAGATGCGGAATTCTCTGAAGAAGTTGCTTCAATTACCAGATTATTTTGTGGTATACTCCGGACATGGGCCTTCGACGACAATTGGTCAGGAGCGTCGAGTTAATCCTTTCTTGCAGGATTTATGATTTTCTTTTTACTGAATATGTCTTTTCGCGTTGAATTTGTAGTTCTGTTCTACATATGTTCAATATGGCATCACACGACATAATATTTAATAGACGTGAGCCGCTACCCTGCAATATCGAGTGGGGAAAATGTCAAAAGCACCTCAAAAACCATCCCTATCTGGTCTAATTAACCTTAAAAAAATAAAAATTAATCTTAACTTAGGTAAGAAACCTAAACAACAACCTATTCCGCCACCTGCACCTAAACCTACACAACGTGGCATGAAGGTCATTGAAAAATATCCTCTCTATGAACCCTTCTCCCATGTAGTAATAGTCCAAAATCCAAAAACAGGTGAGTACAAGTATATTCTTGATGAACTGCAACTTGACCCACTTGAAAAAGATGTTTATCATAATATATTAGAAATTCTTCTAGCAGAAATTGAATCTCCAAAAGAAGAAATTGTAGATCCCCGAAAATTCTTCGCTGACGAAGCTAAAAAAATTGTAGATAAATACAGAATCAGCTTAGGTTGGCTTCCAGATGTTTCTTGGTATAAAATTCTCTATCATGCAGAACGTGACTTAGTAGGTTTTGGAAAAATTGACTCTTTAATGCGTGATCCAAACATAGAAGACATTAGCTGCGACGGTGTAAAAAAATCAGTTTATATCTGGCATAGTAAA
>CAZQTZ010000231.1:0-2833 GCA_964596465.1 uncultured Candidatus Bathyarchaeia archaeon | reverse complement strand
GTTACAATAGATTATCAAGGAGAGCGATTCATGTTTGCCCCTGATATACAAGGACCAATGTCGCAAAAGACACTTGAAATAATTCTAGCTGAGCAACCCGATGTACTAATGCTCGGAGGTCCACCCTTCTACCTTAGCGGTTCAAAAGTATCAGAAAACAAAATCCTCTTAGCTATTGAAAATCTGAAAAAGATAGTTCAAATTATTCCGATGACAATTTTTGAACATCATGCATTAAGAGATGCTGAATGGCAAAAGAAAGCAGCGCCAATTTTTAAGGCAGCTCTGAACTCACATCATTATTTAGTCACTGCAGCAGAGTACGCAGGAAAAGAAAACCTCTTTCTAGAATCATTCAGACCACAACTTTATAAAAAATATCTTCCCTCAAAGGAATTTGAGAAATGGATGAAGCTTGATGGGCTAAACCAAAGCCACACGCGACCGCCAATATAGCTTAGCTAAATAATTCTAATATGTTAAATGATTTTTTAAATTAAGAAAGGAAGGATAAAGGAAAAATTATTTTTGTTCCTCTTGTTGTTTTTTCCATTCTTCTCTTGTCTGATTGATTATGGCTTCCATACTTTTAGCTTCTTGTACATCTGCAATGGCGTTGGTGAGTTCATATTTAATCAGATATGCCATCTGCATTGGCTGCAAGGGCACATTAGTTCCTGTTTGGTACAGTTTTAGTGCTCTTAATCCAAATTTCACCATCAGGTTCTGTAATTCAGTTCTTAGGGTTTCTAATTCGTTATAGCTGCTGGTCATGGTTTTAGCATATTCTTTTGATATTTTAGGGTCAGTTAGGTTATCGCGTTCAGTCATTTCTAACACATCAATTATTGTTTGTGCTAATTACTCCTATCCATAAATTATAGGTTTCCTTTTAGTCTTAAAGTCTTATTTTTCCCATCCATTTGCTCTTTCCTTAGTCTCTGTTTTTCGATCCTGATATGCTCCTCTAATCTGCTCAGTTAAAAAAAATTTAGTAATTCTTTTTTACTTTAAATGTAAATCCCTCTATGATTGAAATCTTATTCTGTTTGCTTTTTATCTTATTCAAGATAGAATCAATCTTTTGATAGTTTGTTAGAGATTTTCTTTTATCGAGTTTATCGAAGATTTTAAAAGCATCTGCTGTGAAATTAAGTCTAAGTGATTTTATGTCTTCTGACCAAAAAATGCTTGATGAACTGAGGAAAATCCGCGAATTACTCGAACCTAAACCCGCACCAGTAACTGAACCCCCAAAGGGACTATGGAACGAATTCAAGGACTTTCTTTCAAAATACAAGGTCTTTGGATTAGCTATCGCCTTCATTATGGGTGTCTACTTAGGTGGGTTAGTACAATCCTTAGTCAAGGATCTACTACTGCCTGCAATAGGACTTGCAATTCCAGGATTAGGTGATTTAGCCACCTTAACTGCTACCGCTGGAAGTCAGACATTCGGAGTGGGCAGCTTCTTAGTAGCTTTGATAACTTTCATTATTGTAGCTTTCGTAATTTTCCTCATAGTGAAAGTAGCTAAGAAATGGGGTATGGAGTAACCCCATCATCTCCTTTTTTCTATTTTTATATCAATAAATCGAAAATATTCTTGATATTGAAGAATTTTCTGAATTCAATATTTACCTCATTTATGACTGATAGTTTTTTGAAGAGAATCGCTCTTTTAGTGATATATGCTGATTTTATTTCAGGATTCAAAAAAAGGGTATTATGATTTTTTTTATTTCTCTTTATTTTATTGGTCCTTAGATTCGTTGTTTAGGCTAGTTTTTGATGTTTTTGCTAAAGCAGTCATTCCTACGATTTCGCCTTTCACGGTATCGAGTGGTAGAGCGAATACAATGGTGTTGCTTGGGTCATAACTGATATCTTCTAAGCTAGATAAGGTACGTAGGTACATGGCGCGGTTGCTCATCTGCTGCACAGCTTTCTCCAAGTTCCCAGCGGCTGTCAATTCGCCTTCGCTTTTAATTATAACCGCACGTTTTTCTCGTTCTGCTTCCGCTTGACGTGCAATAACACGTTTCATATCCTCTGGCAACTCCAGATTTTGAAGTTTTACGGATTGGATTTCGACACCCCAGTCACTTGTTTCTTCTTCGACGACTTTTTCGATGCGGTTGGCGATTTCTTCACGGCGTGTTAGCAACTCATCTAATTCTACGTTTCCTACTATATCACGCATTGTGGTTTGCGCATTTTTCATCACGCTATTCCAAAGATTCTGGATGTTAATGATACTGTCTTTAGTACTTACCACCTTAACGAAGACTACCGCGTCTATGCCTACACTTATGTTGTCTTTTGTCATAACGTCTTGTCGATTAACGTCTAAAGTGATTATGCGTTTGTCTTGTTTTAGAAATATCTCAATCAGCGGCCATTTAAAGAAAAAGCCTGGTCCCACAAGACGCTGGAATTTCCCTAATCGAAGTATAATCGCTTCTTCCCATTCCTTGTTTATAGCTACGGTGGCAGTCAATAGGATGAACATAAGTACAGCTAAGCCGATAAACAAGAAATAAATCAGGTTCGGCTGAGCCAAAATGGCTGCAACAATGAATAGCATACCTAAAGCCAGAAAAGTTACAAACGGTGCAGGAGAACCCGAATATTCTGTGCGTTTAGATGCGGGAATTGTTGCTCTTTGTTCCAAATAAAATAACCTCCAATTTAACTGCTATTGAGGCGTTTACTATTTAGTCTTTGCTATACTTGCCCAAGAAAAAGCAATTAATTAAAAGCTAATGTTATATTTTGATGGTGGGCCGAGCCGGATTTGAACCGGCGACCTTTCGATTATCAGTCGAACGCT
>CAZQTZ010000230.1:0-2873 GCA_964596465.1 uncultured Candidatus Bathyarchaeia archaeon | reverse complement strand
GGAACTGCTAAGCAAAGTCGGGCTCAATGATGCTTTTCTTTTCCTGCGAACCTACGGGCAGCTGAGTGATGGGCAGAAGTACCGTTACCGCATAGCCAAACTAATTGAGTCGGGGAAGCAGTGGTGGCTGATGGACGAGTTCGCCGCTTGCCTAGACAGAGACACAGCAAAAATAATTGCATTTAACCTGCAAAAGATCGCACGGCAAAACAGAAAAGCAGTCATAGCAGCAACAACACACAGCGACCTGCAGGAGGACCTAAACCCAAGCGTACATGTGCACAAGAGGTTTGGGGAAGAAATCCAAATCACATACCACCCCAACCAAAGCCCAACCCAATGCAGCCTAACAAGAGAAATGAAAATAGAAGAAGGCAGCCGAGAAGACTGGAAAAAACTCTGTGGCTTCCACTATCGGGGGCATGGAGTTTCTGTTCCAAGAAAAATATTCAGACTAACAAGAGGCGACGAGTTATGCGGAGTCATCGTCTACACTTATCCACCACCAGCCTGCTGCGGCAGACGCCTAGTACTACCCAAAATGACCATGCAACAAATCAACCAGCAACTAAGCACCATAAACCGAGTAGTCATACACCCAAAATACCGAACCATAGGCCTAGGCGCCAAACTAATCAAAGAAACACTACCCAAAACAGGAACTCCAAACGTTGAATTAATCGCGGTGATGGCAAAGTATTCGCCTTTCGCTGAGAAAGCTGGAATGCGAAAGATAGCTGAACAACAGCCAACAAGGAATTTCTCAAAAATAACTAAAGTGCTCTCTGATTTCGGATTTAATTTGCAACTTTTGGGTTCCATAGTTTATGTATCTAAAAAGCTTCAGCAGTTAAGCCCAGAGCAAACCCTGAGACTAAAAGAAGTCTTCATCGCAAATAAGCATCCGCGGTTCAAAAAAGAATTCACAGGTAGTCGCCACCAACCCTTCGGTAAAACATCCGAATATATCAAGTGTATAGAAGACGCAGACACTGAAAAAACTGCTAAACTTGTCAAAATTGTTGGGTTGCTTCAGCAAACCAAAGTTTATCTTTTTTGGTCTAATCAATAGAAATTGGGAACTTGCCTATACCTTGACAAATCCGCCCTTTTTTCCGCGCTCATGTTTTAAGGTAAAAGCATGTTTTCCTGATTTAGAATATTCTCTAAACTGTGTTTTACAAATAGGGCAATTAAAAGATTTTACATCATAGACACTATATTTCCAAGCCTTTTGAGGTTGTTCAGCGTCTTTTCCGCATTTAGGGCATTTGGGCATAGCTAACAGTTATGAAATAGTGTTATTAGAATTTAAAACTTTTATGCTTAGACTGACATCAAAGGTGGTTGAAAGAGGATCTAAAAGGTTTCAGGTTGGAGTTTCCTTAGGCCAGCGATCAGATCTTGTTCATACCCTTCAAAAAGGAGTCATAAGAAAATGAGCAGTAATAAACAAAAGAATCTCTTGGAAGGAAACGTTCCTGTTGCTGAGGTTAATGAAGAGGCAAGAATTGAAAAGTTAGCCGTACCTCCTATCACCGAGATGCATTACTATTTTACAAGAAAGCCCTTGATCTCTTCTAGGATGGTTATTGCAGGAGCCCTACTCAATCATGACTCGATTAAGAATCCAAAAGATTTTAACAAATTAATGGGTCTTGATTTAATCAATAAAAAGCGAGCCTACTTAAGTGTTCCATCGGAATTAGCAGGCAAAATTAAGGCCAAATATCCAGATGGTACCACTATTTTGGATCCCTTTGCGGGATCGGGAATGATACCTTTTGAAGCTATCCGACTTGGATCAAATGTCGTAGCTTTAGATTATAACCCCGTTGCATATTTAGTAATGAAAGGAACCATCGAGTTTCCAATGAAATATGGGAGAATGCTCGATAAGGATACAGGCGAAAGCAAACTGTATTCTGATGCCAAAAAATACGCAAAACAAATTTTTGATAGTCTAAAAGAGAAAATGGATGATTTTTATCCTAAGCACGGACACAAAAATGTACGCGCTTACATAATTGCTTGGGCGGTTAAATGCCCAACATGTGGGAAAGTGACCCCTCTAGTTAATAATTGGCTGCTTGATAGCAAGAGAAAAATTAGCCTTGACTATAACCTCGAAAATGAGGGGTTAAAATACTCGATAGTCCAAGGTAAAAATGTAAAAGAAGGAAATGCTCGTTCCGGCTCCGCAACCTGCTTGCTTTGTTCGAACCATATCAAGAATGACTTTATAGTGGACGATATTTCTCATAATGAACGAGAGATTATTCTTGTAGTTTATTTAGATGACCAAAGTTTTGAATTGCCGACAAATATGGATTTTGATGCCTTGCAAAGATGCAAGAAATATTTAAAGGAACATTCAAACTTACTAGCACGGTTTATCCCTACTGAAGCGCTTCCTGAAGATATGCGAGCGTTACCTGCAAGAAAGTATTTGCCATACTGGTACAAACTCTTCAATCCAAGACAACTTCTTGCCCTTTCAAGTTTTGCTATGGAAGCAAGAAAAGTTGTGGAAATTTTGTCAAAGCTGGACCAAGATTATGCTCTGGCTATAGGGACATATTTGTCAATGATCCTTTCAAAACATGTAAATTACAATTCCCGTTGCACTTGTTGGCATAGTGGACGAGCGTCAATCGCCCATTCATTGACGAATAGAGGAATTAATATTATGTGGAGTCATGCGGAAACAAACCCATTCGTAAAGTTCTCAGGGTCGCTAGTGGTGAATATGAGAAACGTGCTTGATGGTCTAAAGTTTGCCATTGAAGAGCTTAATAGAAATACTCTTGAGTCGACTATAAAACCGAAGATCGAAATAAACAACAACTCGCTTCTTTCTTGGCAAACTAATC
>CAZQTZ010000229.1:0-2886 GCA_964596465.1 uncultured Candidatus Bathyarchaeia archaeon | reverse complement strand
AATTAAAAAAACACCTATACAAAAAGAGCTATTCTATCTTTCTCTTTCACAATTTTTAAAAAAAAAAATTAACCTCATAAAAGTAAACCTATTATTATTAATTAAAAATTATGTTGCTTAAAAAATAGAATATTTATAGCTATCGAAAGAAAATATGGTCAGGTAATTTTAACGTTTCTTATGCGACTATAAACCTAAATTGATTTATTATCTTAAATTATATAAAAAAATAAACAAATACGACAATTAATCGTTGAATCCTAGAAGGCGAATTTCATACTCAAGCTTAACTTTATATTTTTTATAAATTGTTGTTTTTATTAGATCTATTAAGTCTTTAACATCAGATGCAGATGCGTTTCCGAGGTTAATTATAAAGTTTCCACGCTTTTCGGATATTTTAGCGCCACCAATAGTTGTTCCACCTAAACCGGCTTCCGCGATTAGTTTTCCAGTTATTAATCCAGAAGGATTCTTAAAGATACTCCCAGCGTTAGGTAAATCAAGAGGTTGATTGTTAGCTCGCCAATCTAGATAATCCTGTATCCTTTTACTAACGACCTCGAAGTGATCCGGGTTCAGAGTCATACAGGCAGATACAACAATAATGGGCCTATTTTGAAATACACTTTTCCGATAGCCAAAAAGAGATTCTTCTTTGGAATATATTTTTTCTTCACCTAAAAAATCGATCGTTGCAACTGAAGTGATTACATTACTCATTGAGTAACCATGTGCTCCAGCGTTCATAACTACTCCGCCACCAACTGTTCCAGGGATACCTACAGCGAATTCTAATCCGCTTAAGCCCTGTTCAGCTAAAATTCGAGATAATTGAGATACTGAGTATCCGGCACCTACTTTAACTACATTTCCGGTTATAGACAAATCATTAAAACTGTTATTATTAATTTTAACAACTATTCCTTTAATACCGTTATCACTTACTAGTAGTTTAGTTCCGACGCCTATAATTGTGACGTTAATATTGTTTTTATTAGCGATGTTTAGGAGTCTTTTTAAGTCTAGCTCATTGTTAGGCATGATTAATGCTTCTGCGGGGCCGCCTATCCTGAGAGAAGTATGATTTCGCATAGGTTCATCGAATAGTATTTTGCCTTTAATTCTGTTCTTCAGCAGATTCTTTATTGGTTCTGAAAGCATGAATCAACCTTCCCAGCAATGTTGCGATTTGTGCTATTGTAAATTAATTTTTAAGAACTATGTCTGCTCCGACGCCCCTTAACTTCTCGGTTGGATCTTCATAGCCTCGTAAAATCTGGTCAACGCCAGTAATTTCAGTTTTTCCTTGAGCACAAAGTCCAGCTAATATTAACGATCCGCCTGCTCTTATATCCCGAGCACAAATTTTTTCACCCTTGAGTTTTTCAACTCCAGAAATGTGTAAAGTATCATCCATGACCTTAATTTTCGCCCCCATTTTTTGTAATTCGGGTACATGATTAAATCGTCCGTCATAGATTGTTTCTTTAATTACACTATCTCCTGTTGTTATTGAAAGTAAAGTTGTGATTAAGGGCTGCATATCAGTAGGGAATCCAGGGTATACTTCAGTAATTACATTGATAGGATGTCTATTACCTGAAGAAGTCACATGCAGGTCACTTTTAACTTTATCAATTTTTACTCCTGCTTCTTTTAGCTTAGCAAGTACATTTTCACATTGATCCGATGCGTTTTTAAGAATTAAATCGCCGTTTGTTACGGCAGCGGCAATAACATAAGTTCCAGTTTCAATACGGTCTGGAATGATATTATATTCTGTACCTGAAAGCTCATCGACTCCTTCTATTCTAATAGTCTCAGTTCCAGCACCTGAGATTTTTGCTCCCATAGAATTAAGGAAATTTGCTAAATCAATAATTTCAGGTTCTTTCGCAACGTTCTCAATAATTGAATTGCCTTTAGCGACAGATGCTGCTGCAATCAAGTTCTCAGTAGCCCCAACGCTAGGAAATTCTAATCTTGCATTACACCCATGTAACTCATTTGCAGAAATTCTAATGTACTCATTATGAAGATCTATTTTAGCTCCCATGCTTTTGAATCCTAATAAGTGAGAATCTAAACGGCGTGTTCCAATTGAGCAGCCTCCTGGTGTGGGTATTGTAACTTCCTTAAAATGAGGCAAGAGGGCACCAATTAGATGGGTGGAATATCTGATCTTAGTCATCAGAGCATTATGCCATAAGTCCTCAACATGCAGTGAATCAGCTTTCAGTGTTATTGTGTTTTCATTAATACCAACTTTCGCACCGATACTTCGTATCAAATCGGACATAATTCTGACATCGCCTAGTTTAGGGATGTTACTTAAAACGACTTGCTCACTTGTAAGCAAAGAAGCAGCCATAATGGGTAAAGCAGAATTTTTAGCTCCGCTGATGTTTATTTTTCCGTTAAGCTCTTTTCCACCGTGAATAATTATTGTTGACATTATATTTTCTTCCGTATACTATGGTCGAGTTTTAGTACGAAATTATTTGGTATCATATATTATCGTACTATTTAATAAAATCGAATTAGGCAGGTAATATACTTGACTTCCGCCGCTGCAATATATCAAGCTAGAACCTATAGATAAAACATTATCAACAGCAGTGGTGTTGTAAAGGATTGTTTCACCTGTTTCTTCTCGTCCGCCCTCAAACAACTTGTCCACAATATTTAATTGTCGTAAGTATATGTAAGAGGATCCATTAATTTTCTCCAAATTCTGGAATAATAATTGGGTTTCACCCCTAGAAAACGTTGCAAATGCATTTATAGCGTTATTTCTAGCCCTATAATCCGAAAAAAGCGCAGAGGCATTTACATTATTCTGCTTAATCCATATTGCACTTGCAATTTCATCAATAGGGACAT
>CAZQTZ010000228.1:0-2901 GCA_964596465.1 uncultured Candidatus Bathyarchaeia archaeon | reverse complement strand
AAGCTCCTCTGAGTAACTCTGAAATTTCGACAATACCTCTTTTATACTCAAATAGAGCCCCTCTAGTACCTGGGATTATTTGCCCTTAAAACTTACCCGGAAGATTTTTGCTGAAATTTTTTCAAACTTGATTAGCTGAAGAATGAGCCTAATTGAGCTTGCTTAGACGCGGTTTTTTGTTTCAGTCGTTTCTGTTCCTCAGAAAGTAGTCCAAGTCTTTCAAGTAGTTGTAAACAATTTTCGGGGGCATGACCATGATAATGGTTGTTGAAGTATCCATAGACTTTCTTAACTTGTTGAGCTGTCTGTTGGATTTTTGGAATCCAAGGTTCAAGTTCCTCTTCGGAGTATCGATAGTCAAACCATATTTTTTTACCTTTTCCATGCCAACGAAAATATGCAAAATCCGTTGTCACTTGAACTTGCGGAGGTAATAATGGTTCATCAACTATTGTATAGGCTATATCATATTTTTTAAGCAAAGGCCAAGTTTCTTCTCTTATCCATGACAAATTCCTAAATTCTACCGCAAATCTGAATGTGGTATCTAAAGACCTAAAGAACGCCTCAAGGTTTTCAAGGTTAAACTCATATTTTGGCGGTAGCTGAATAAGAAAACAACCCAACTTGCCTCCAAGTTGCAAAGGACGCATAACTTCAAAAAATCCTTCTAAATCAGGTTCAATATCTCCTCTCAAA
Organism: uncultured Candidatus Bathyarchaeia archaeon; assembly: GCA_964596465.1. Lineage (GTDB taxonomy): Archaea > Thermoproteota > Bathyarchaeia > Bathyarchaeales > Bathycorpusculaceae > JADGNF01. The sequence goes on along the minus strand of CAZQTZ010000228.1, from coordinate 2,202 downwards.
CCTAACATTTTATCATGTGTTATTGTCTTAGGCAGCTTTGCAGTGAAAACAAAATCCGAAGGTGAATAGCGCAGCCAACCAAAAACAGTTCCTTTTGACGGTACCCTATAGAAGGTAGAATCAATCTCAACCGTACTAAATACTCTAGAATAGGTTTTTAGTTTATGCTTTTCCTTCTGTTCATAAAATGAACCTTCCCACTCTTGATAGCTCCAACCTGAGGTTCCCAGAAAAACATTGGTCAGATTCATACATAGCCCTCTAAAGCAGATAGAACCTCGCCGATGCCATAGTACGTTTTATTAGGAATATTTGAAAGAAGGTCTGATAAGTGTAGACGCCTATTCAAAAATACATCAACCACCTTCCAGCCTTGAGTTTCAATTAATTCCTCTTTAAAAGCTGGAAATTGGGTATCCTCATCTAAAACCGCCTTAATTGATTCCAAACCCACAAAAGAAGTAACTGGCATGAATTTACCTGTTAACTGATACTGTTTAAAACGTGTTGCATCACTATACATTCGTGCTCCATGATAAGAAAGCACAACAGCCTTGCTTCCCGTCTCCTGAGCCTTTTTATTAATATCTACTAATTCCTCATCAGTAAACTGATACAGATTATGTTTCCCCTTACCAAAGAGCCGACTGTACACTATATCCGACGAAAAACTTGGTTTTTCCCGAGATAAATCTGCACAATGGATAATATTAAAATCTTTCATTAAATCAACAGCTTCCTCCGTTACCGGAGATCTGATCTCCCAAACTAACCTGGTTTTCTGTAAATTTAATGAACCAAAAAAATCTCTTGCCGCAATTACATTCTCTGAATTCAGTTTGTAGCTTGCAGGGGTTTCAAGAACCAAAAATGGGGCGCGAAGTATATCACAATAGGATAACATTTTGCCGAATATTCCATAAGCTTCATGGGTAGGTCTTAATCCTATTTTATGCGTCAAATCTTGATGGCAACGAATGGAAAATAAGAAATCAGCTGGAACCGTACTTCGCCATTGCCGTATCATCATAGCATCGGGGTATTCGTAGAAAGTGTAATTTACTTCAACAAAATTGAAAATCTTAGAATATGCTTTCAAAGAGGATTCTCCGGGTATATTAAAATAAATCCACCCGCCTGTTCCTACAAGGTAATCCAACGAAGGAATCCTCCACCCGTAAATCAATGCAAATCGATTATTTAACTTCAAATTTATATGTCTAAATAAATAAACTTGCAGGGCTAAAAGACTACTCAATAGCTTCACTAAGAATCAATTCTTAACTTAAAGCTGATGAGATTTCTTGTTAATCTTTTCTTAAAAAAAATTTTTTTAAAAATAGAAGCCCTTTAAAAGGGGGGCTTCTGAAAGTAATAGTGGGCTTATTCATCAGTAATTAGTAGAGTTAATGTTGATTGAACTTGTTTTATTTGTCGAATTCTATGAGTTACTACATCTCTTAGCTCTTGCATAGTATTTGTTTTTACTTTAATTATAAGGTCATATACTCCGTAAGAAACATGAGCTTGTTCAATACCGGGTATTTTTCTAACTTGGTTTAATACGTCGTCTTCTGTTCCACCTTCAACGTTTAGCAGAATATATGCGTTGGTCATTAGAATTCTCCGATTTAATTAGCCCTGCGTGCTCATTAAAATCTGTTTTGTAGAGGAGAATAAAAATTATACATCATTCTGACGCTGTATTGCTTAATCAACAAACTAAATCAATGATGGTTAATCGGAATTATAATTTTCTGAGATTATATCTTCCTTTTATGCTACGTGATAATTCCCAAATATTGTCGGCTTTATCTATGAAAGCTATGCTTTCGCCTTTTTCTAAGCTGATAATCATCATCCTGTCACTATCGTATACTTCCTTTTTTGCCCCTTCAAGACCTAATAGGGATTTAAAGCAGATGCCTGCTTTACCCTCTAAATCTCTTAATCTAACGGGCGATTTAATTTGGACCATTTTTAGACCCTCAGAAGGTTTAATTATTGAATAGACAAAGTTGTGACTGAATTAACTATTAACAGGTTGACTTTTATTTTCTTGTTCATTTTCACAAGGCACTCTTCCTTTCTAGTATTGCCCATTTGAATAAAAGCTAAGAGTTCAAATGGGTAATTAAAGAAGTGGAGAGAGAGTAAAGAAATAAAGCAAATCAAGCGTTAACTTTTCGTGCTATTACCTGA
>CAZQTZ010000227.1:0-2964 GCA_964596465.1 uncultured Candidatus Bathyarchaeia archaeon | reverse complement strand
AGACACCATCATTAATGTTCTAGACGCGTCAGCACTTGAACGAAATCTGTATCTTACTTTACAATTACTTGAACTTGAAGTACCTCTTGTAATAGCTCTGAATCAGATTGATTTTGCAGCCAAGAAAGGGCTGAAAATCGAATATGAGAGATTATCTAAGGAACTAGGTATAGAAATTGTGCCAACTGTTGCAGTAACTGGCACTGGAATCACCGAATTACTATCCGCAGTAGTTTATCAAGCAATGACGGAAAAGAAAACTAAGGCAGTTCAAATAAGATACGGTAAAGAAATTGAAGAAATCATACAAAAAATTCAGAAAGTGGTCAGCTCAAAACTTACAGAACTCTGTAAAGTTTACCCCTCCAGATGGATAGCCATAAAATTATTTGAGCAAGACAGCGATATAGCCGCCAAAGCCGAAACTTATCCAGAAGGTAAAGTGATAATAGAATACGTTAAAGAATTGAGTTCAGAATTGGAGAAGGTCCATGGCGAAACCGCGTCAGTTATAATGGCTTCAGAACGTTACTCATTAGCCAGCAAGCTTACAAAAGAATACGTTAAGATTGAATCCACACCCAGAATAAGTCTTGAACAAAAGCTAGCATCAATAACTACGCATAAAGTGCTGGGATACCTGATTTTAATAGGAGTGGTAGTAGCCACTTTTGGAGTAATTTTTGAAGGAGGAAACACTCTTTCGGCTCTTTTAGATAGCGGTTTAATGTGGATTTCAGATGGAATAGCAGCCCTTCTTACTAACGTTCTACCTTCAGCTGCAGTAAGCTTGATTGTTAATGGTTTAGTAGGTGGCATCATATCAGGCATAATTATTGCATTACCCTACATAGTTCCATTTTACATAATCCTGTCTATCCTTGAAGACAGTGGTTATTTGCCCCGTGCAGCCTTCCTAATGGACAATATTATGCATAAAATTGGATTACATGGAAAAGCATTCATCCCCCTCATGTTAGGTTATGGCTGTACTGTTCCTGCATGTATTGGCTGTAGAATAATGGAAACCGCTCGTGAACGATTCTTAACTGCATTTGTTGTAGTGCTGATTCCATGTGCTGCGCGAACAGTAGTTATCTTAGGTTTAGTAGGTAAATTTGTAGGATTACCCGCGGTAATTGGTTTATACGTATTTGACTTAATTCTGGTTTTCACTCTAGGCAGAATAGCCTTTAAAGTGCTTCCAGGCGAACCCGTGGGATTAATTATGGAAATGCCTAACTATAAAATGCCCTCTGTTAAAACCATAGCAATTAAAACATGGAGCAGAACAAAGGACTTTGTTTATGTAGCATTCCCAATAATCATTATAGGAAGCATAATCATAGAGGCATTTGCGCTTTCGGGGCTTATGCCTTATATCGTTGATAGCACAAGTCCACTGATGACATGGTGGTTAGGACTTCCAGCAATATTGGTAATTCCGTTAGTATTTGGAATCCTTCGCAAAGAATTAACACTTGTTCTACTATCCACCACACTCGCCACAATAGGACTAGGACTAGAATCTCTAAGCGCGGTTCAGATGATTGTCTTCACTTTAGTAGTTATGATTTATATTCCATGCCTTGCAACCATAGCAGCCTGCAAAAAAGAGTTCGGTTGGAAAAAAGCGTTAGCTATAACAGGAATCGATATAGGCTTGGCAATACTTATCGGAGGAATAGTGTATAGGATCCTAAGTCTATTTATGTGAGGGTCTCCTATGAGACGGTTCCCCATTCACCAAAAAACGCTATTTCACCCACAGATTTTCTTAAAGGCTGAGCAGGAGTTTCTGCAGGGTATCCTAGACTGATTAGTGCTTGGGGTTCAACATCAGAGGGTATTTTTAAAGATTTTTGGATAGCGGTCTTACAAAAAACTGGTGCACAGTACCAACATGAGCCTAATCCCTTATCGTGAGCAGCTAATAGCAGGTTTTCAATAGCAGCGGATAAGCTCTGAACTGCAAGGGTATGTTCGTATTCATTTCTTTTTCGATCGTTAAATTTTTTCATATCTCGCATTGTTAAACAAGCTAAAATGAGAACAGGGGTGTTTACGAATTTTTCAACTGACGCCTTTACCATGTTCAATTTTACTTTTTTAGGCACTTTATCTTTCCTAAGGTCTTTAGACCAAGATTTCGCCATTGCTTTAGCAAGAGTCTGTTTTTGAGTATATTCACATAATACGAGAAAAAACCAAGGCTGAGCATTATGTGCTGAAGGTGCCCAAGTTGCCACCTCAAGTAGCTCTTTTATTATCTCAGGAGAAACGGAACGATTAATGTATTTCCTTACGCTTCGACGATTTCGAAAGGTACCCAGTATTGGACTCATGCAGATCAAACATCTAATAGCGTGTAATCTTTATTATTTAAATTTCTTAACCATAAGTACAAGCGAAAAAAAGATTCAATAAAGTTTTTTTTGTAAATCTTATAGGTTAAGATCGATATTTAGTATTCAAGCTACAAGTGGGAAATAGTTTGAAAAATCTTAGAAGCATTTGGGTAGTAGGTGAAAAAAATATTTTTCATGATCTTTCACGGATGATTGAATTAGCTATCGAAGCCAATACCCTTGTGAAAGAAATTTTTAAAATAGATTATGACGAAAAGGCGTTAGCAGAAAACATGCATGCGGTTCGTTCTTTAGAAAAAAAATCTGATACCTTAGCTCTTGATTTAGCTGAAAGAATCACAAGCGGCGCTGTTAGCCCAAATATTCTCGACAGCCTACTAGAATGCGTACACATAGCAGATGACATAGTTGATAAATACTATTACATTAGCAGAGAACTCTATCGAATGTCGAAATCAAAATCAGCTAATTTTGAAGTTCACCAAGAACCATCCTGGACCTTAGTCTATCAAAGTCTATTGAATTTAGCAGAAGAATCATTACTAAAGCTACAAGGGGTACTCTCAACAGCGAAGATGTCAGAAGTCTTGAATTT
>CAZQTZ010000226.1:0-3009 GCA_964596465.1 uncultured Candidatus Bathyarchaeia archaeon | reverse complement strand
AGCATCCACCGTTATTTTTGGTGTTATCGAAGCGACTCTCTCTTGTCGCATCTTTTGCAGGCGATTGAATTAAAGTAATATCCAATTCTAATTTACTTCCACCGTGTTATTAATTTTGCTCTTTTTAAGGATAATTTTTTTGCATTCAATCTTTTTCTCTTTCTAGAAGAGCAATGCCTGCAACGAGAATAATGCTTAGGTAGAGAAATATGAAAACAGGATTGGTTTGAGCAGTTGAAAAGGATGCAAAAGCGAGTACCAGTATTGATGCATCAAAGATTACGAAGTAAATTAGATATTTGTATAATGATACGTTGATTTTTAGATCAGTGTATGATGTTTTTTCTCCGCATGCATACGAGTCTTGCTGGTTTACGGTAATGTTAGGTTTTGATGCTGATTTTTTCCCTAAAGCATAGATTACTAATGTTGATAGAAGAACCAAAGCAAACGCGATGATTGCTTCAATAAGCATTTCAATATTTCTCCGATTTCCTTTCTTGTGTGTACCTCTTTAGGCTTTTTCTACAAGAGCATGTAGTAAATCTGCTTTAGTTACTATACCTATTACTCGCTGTGGATTCTTAGGATCAAGAACCAGCACCCGCCCTGTTTCCTGATTACTCATCTTTTTGAAGGCTTCTGCGGCTGTTTCTCCAGGATAGACTACGTCAAGATTTGGTCGAACAATATTACCGACGAGTATCTGGTTTCTCTTTTTCTTATCTACCTGTGACGCTTCTTCTATAGTGACTATGCCAGCAAGTTCACCCTTCTCATTTGTAACAGGATATCCTGTTTGTTTATCTAATGTCATAAGTTCTAGAAGTTGACTCACTGTCATGGTGTTTTGTATTGTCTTCACGTTTCTTGCCATTATATCGTCGACTTTAACGTCAGTTAATGAGTCTGCCTCTTTTAGTAATCGAGCTGGAATAAATCCATAAGTTTGCTTGAATTTCTTCGCTGCCTGTAAAGCCTTAGTTCGTTTCCTTATAGCTGGCTCAACTACTCGTTCGAATACTTTCGGCGCATCCTCAATGGGTTTAGTATTGATAACTCCTTTTTTAATTGCGTCTTCAAGAAAGACTTCGCCTTTTTTTGTACGAACTATTATCACTGACCAGTCTTCAAATGGGAAAGCTTTTCCTACTGATATGTCAGCGAATTCTGAGGTAAAATCAGCACATGTCCGACAGCTCATTAAAACTTTGTCTCTGACATCTACAAGCGGTATATTTATCGTTTCTTTTTCGGTTTGAACAATGAGATCTTTTTCAAGACGCATTTGTTTAATGTCTGAGAGTTTGATATTGTAGGTTTTTGATATATAGTCTTGAATAGGTTTAAGTGAAAAGGTGCCAAAACAGAAAAGACCAATGATCAATTCCAAATGCTCACTAATCTTATGTTGCCATGCTTCCATTTTTCGAAGAGCAAGTACATGGCAAGGTACGCCAACAGCCGCGATTTTGGTTTTTCCATATTCTAATGCCGCATTTCCATAAGCACTAATTACGGCTGAGGGAACAAATCTCGAACCAATCGATGAAAAAATGTCATCAGGTATTATAGCCACTTTAGACTTAGATTTTATCGAACTTCCAGGCTCGGTAATGGAAATTATGGCGCTGTCAAAAATTTTATTTTCTACCCCATAGGCCAAAAGAGTAGTGACAACTCCCGAGCCTTTACATTGTTCTCTTCGTTTTGAATCTGTTGCTTGTGCAAGCAGGATTTTTCGGTAATAGCCTATAGCTTCACTTTTTATAGGTGCATCAGAAACTGCTTGTAAGCTTCTAAGTATAAGCGCCTTCGAGTGAGGACAAACAGAATAACAAATTGGGCAGAGGTCTAAATTTTCTGCACAATTGTGCTGTCGTATAATTTTATCATCTTTTATCCGCAATGCCTCAACTGGACATGCTGCTTCGCATGCCCCGCAAGTAGTGCAAAGACCCGATTTCAAAATTTTTCTTTCTAAAATATTATATGCTATTAGGGTCTCACTTTCTAATTCCATAAAAATCCTCAGATAATAGATAGTATTAGAACCTTAAATAGCTAATTGAATAATCCTCAATTTTTAATCAAAACTTTGAAAACCTAGAATTATTAGAAACTTTTCTGTTTTTTAGACTAAAACCTAAGAAAAACATTTTTTATATTTAATTATGAATTATTGAAGCTGCAATTTCTAAAATTTATGTTGGGTATATTTGAAAATTATTTCTTTTCCATTTTTCATGCCAGAATATTACGAATTTGTTGCTATAGTTTTGATTTTTACTTTCAATAATTTTTCTACAAACTAGTCAAGACCTCATTATTTTCTGGTTTATCTGTAGACCATAATGAGTGCTCACTGTCTGGTCTTATAATTTGGATTCTATTTTTACATTTGGGACAAGTTACTAACGTTTTAGCCCTGCACATAAAATTCAACAATTATTGTTTAAGTAAATTACAAATTTATCATTTATGTTCATTGTTAATTACATTTTATTTTTACATGTTCCAAATCTTTTGTAAAGTCATGATTGAATTATTCAGGCCGACTTCAACTTTTTTGGGCTTTATTATGATTATTGATTAGTTGTGATTTTTCTAATTGAAAGGGGAAGACAAAGTTTTCTGCAATTCCTATTCCGCGTATGATTAACTCTCTGTAGTATCTAAAAGAAGAAACAATCCATATTTTTTCTAAAAATTGTTTTTTCTTCTTCTCCCATATTCTTGAACTTTACAATTTTGATGTAAGAAATTTATTTTTTAAAGGGCGTTTTTTTAAGGTTCACTATAATACTCTTCTAAATGTGGTAAAATTGAAGGTTCGCGTACTTGGCGGTGCAAGGGAAGTTGGTGGTTCTTGTATATCAGTTGAAACTGAAAATAGTAAGGTTGCTTTAGATTACGGTATAAAGCTTGACGAAGTGACTGACCAATATCCGAAGAACTTTGATGCAATAATAATTAGTCACGCTCATTTAGATCATTATGTTAGTCTTC
>CAZQTZ010000225.1:0-3025 GCA_964596465.1 uncultured Candidatus Bathyarchaeia archaeon | reverse complement strand
GGTATGGTCGCGAGAGAAACATCAGTTATAACCAATGAAGCAACAAAAAAAGCAGTGGAAGCCAAAGTAAAGGGAGAAAAAGGAATAGCCGCCATAGACAGCATTAAAAATGATGTATCAAAAGTGGCTGAGGCAGTCAACGTGATGGTAGGATCAATAGAAAAAATAGGAGCACTAGCCACTTCAGTAGCGGAAATTGCAAGTCAAACAAATATGCTGGCCTTAAATGCCGCCATTGAAGCGGCAAGGGCAGGCGAAGCAGGACGTGGTTTTGCAGTAGTCGCGGATGCCGTTAAAGGACTCGCGGGACAATCAAAAGAAGCAGCTGGCGGAGCAATCAATTTAGTACAAGTAATAAAAGAATCAGGAACCCAAACCAGCAACATTACAGACCAATCAAAAAAAGGCGCAGAAGAAAGCTCTAATGTAGTACGAGGAGCAATCAGAGAGACAGAAGGCATCTCTAAAATAATGGATAATACAAACGAAAAAGTCCTAAAACTCGCAAACAGTGTTGAACAGGGACTTTGCTCACTTGATGAAGTATTCAAAGCAATTGAAGAAGTTTCAAGCATAGCTCAAGAAAGCTCATCAGCATCTGAAGAAACAAGCTCAGCGATAGAACAACAAGCAGCATCCTCACAGGAATTATCAGAAATAGCAAAGAATGTGCAAAGCGCTGCTACTGACACCGCAAAGGAAGCCGAGAAAGTCCGAAGGGAAGCAGAATTACTAATTCAACAGCTTGAAACGAACGAAAAACAAGTCAACAGCTAAATTTCTTCAACTTATTCTTTTTTTATCGATTTCTATGAGTTTTATCAATTAATATATTAATAGTCTGGGTAGCAGGATGCCATTTGCTTAACCTTCTTCAGGTGGACAAAGAATAAATGAGACAACTAAATTTTTTTGAAGAATCATCTAACGCCCAATTGCGGAATAATAGTTGATAATAAAGTGCATGTTTATTGCAGAAAAAATACACTTAGCCGTTAAAAAAGCATGCAAAATTTAATCATGATTATCTCCTAAGCATAGGAACAGAAAAGGGCAGAATTTGAAAAAATCATTCTAAATTAAATATATCATGATTTAACACGAAGCATATTGTCTCTTAAAAGACGGGGCAGTTTTGCCCTAATTTGAATATGCAGCATCATTTATTATATGCGATAAATTCGAAATGAACACCTTTACCAGGCTGACCTGTTTCCTTCAATGTCCAACCATAAATTTCGCAAGTTCTTTTTATAAGGTATAGACCATAGCCAGTTCCTTTTCCGATTCCTTTAACAAAAAGCTGTTTCTTTGTTTGCTCATCGATTCCCACGCCGTCGTCCTCATAGAAAATTTTCTTTGAGTTTTGCTCAGATGCATTAAATACTCGTATCCGAGTAATTTTCTGGCCGTATTTTAGGGAATTATCAATCAGATTATAGAAAATGGTCGTTAACATTGAATCTGCTAGTATGTTAAAGCCATGGCATTCATTGATTATTCTTACACCCTTTAGATCGGCAAATAATAGGGCAGCACCATCAACTGCTTTCCCTACATCCACGCTAATGAGCTCCTGATTCCCTAACATCTCAAAATCTTTTGAAAAATCTAGAATATGATCAATATTACTTACTGCAACTTTTATTTGATCTAAATATGCACAAAGCTGCGCATTATTTTTCAGCGATTTTTTTGCTAGATACAAATTACCATTAATTACAGTGAGCTTATTTCGGACATCATGTCGGGTAAATCCGCCCACTATACTTAATTTTTCGTTAAGCAGTTCAGCTTTTATGAGTGCTTTACTTAATTCTTCTTGTGCGGTAACCATAGCTGAGATATCTTTGTAAACCAAAACGGCCCCAATGGTTTTCTTATTAGCAATCACAGGCCCACCAGACAGCATAACCGGAATTTGAGAGCCATTTTTTTTTCGTCTCGACGTTACAAGTTCAACTGGACCTGAAAGAATTTTTTGACGAATACTTTTGGATTCTTCCTGTGCTTCTTTAGGAACAATTAAGTCAATTAATTTCCCTTTAGTTTCATCATTTGAATACCCAAAGAGTTTACTGAATCTGGAGTTAATTTCAATTACATGAAAGGTATCGTCTAGAAACACTGAAGCATCTGGATTAGCAGAGAATAGCGCATGAAACTTTTGTTGGTTTTCAACCAGCTCTATTTCGATTTTTTTTCTCTCGGTTATATCTCTTAAAACAGCATGGGCTCCGATGACTTTGCCGTCTCTTAGTATTGGATTGCTTCTATATTCGGCAATTCTACTTCCTAAGGGAATATTTACCTCGATTTCGCCTTCTATCCGATTTCCACGAGCTACCTGAGAAAACTGTGCTATTAACCTTGGCCAATACCGTTTGGGAACAAAATTCAATAAATTCTTACCGATAAGTTGCTCTTTAGTGTAGCCATACTCTGTTACGACGTTATTTATTGAAGAAATTTTTCCTTTTAGATCATGAACGTAGATAGCATCTCTCACATTCTCAAAGATGTCTCGATATTTCTCTTCCGATTCAGCCAATTTATCCTCTGCTTCTTTGCGACCGGAAATGTTTACATCGGTACCTCTATAGCAGAGTATGTCACCATTAGCATCAAGTTTTGGTAATCCGCTAGTAGAAATCCAAATTTGCTTTCCGTTCTTATGATTTTTTCTGCTGATGAAATTATGGAAGGATTGTTTCTGGCTGAAAATAGTTAATATAGCTTTTTTTATTTGTTGATTTTTGGGCAAAAAATCATAAAAATATTTTTTTCCGACGATTTCTTCAGGGCTATAACCTATTATGTCCTCTACAGTTGTATTTGAATAAGTGTAAAGTCCATCGGGATTAACTTCCCATATCCATACCTGCGAATTTTCAGCTACTTGTCGGAAACGCTCTTCATTCTCTTTAAGAGCTAAAGTATGTCTTGTCTCTTGTGCGGCTTGCTGAATTAGAGAGGAGAGTTTGGTAAAAAAGAGGTTGACGTCATCTTGCTTATTAACAAATTT
>CAZQTZ010000224.1:0-3035 GCA_964596465.1 uncultured Candidatus Bathyarchaeia archaeon | reverse complement strand
TCAAAGAACCCGTACAGACAAAGTATCCTCTTATTCAATCAATCAAAGACGTGTTTCGAGGTTTTAGAAAAACTCTATAATCTATTATCACTGTTGGTCTTTCAGTCTACAGTTGCTTGTGCGTTGAAGATAACTTGCTGATGTTCTATCGCAAAGGAGGTGATAGTTTTTAAAATTGATGAGTACGAAGTGATGTATTCGTCTAATAAATATCCTCCCAGTATCTGGCTGAAGAGTGCTGGAAAATTTATAGGGCAATTAATATTCAAACCAGATGGTTCTTCCCTTACGGCTGATAATAATTCCAATGGAATAAATCTGCATTATCATTTAGCCGATTTCATGAATGCTTTAGATATTCTTCGAAATGAAAAGCCAGTATATTTGCTTTGGTCGGCGGCGATTTCAGAAAACGGTGTAAAAACTGCTTCTGAACCTGTTGGGGAAGCTAAAATTGCGCCAAAAAAACATGTTCTCTTTATTATTTAATTGGCAAGTATTTTTTTCGAACACTTTTTTTAAGTAAGTAAAGCAAAATTATGATGCTGTAAGGAATTTCGCCGTACCCTGCAAGTTTAGGAATTCCTGGAATACTTGATAAGTTCAGCAAAGTCAATGAATCTACAGCAACTACAAATGCTAAAACCCCGAAGGTACCTGCCCAACCAGCGGTTTTTTGAAACCAAAGCAAAATGGCAAATAGTAAAGTTAAGAGTCCAAACACTATTGTGTAGATGCTGTAAACGGTGGGGATAGACTTGGTGTCAAGCATGCCAAATGGCTCTGTTGTAGGAGCATTTAGGAGCCAAAAACCGTAGATAAAATGGATAAAGCCGATTAGAAGTTGGACTCCTGTTAAAATTATAATCCCTAAACTTCTGCCCTTATATTCTATCTGTGGGTGACTAGTTTTCATTAGCTGATCGATATTGTAATTATGCTGTTAGGCTTAATGTTTTTCTTTTAAAAGTTAAAGTTTGATTGCTATTTGGCGCGTTTTTTGATAATGCTTATTTTTGTCTAGGCGTGTTCTAATGGTAGCGTTTCTCTGGAGAGCTGTTGATGAGTAATAATTATGCTGTTGAATTAATAACCCCTGAGGAAAAGGAAACTCTTTTTCATCAGTATGAAGACCGTGTTCTTTATTCTAACAAGGCCGAGATTTATGGTTGTTGTATAAAGCTTCTTACCGAACTTGAACATGTAAAAAATGATTGGGAAGATAACCTTTATGCTATGAGTGAAAATGTTCGAAGTCATGGCAGACTTATAGTAATGAATGAGCCTAATCAGCCTCGATCCGTTAAATATGACCCTTATACTAAAACCGCTTTTTTGATAAATGTGGATTATTACGGGTGGATCAAAAGCATTGCCTTAGCAATCGCAGGGGATGTGCTTGAAGATGAGCATCGCATTTATTCTGTTCATGGCGCCGCTATCGACCTAGGGTGCTTGGGGGTTTCGATTATTGCACCGTCAAAAACAGGTAAGACAACTCATTCATGGGGTCTGCTGCGTATTCCGAATGCACGTTTAGTCAGTGATGATTGGTATTTTGTGCGTTTATCCAATCGGGACCCGTTAGCGTTTGGTTCAGAGAAAAATTGTTACATCGACGCCGATATCGGTAAAATCTGGAATGAATACGAGCGCTTGGTAGATAAGGCAAAATTTGATGATAAAGGCCGCGCTGTAGTGAATGTTCGCTGGATAGTCGGTGCTGGGGGAGTTATTCCTCTAACTACTATCAATAAAATCATTCTGCTGAAAAGAGACCCCCAAGATAAGAACATCGTAACTCCTCTGAACGCGGATCAGGCATTAGCATATATGATTGCAAACGATTTCTGTAATCCTCATCAACTTATACGGGATAGCCGAAAAATCGAGCTGCGAAAAGAATTCTTCCGTAAATACTTCTCGCAAACTGAGGTTTACCTGGTGAATACTTCTCAAACTCCGCAGGAAAGCCAAGCGAAGATTCGTGAAATCCTTTTTATGAAGAAATAATTTTGCGAAATTAAGAAGTTTCATTTTTTTGATTTGCGTTGAAGCCTTTATTTTTGGGATTTGGTTTTTGTCACCTGCTGTTTTATGAATTAAAATGTCTTAATACTCAATAAAGCTTATTTACTAGTATTTTCAAGTTCTGCCCGTGATTCAAATTGAAAAACGTTGAGCAAGTAAGCTATAAAGGAAAAACCATTACTGTGATCAATCTTTCAGGAGCTACACCTGCAACTTTACCTGCAATTATAAACGAAGCTCAAGATCTGATAACTTCTACACCTGGAAAAAGCATTCTATCCTTAACCGACGCTACAGGTTTTACCTTCAACAAAGACAGCGCACTACTTTTAAAGACCTATTCCGAGAAAATCATTCCTTACGTTAAAGCCTCTTGTGTAGTAGGTGCAGACGCATTACGCAGTGTTCTGCTTTCCAGCATAGTGCAACATGTTAAAAAAGAAATCAAAAACTTTACCACCCGCACAGAAGCAATGGAATGGCTAGCAAGCCAATAATTTTTTCTATTTTTAAAGAGAATAGAATTTTCGTCTATTTTATTGCATTTTTTAAAATTTTCCATATAATGAATGCTACGAAGATTACTATCAATGATGTAATTAGAAGCAAAAGGATGTCTGTTGCGTTTCCGATGGTAAGTCCTAGAACCATCATAATTAGGAGCACAACAAGGGAAATAAGAACACCTCTAAGACAATTTTCCGACCCCATCCGTTTAGCCTCCTATCCTCTTTTTAAGAGAATGTATTGCAATTAAAAAATATAACCTAAAAGTTCCACCAAAATTTAACTATTAATTCTCTATAAAAATCATAAAATTAATATAAAATAAAAAGTTAGCGTTTTTCTTAATAATTTCCTAAAACCTAAAAAACCGATTTCCATAATTTAAATTAAGATTTGTGTAGTTTGTGGGCTAAAAAATTGATTGATAGCAAAAAGGAAATAAAGCATAAAAATGCATTAGGGTCTAAGCCTTAGGGAGGATAACGTTCGGCCGTGAA
>CAZQTZ010000223.1:0-3042 GCA_964596465.1 uncultured Candidatus Bathyarchaeia archaeon | reverse complement strand
AGTAATGTAAAATATCTGAAGAGCGGGATAAAAGTTACTTTTAAAACAAATGAATTATTGAATATTGAATCCTAAGAATCATAGCAATATTTATATTTTCTTATAATTTAGATTTTAAGCATAAAAAATTGTGGAATGCGAATGTCCAAAAAAGAGAAGAAAAGCTGGAAAGAGATACAACGCGAAAGACAGAGAAAACAGCAACAAGAACGGAAAGTTTTCCAAAAAGAACAAGAACAACGGGCAAAGACCAAACCGCGAAAAATGCCTATTGGAAAAATAGCTTTCTTAATCTGTCTAATTAGCATAATCACGATTGCTATAGTAGCATGGCAATACACAGAAGGGCAAAAACCCCCTACAATAGGCGGAGATAATATTGAACCTGCACCATCAGGACTAGCACCAACCTTCTCCCTTAAAGACATTAATGGAAAAGCCATTTCCTTAAGTCAATTCGACGAGGGGGTAATAGGAGTTCATTTCATGGCCGTGGGTTGCGGAGGACAAATCTACCCCATAAATCAATATCAACTATCGCAATTGAAAAGCGTTTGTAACACTTATTGCGGCAACAAGGCAGTCAACTTCATTACTGTTGCAGTAGCAACTTGCGAGAACAGCGCACTTGATCAAATACGAAAAAACTATGGTATAACTTGGACATTTGGCAATGATTATGATGATAAAGTACTAGACATTGTTGAAGCTTATATCTCACAGGGTATTGCAGATGGCTCAATTGTTTTAATTGATAAAACATTTAACATCGCCCAAGTCTACAATAATGGAGTAGCAGCAAACACACTATCTTCAAAAATTAGTCAACTGCTGGAGGAATAACAGCAACGTGCTTGAAGCCTACACCAGCCTCTTTATTTTGGGTTTGGTGACTTTTCTTTCACCCTGCTCAATAGCGTTAATTTCGGTTTACCTAACTTTTGCGACTGGACTTGGAAAGAGCACGCTAAAAGGACTTATGATTGGCATAAGCTTCACTTTGGCTATGTGTCTAGTATTCTTTTTCTTAGGCTTTGCTATAACCTCACTTATTCCCGTAGAAATACTTAATTATCAATTATTTTTAGGCCTAGCAGGGGTTTTACTTGTCTTCTTTGGAGCGAATAATTTAGGATTATTTAAAAAAATTGGTTTAACCTCGGGCAAAGGAGCCTTACTTAATGAACGAACTAACACTTTAAAATTTAATGCTTTAACACGCCTCTTCAAATATAACTATATCATCAGCTCTTTTCTTTTTGGCTTAGTTATTTCAATTGCTTTAGGACCTTGCTCACTTTCCATTGTTTTACCTGCGGTGCTCTTAACAATTTTTACTGCGCCGACCGCTTTTCATGGAGGATTGCTACTACTCATGTTTGGCTTTGGACATGCCCTACCCGTAATCATCTTAAGCACACTACTTGCCACTACACGGAATTTGGTAAGTCAAAAAATAACTGCAAAAGGAGATTGGTTAACCAAAGGCTTCGGAATTATCTTCCTGATAATCGGCATCATAATAATAGGGTATGTAATAGGAGGTGCACTATTCTGAAGAACAATAAGCTAAAAATTGAAGTCTTTGTTCCCTTCGGTGTTTGCGTATGCTCTTATGCACCATTCATAGAAAAGGTTGGAAATATAACAACAAAATTCAAGAAAAACGTAGATGTTAAAATAAAATCTACTCTTTCAAATGAAGCAAAACAATATGCAATTCAAGATTCATGCATCGTAATAGATGAAGAAATTAAGCTGCCTGCAGATTTTAACGAAAAACAACTCGAAGAAACTATCGTCCAAAGGATAACAAACCGACAATAAATACCTCAAATCAGCATAAATATATAGCTAATCTACTAATCAGTGTTCAAGGGGAGAATAATTATAAATTCAGCAGGATGGAAAGATTGGAATCGAGATGATTTCCTTTATGGAATCATTGCTCCACTTGTTGTTGTTTTAGTTATTGTTGCTCTTTCTTTTGTTACGCCATTTTTAATGCAAAATTCAGGCGGAAATTTTGAGTCAGTAGGCATAGTCATAGGTATCATAAGCGAGATCGAGGAACTTGTCATAGTTGTTGGAGTTCCATTACTTTTAGGTTTAGTCTGGAATCGGTGGGCAGGTGGAGCTTCAGGTTTTATATTAGGCAGCATTTTCGCGATTTGGTGGGCGGTAAAATACGGCATGTTCGCTACCGGCGCGTTCCCTAGAGGCGGTTCAGGTTTTGGCCCAACAATACTCGGCTATGTCCTAAGCGCCATGTTAATAGGATACATGGCTGGAGCATTAAATAGGCGCTCAGACAACTTTAAAAGAATGGCAATCGTAGGAGCAATCTCTGCTACCATAGGTGGACTATTACTGTTTGGAATGTTTCAACTTTCATCTTCCAACGTAGTAACAGGACTAGGCGGGTTTCTCTTAACCGTCCTGACTCGCACAGCCGCCGGCATAATAATTGCTTTGATAGCCAAAGTTTTCATGTGGTATGGAATTGGCCTAAACAAGATTACCAAACAAACATAAAAGCAAAACAAAAAAATAAAACAAAACTACAAAATAACAAGGTGGAAAACGCTAAAAAAATTTGATTTAACTGAAACCTCAGGATTGCATAGTGATAAAAGTTTACTCAACACGATGGAAAATCGTAGCAAAATTAAAAAAGATATTCTTAAGACCAGAAATTATAATATAGTCACAATTTATCTTGAGGCGAATCAAGAAATTCCATCACACCCCGAACCCTACGGCGTTTGTTTTTACGTTATATCCGGAAAAGGCATATTTACGGTTGGCAACGAACAAACTGAATTAAGGATTGGGAACATGATTTTTATTCCTGCAGGTGAAGCAAGAGGTATAAAAAGCAAAGAAAAGCTAACACTACTAGGTATCCAAGATCCACATTAGAAAAATTATCACCTAAAAACATAAATCAACTTCTATAATAGAAAGATATAGCCCGGAAGAGATTTGAACTCTTGTCAAGGGCTCCAGAGGCCCCTATGCTTGGCCACTACACCACCGGGC
>CAZQTZ010000222.1:0-3056 GCA_964596465.1 uncultured Candidatus Bathyarchaeia archaeon | reverse complement strand
GTTTTAATGACTGAAGCTACACGTGATTTAATTGATATTTTAGAGGGTCCAATCAGTTCTAAAATAAAAAATATCGAAACATTAGCTTACGAAACACCCTTACATTATAATGATGAACGTGTCACCTTGTTTAAAGCTGAGCATATTTTAGGTGCTGCGCAGGTTCTTGTGGAGACCGCGGATGGCGAACGTGTAGTTTGGACAGGCGATTTTAGACTTGATGGGACGCCTGTGCTTAATTGTGATACCTTAGTTGTGGAATCTACGTATGGTAGTCCTTCCTGTAAGCGCTCATTCGATGTTGATGTACGTCAACTTTTAGTTCAGATGGTCGAGGACCGTCTTAAGAAAGGTACAGTATATATTTTCGGATATCATGGCAAACTTCAAGAAGTTATGCAGATATTGCATAAAGCTGATGTCTCGGTTCCTTTCGTTATGCCTGAAAAAGTTTACCAAATTTCTAAAGTTTGTGAACGTCATGGAATGCAATTAGGTTGCTTAACCCAGTCTACTCAAAAAGAGGGTAAAATCTTACTTGATGAAAATTTGCCATGTGTAGCGTTTTATCATATGAATAGCAGGCAACGGGTTGGATTGCTTGATGAGCGTATTTGCGTCAGCGGTTGGGAATTTCGTTCGCCTTGCCGAAGGATAGGTGAAAGAGAACATATTATTGCATTAAGTGACCATTCTGACTTTAATGGTTTAATAGAGTATGTGCAAAAGGCCAAGCCGAAACGGGTTATCACTGATAATCATAATGGTGGTCATGGTGAAGCGTTAGCTAACGAAATTAGACGGCGATTAGGTATCCCTGCAGTTGCAATGCCGTGTAAAAATTATCAAGACACTTTCTAAAAAATAATCTGGTTTATTCTTGATTCCTAAGACTTAAAAGCAAATGTTTGTACTCTTAGGCATGTGGTACAAATCATATGACCAAGTCTTCTGCAATTTCAGGTTTTTATAAGCTTAGTCCAAAAGACCGTTTGGCGCTGGTTAAAGAGTTCGCAGACTTAACCGATGAGGAATGTTCACAATTGCTCAATACTGGGTCACTGCCTTTAGGAGTTGCCGATGGCATGATAGAAAACGTTGTTGGCGCATTTCCCTTACCAATGGGTATAGGTGTGAATTTCCTGATTAATGGACGCGATTATCTGGTTCCTATGGCTATTGAAGAGCCTTCAGTGGTTGCTGCCGCTAGTTATGCTGCTAAGATGGCTAGAGATGGAGGCGGTTTCTTTACCAGTAGCACTACACCAGTGATGATAGGTCAGATTCAAATTATGGGTATGAAAGATCCTTATGGAGCCAGATTGCGTGTCTTAGAAGCTAAAGCTGATCTGTTAAAGAAGGCTAACGATCAAGACTCGCTGTTAGTTTCACTTGGTGGAGGCGCACGAGACGTTACGGGAAGGGTGATACATACAACCCGCGGTGATATGTTGATTATTGAATTACATGTTGACTGTAGAGACGCTATGGGTGCTAACGCAGTTAACACTATGACTGAATCGATTGCCCCGATTATCAGCAGCATAACAGGTGGTCGCGTGTATTTGCGAATACTTACCAATTTAGCAACTGAGCGATTAGCTAGGGCTCGTTGTGTAGTTCCAAAGGCGTCTGTAGGCGGAGAAGACGTAGTTGAAGGTATAGCTAACGCCTCTGCTTTTGCTGTCGCTGATCCTTACCGCGCCGCAACCCACAATAAAGGTGCCTTAAATGGAATAATCGCTGCTATAGTTGCAACAGGAAACGACCATAGAGCCATTGAGGCAGGTGCACATGCATATGCGGCAAGAAACGGCTCATACACCTCCCTTTCTAATTGGGAAATCAATGAAAACGGTGACCTAGTGGGTTCTATCGAGTTACCCATGGCTGTTGGTTTAATCGGTGGCGCAGTAAGAACTCATCCCATTGCTAAGATTGCGCTTAAGATTTTGGGTGTAAAGACAGCTAATGAGTATGCTGAAGTGTGTGCTGCTGTTGGTTTAGCTCAAAATCTGGGTGCTTTACGTGCATTAGCAAGTGAAGGTATCCAACGCGGTCACATGTCGCTTCATGCAAGAAATATTGCTGTAGCAGCAGGGGCAACTGGTACAATGGTCGATTTAGTTGTAGAGCGAATGATTAAGGAAAAGAAAATCCGCATGGATCGTGCAAAAGAGTTGGTTGCTGAACTAAGCTCTAAATCTTAATTTCTCTCTATTTTTTTAGATTAATTGTTGTCTTTTGATTCTTGGAATAAAATTGTGCTCAGATAGCGCTCTCCTGTATCAGGAAGTATGACGATTATGAGTTTATGTGCGTTTTCAGGTCTTTTTGCTATTTCTATTGCTGCCCAGGTTGCTGCTCCTGACGATATCCCGACCAGTAATCCTTCTTTTTTGGCAAGTAGACGTGCGGTTTGAATTGCGTCTTCATCTTTAACTTTTATTATTTCATCAATTAAATCTGGTTTGAGCACTTCTGGTATGAATCCTGCTCCTATTCCTTGAATCAAGTGCGGTCCTTTAGATCCGCCGCTTAAGACAGGTGATGCGGTAGGTTCTACTGCAATGACTTTAAAGGCTGCTTTTTTAGATTTTATGTATTGGGCAATACCGGTTATTGTGCCGCCTGTTCCGACTCCTGCGACTAAGATGTCTGCTTGGCCGTTTGTGTCGTTCCAAATTTCTGGACCTGTGTTTTCTTTATGGGTTCTGGGGTTTGATCGGTTTTTAAATTGTTGGAATATGAAAGAATTTGGTATTTTTTTTGCTATTTCATCGGCTTTTTTTACTGCTCCGTCCATACCATCTGGGCCTGGTGTTAGAATCAATTCTGCTCCATAGGCCCTGAGTAGGTTTCTTCGTTCAGCACTCATGTTTTCAGGCATAGTTAAAATTAATCTATAGCCTTTTACAGCTGCCACCATAGCTAAGCCTACGCCGGTATTACCGCTGGTCGGTTCGATTAGGGTCGTTTTTCCAGGTTTAATTAAGCCTTCGTTTTCAGCTTCGTTTATCATATTTAAGCCTATGCGGTCTTTTATGCTTCCGCCT
>CAZQTZ010000221.1:0-3058 GCA_964596465.1 uncultured Candidatus Bathyarchaeia archaeon | reverse complement strand
CTGTTGATCTATTCTTCTTACAGAATTACTATTTACCGATCAGAATAAAGTAAACATTACAAATTACTGAACTCTTACATGACTCATGCTCAATTCGAATATAATAGAACAGCCTTACGAAATAAGACAATTTTATAGAGAGGGAGCCAAGCATGGACCCTAAGTCAGAGTTTCGCCCTTTTGGAACTCTTTTTGAAGTAGCTCTCCAATATGATGAGAATGTAGAACCGAGCAGCTACTACGATGAAGAACAAGACCTTTCCTTCATTATGATGCATGATGGATCTAAGCAAATTTTGGTTGAAGCAGAATTTTCTGAGGGAACAATAACCGATTCCTTCCATCAACTGGAAAGGCCGGATGACGATGTTTCTGGGAGTTCTTACGGAACGCTTACGGTCACTAATGTAAAAAAAGAGACTTCTGATGTGGACGACACCTTGTATCACTCTGTCGCTACCAAAACGGCAACTTCAGTAAAAAAAGAACAAACAGACCAGGACTTATCGACTGAGTTCTTTTTAGGATATTCGTTGGGGACCAAAACTGAAACAAAAGCCGATAAGGAAGGAACGGACTCGGACGATTAGCCTAGCCCATGATCCTCATTGTTACCAATAGGCAAGATCAAACTGTTGATTACCTCATTGTCGAGCTCAAGCGGAGAGGCGTTGATTATCTACGCTTCAATACTGAGGATTATCCTCGACATGTAAAGGTTGCTTGGGAATTCGATGGTCATGGATTTCACGGTTATTTCACTTTTCCCAAAAGGAAACTCCTGTTTGAAGAAATAACTAGCGTTTGGTATCGAAGGCCAGTATCACCAATTCCTGCACCGGAAGTAACCGACGAAGAAGATCGGATTTTTATTATTGAAGAAAGTAGAACAGCCCTAGAAGGAATCTTGAGAACGCTAGATTGTTTTTGGGTCAGTAACCCGGATGCTTTGCGTATTGCTGAAAACAAATTGCATCAGTTGAGAGTTGCCAAGCAAGTGGGTTTTACTATCTACCCGACAATAATTACCAACGATCCAAAAACAGCCGAGGAGTTTTATCAGAAGTATTCGGCCGACATTGTGTATAAACCTTTGCGTCATGGTCGATTAACAAGAGAACACCATACCGGTCTAATTTTTACCAACCGAGTAAAACCGGAGCATTTAGCTTGGTTTTCGCAAGTTTCGTTAGCTCCATCACAGTTCCAAAAATATGTAAAAAAACAGCTTGAACTGCGAATTACTGTTATTGGCACTAAGGTATTTGCTGTTGAGATCCATTCCCAAGAAATCCCCGAAACGAAAGATGATTGGCGAAAAGTAAGGTCAGAGTCACTGCGACATCATCGACATAAATTGCCAGAAGAAATCGAAACGAAGTGCAAGGAGCTTTTACAAGAATTACACCTTGCTTTTGGAGCAATTGACATGGTTCTAACTCCTGATGGCACATATGTGTTTTTAGAAATTAATCCGAATGGCCAATGGGCTTGGATCCAACAATTGTTACCCGATATACCTCTTCGAGAAAGTTTAGCTGACTTGTTGATTATGGGACGTGCTCTTTCCTAGGGAATACCAATGGCAACCAGATTGGAAATAATCCTTGAAATATTAGGTTTAGACCTGATTCCTTGGGTCATCGGTCTCCAGCCAAAGGACGAATATACGCAGACTAGGTATTCGGAAATACTTGCCCAACTTGATGGAATCGAAGGGAAAAAACTCGATGAAGCTCTCCTTTTTGCCAAGGACATGCTAGAAAAGGAGAACACACGTGGTGAAGCCATTGAAATTAAAGCTCAAAATTTATTAGGGGTCACAGGTGTTGCGACAGCCTTTATCACTGGAATTACAGGGTTATTACCTGAAAAGGTAACCGACCTGCCAACCTGGCAAATTATCATGACTGGAGTTATTTATCTGTTCGTTGTGTTTACCCTGATCATGACGATCTTGTTAGCGTTTCGAGTAATTCGAGTTGGAAGTTACAAAACAGTAACGCCTGACATTGATGACGTTTTTTCCATGTCTAATGTCACGATAAAAGATTCGAAAAAAAACCTGTTAACTACATATATCTATTCGTACAAACGGAATCAGCAGGTTTATAACAATAAAGCGACCTATCTCATTGGCTCTCAGCTATGGTTTCGCAATGCCATTATCATGTTACTTGTCCTTGCTCTGATGTTGGCTTTGGATTTATTCGCTATAAATCCTTCTCCAATTCCACCAGGTGTAACCACTACCCCGTATGTAAGTCCTCAAGCTTCCAATACTGCTATTTCCCCTACAGCTACTCTAAGGCCTTCATCAACAAATAGTGTGGAACCTACAAAAACAAACAGCGCTACACCAACCTTCACAGTAATGCCATCATCAACCCAAACAATAACTCGAACTTCAGTCATCACACCTACTCAAGTTTCGACTAGATCTGCTAATCCATAAGAAAAAAATGAGGAATTCAAGGCAACTCTAAACAGAAACGCTTCTATATAGTTAGGACGGATTTTTGACTCCTCTCCTACAACGCATGAATTTCTATTTGGGGATGTGTTGCAAAAGCAACGACTGGTAGATATTTAACCAACTGGCGAGAAACAAACTATTGAAATTTGCATATATTTCTCAAGGGTAAGTCCTTACGCTTTATGCTAACCGTTATAGAAACTTACGTGAACATCAATAAGTATCATCCATCAAGGTATTTTTTGGTTAAGAACAGCATAGCTTCCACTACAGCTTTCCGCGTTCCAGGATCAGAAATCTTTGCTACTGCTAGTGCAATATCCACAGCTTCTGGGGGAAGGTTGTCTGTATCTACGGACCGAATGTCGAATATTTTCAAGGTTGGCCATCCGGCTAATTGAAGAAACTCGTTGGGATTAACGCCATAATGATCCGCCAGTAGAATGCAAATGTGCATACTTGGTCGCTGGCCTTCCAACACTCGGCGTACGCCCTGGTGATCTAATCCGGCGCGCAGACTGGCCTCTCGGTAACTCTCGTTGTGCTTTTCCAGTAATTCTCTAAGCCTTTTGATCATTGGCT
>CAZQTZ010000220.1:0-3082 GCA_964596465.1 uncultured Candidatus Bathyarchaeia archaeon | reverse complement strand
AACCAACATCCAAGCACCCCAAACCCTAACATTCACCTGGACCGAACAATACTACCTTACAGTGAACTCCATACAGGGCAAGTCGTTTGGTAGCGGTTGGTATAATGCTGGTGAAATTGCGCATTTTTATGTAGTTCCTCTTGACAGTACAGTTGAAACTAGGGATGTTTTCACTTCATGGTCTGGCAGTTCCACTTCAACTAATCCTATTGAAAGCGTTGTTATGGATTCTACTAAATCAGTAAATGCCAATTGGAAGACTCAATATGAGCTGAATTTCTCTATTGGTCCTTCTGGAAGTGGATCAGTTTCTCCAGTTGGCAATAATATTTGGGTTGATATGGGTTTACTTAGCATTTCTGCGTCTCCGAATAATGGTTATCATTTCTTGAATTGGTCCAGTAATTCAGAATCAATTGTATTTAATGATTCAAGTGCTTCTTCTACAACAACAAGCATAAGTGGAGCAGGTACCATCACTGCAAATTTTGTAATTGACACTTTCACTATGATGCCGCGTGCAGGTTTAGGAGGTTCGATTTCTCCAAACGGTCCTCAGATTGCTAATTATGGTAGCACTCCTAGCTTTAGTATAACTCCGAATGATGGATACCAAATTCGAGATGTTATTGTAGATGGAGTTTCGGTTCTTAGTGAGTTAGTCAATGGTGTGTATATTTTTCCTCAGATTTCTGGCAATCATGATATTGAGGCGACTTTTACTCAAATATCAGCTACAAGTGTTCTAAAGGGTATATTATCTGACACGACTGTAATTCCTTTATTGTTTGAAGGTAACATAACCATTCAACAAGTTTTAACTGATGTCACAATTATACCTGACCCGTTTACTAATTCAACAACTCTGTTATTTACTATTATAGAACCTGAAGGCGACATAGGTTTTGGTAATATGACGCTTCCAAAAACAGCTATACTTTACGGAACAGTTCCTACTGTTTATATTGGTAATCAAGAAGCAGTAGGTCAAGGGTATAGCCAAGATGCGACTAACTTCTATGTTTGGTTTAATACAGTCTCTAATACAAATGATGTGAAAATTCAATTCATATCAGACGAGTCTTCGACACCGCAACCAGTATCATTGTATATTGTTCTTGCGGCAGTTATAATATTTGTAGCAACGATTTCCATCTTTGTCATAATCGTTTATAAGCGATTTAGGCGAAGAATAAATAATCAATTTTCAATAGTTAAGAATTAGAGTTATTCCGAATTTAGCATACAGCCTGGTTTTTTTATCGTATATGAGTTGTTCACTAACTTAGGAATGTTTATTAACACTTAAGATACAATATTTTTCCAGTAGGGAAAAGTTACTCTAAGAACAAACAACGTAAATAAAAAATCCGACAAGCCAAACCTTTTCCGCCCTACAACACGGAAACTAAATACCTGCAATTAAACAATGCCTAAAAATCGGGGTCTGCCAGACCATGGTTAACAATAAACCTGATGAACACCTTAAACTACGAATAATCTTTCACACTGTTGGCATCAGTTGCGTAGCCGGAGCTATTTTTCTACAGGTTCTAGTATTCATGAGCATAGCCAGTAAAGGTTTCTTCATGGGAATAGAAAATAATCAATTTATTCTTTTTGCAGAGATAATAGTCACAATCTTCTGCGTCACTTACTTCATGTATTTGGCAATCACAAAATTATTATCAGTTCTAGGTTTAAAAACACGATAACTCTGCTGTAAATATCTTGTTGATAATCTGGCTTTATTGTGAACAAAGATCCAAAGGAATAAATGCCTTATTAACTTTAAAACAAAACTTTAGAGATATTTATAATTAATTATGTCACTATCAGAGGCTTTTGCATGATTCTTGATTGAAGAAATGAACAAAAAGCGATTTAATCTATGGGATTATTCTGCCAATAATCGCAGTTTTTGTTATTGTTTTAATTTCAAAACTTCAAGCTATCATAGGCGACGAACCAGGAATTGTTGTTGGATTAACATTGGAAATATTGAGCTTGTAGTTATAGTGTCTGTTCCTTTGCTCTTGGTTTACTTTGAAATCAATAGGCAGGCGGAGCTGCAGGTTTTCTGATGGGTAGCTTCTATGCCTATACTGGTCTAGTGTGTACCATGGAAGGGCTGGCTCAGGTAAACTTCTGTTAGCGTACATTTTGAGCCTCATGCTTATCGGCTATATAGCAGGAGCATTAAATAGAAAACCAGATGATTTCTTTCATAACTACAACAGCCACTGGATTTACTTCATCGGCTAGCTTTATGCCCGCGCTATGGGCAATTAATATAATCCTTTGCCGTAATAGTTCGCGAACGCTTCTGCCATTTGGCTGCGCTCAGCATTTTCAACAAAGACAAATAGAACCTTTTTCAACGCTAAACATCCAGACTACTTTTTTAGTTTGTCAATAATCTTTTGAGTTTCTTCAGAAGGATGAGATATTGCGCCTTCTTTGCATACATCTTCACAACCTCTGCAGAACACGACACACCGATTAGGCATCACTAATATTTTCTTTTTTCCATTTTTTTTCAAACCTAAAAGTGTTCATATTACAGAAATCGATGCATTTACCACAGATTTTACATTTAGAATAATCTATCTTTGGATTCCAGGGTATCTTTTTCGAGGAATTCCCTCGTAATCAGTCTCCGGCATTTTTCATTTAACCCCAATTCTTATTGATTCATATCTTGCTTAAGAGGGCATTAAAAATTATAGACTTAGTGCAGGGTCGGAGCACACGAAGAGCAATCATTGCGGTTGGAATAGAATAACTTCACAGGTCAAGTTGAGGATTTATACTTAATAGCGTCTTTAGTAGTGAAAGAAGTCCTTATTAGGGTATTTCGATTTCTCCATTCTAGGGATTAATCCTGACAAGACTTGTTTCTAAATGTGGCATGGATTGTAAGTCATGCCCTTGGGGACCTTTTCCGCGTAAAGGAATGACGGAAGATGAGTTTGAACAGTATAGAAGCAAGGCTAAAGCGATTTTGGGATACATGCCGATTAAAACGGCGTGCGTGACATGTGAAACTCCGGATGCGAAAATCCCTGAAGGAGTTAAGTTG
>CAZQTZ010000219.1:0-3093 GCA_964596465.1 uncultured Candidatus Bathyarchaeia archaeon | reverse complement strand
CCCAACACGCTGATACACACGACTCTTCATGTTCTGAGCAGCTTTCTCAGTAAAAGTGAACGCGACAATCTCAGAGGGGGGAACTTCTTTAACAGCTAAGAGATAGGCAATTCTTCTGGTGAGTGTTTCTGTTTTTCCAGCGCCTGCACCGGCAATAATTCGACTATACCTCGACTCAGACAAAACAGCTTTTCTTTGATCATCAGACAACTTCTTGGGAGTGGAAAGGATTTTTTCAATTAATGCATTCTTAATCGACATGATTGTTTGCCGTCCAATAATTCAAACGTTATCTCATAAGAGATTTGCGTATTTTAGATGTACATCTAAGTTCTGATTTGAGGCTAAATTTCCTTAAAGCTTAAAAATTAAACATGATAAATATGGGTCTATGAAAATTCGAATATTTACAAATGTAATAAAAGACCAAGCTGGTAGAATACAATTTCCTTATGGTATAGCGCAATTCAGATCTTTTCTATCTCGACACTTCATTACTGCCGACCTACCATATCACCATGGCTCCAGATTAGCAGTAGAAGGGGACATTATGATTTGGGCTTTCAAAGATGAGACAAAGAACTGGTATCTCATTGGTGATGGATTTGTTAAAAATACAGAGAAACCTAAGAAGGGTGACTGCCTCTGATTATTTCAAGAGTAACGATTTTACCTAAACTAAAAACAATTTATTATATATTAATAAATCTTATATCGCTAAAAAATTGCCTGACTGATATTAAGACGTAAGACCTGATTTAAAACAGAAAATAACTTAGAAAATACTATTTTATTCCTTATACGCTAAAAACTCCAACCATTCATTATTGGTTTAGGAATCTGTTTCTTTTCATTTTTGTAATGAGCCCTAACGAGTATGGTTCTAATTTTTGGTTCAGTCTCTTCAACGAGTCTGGATAGTTCATCTATGTAATGATATTGAGTATTACAGAAAACAAGGTTATAGGCTTCAAAACTCTGATATTTTAACCCTATAGACAGTTTCGCTGTATCTTTTCTAACTTCCTCAATAAACATCCTGCTATTATTAACAACATATTTCAATTCAATTACAGTTAAAAGTTCACCTCTAAACTTATCCAAGTTTTTTGACCTACCTTCTAAATACCTAACATTTTTGTTTACTATACTCGCCATGTTATTTTCTTGAATGAACTTAGGATTCAAAACTGCTAAATCAAAATGACCCCTAACTCCCCTCTTGCTCAAACCGTAGTCTTCCATAGTTTCCTTAGAGTACCTAAAGTTAGTTGGATACTCCTTATGCAAACAAGAACTAAGAACTCCATCACGAGTCTTAGCTTCAAATCTGGTACTGTATAGACAATAGTAGAGGTAAGAGTGGATATCCATTTCTGAGAAAAATACACAAGGGTGCTCTCGGAATTTATTTACAGTTTTCCTAATTCCATCAATTATAAGTTCACTGAATTTAGCTTCCCATTCAGACATACACTCAATTCTACAATTAGAACATAAAAGCTTAAGCTAAAAATCAATTTCACTCCTCTCTGCTCTCAGAGGGTATGTCTTTTTGGCATCTGCCTTTTTAATAATCAATTCCTATGTTGCGGGTATGGTTGACTTGTCAAGACCCTGTGACGCCTGCGGAGAAATCATTGGAGGAGGATTCTACCATTGTCCTAAATGCCAGATCTACTTCTGCTTCTCATGCTCAAATAAGCTAAATATGTTTCAAAAAAAGTTCCCAATCCAATGCCCAATGTGCGGAGGAAAACTAAAAGGATCCTGTTCATAAAAGAAACCACTGAAACTTCATTTTTAGAAGCGTTTTAAGTTCTGGTTGGTCTGTGTAGTATTTATCGGGTACTTATAGTATGTCGATTTTTTCCTTGAACAACAACTTCTCGGGATTTCTCTGTTGAAGTAGTCGGCTGGCAAATTTGGCAGACTACTACTTCTCATAAATAACGAAAAAACAATTTTTTATCTTGCAAGGGGTGTCAGATTGTATCGGGTAAAAGTTGACGAGTTGTAAAAGGGACGGATTGCTGCTTTTTCTCAAGTGCGTTTAAGGATCCGCTTTTGAAGGGTATATAAAAATTGTGTTGTTTTTAACCAGTGTTTTTTTTCTGCATTTTATTTCGTGAAGAATTGTTATATTGTTTTTGTAAGAAATCTACAAGTGGCGAATTCACTTGGAATTCAAATTGAAAACAGGTCCACAAGGACACGTATATCTTCCAAAGAAGATCAGGGAAGAACTGGGAGATAACCTGACTTTCTTGCCCAATTCAGTCGCAGCAGCAGTTTATCCAGAAAAAGCCGACTTCAACGATGTTATTGCAGGCTTACAAGTAATTATTAGTGATCTAAAATTGCGCTCTGCCAAAAAGGAGTCTACAAAATAGGCTTAAACGTATTGGGAGGTTGGGGAGTTGGTCTCTGAAGAACGATTAAATGTTGAGGCGGAAACGATTGATCTAGTCGCTTCTAATCTGAGACCTTTAAGCGAGGGTAGTTATGTTTATGGCAAACCAGAGGCTCCATACAACTCTACCAGCGTTGATTCCCAAAAACCCACCTGCCCAAAATGCGGCCCTAAAGCCACAACTATTTGGCGTGACGGAACATACCAACCACTGTTTGGGAAACCTATTCAGCGTTGGCTTTGTCGACGTTGCGGACTACGTTTTAGCGATCCTAAGGGAGTTGAGGCAGCTAGAAAGCTGTTACAACGGGACCTATCTCTTGAGACGAAGGCGTTAAAAAGCGACCCAAGTATACTATCTTCTAGCCAAATATGCGCAGAGGAAGCGAAAAACTTGGTTGCAGAGGTACAGCAAACTGTAGTTCTGCGGAAAGAAAACACTGACATCAACTCTATACTCGCAAAATACGAATGGTACCTAAAAAAAGAGGGACGACGACCAGCAACAATCAAAGGACGCACAAAACTGCTAAAAATTCTTTGGAGACGAGAAGCAGACTTCAACGACCCAGAATCAGTAAAAACCGTCATCTCAAAGCAAGCATGGTGTGAAGGCAGAAAAGCAAACGCAGTCGACGCTTACAGCAGCTATCTAGCAATGGTCGGAGGCACATGGACTC
>CAZQTZ010000218.1:0-3093 GCA_964596465.1 uncultured Candidatus Bathyarchaeia archaeon | reverse complement strand
TTCTATAAAGTAGGGCTATATTGGTCAGATCTTTTAGCTCTTCATATTTACCTCTGATTTGCCAGTATTCTTCTTCGCCTTTTCCCTGCTCCATTATCCAACTATATTTGCCTCTAGGATGGGGATCCTGGAAAATATTAAACGCGCAAACGACCTCCCCTACTTCCTTTAGCGGATCTTTTGTTTTGACATAGAACCAAATTGTCATAGTTTTCCCTGCCTTCACATGTTACATTATCTCTTATTTAATTTTAATCGGCTGATTTTACTCTGTACTATCGCGATGTAGGTAGAATTCTGGCGTAACCTTATATTCTGTTAATTACTAATTGTGCAAGACCGATAATGACTAACGTGAATAAAGTTCCTTGTTTGGTTCTTCTAATTCTTGCCTTTTCATTGATGGTTTTACCGTGTGTAAATGCTTTGTCCTCTACAGTTTGGAGTAAAACCTATGGAGGCTCTAGTAATGACCGTGCTTTTTCTTTAATTCAAAATAAGGAAGGCGGTTATACTGTAATGGGTACTTCTCTTTCTTATAGCGCTAGTGGGTTGGTTGAAGCGTTGCTTATAGCTACTGATGTTGATGGCACGCTTTTGTGGAATCAGACTTATAGCGGATTAGGAGCTTCATATCCTTGCGCCTTTATCCAGACCATTGATAGCGGCTATGCTCTAGTTGGTTATAGTTATGACTTGAATAATACTGGTTCGATTTATCCTTGGTTTGCTAAAACAGATAGCGCTGGAAACCTGCAGTGGAATAGAACTTACCCTGAATTAGGAAGCGTTATATTTAATATCATTCAGACTAACGACGGCGGTTACGCTTTAGTTGGCTACATTACTCAGAACGAAGCCTTTGTCTCCTCCTATTTAGCTAAACTTGATGCTGACGGAAACGTAACTTGGACACAGAATTATGGTACCTCAGGCGATAACGAATTATATACAGTAATCCAAACCACTGGTGGTGGTTATACTTTAGCAGGTTACACTACTTCTGGTGTATCTGGCAATGAAGATTTTTGGCTTATCGGAACCGACTCATCAGGTGTTATTCAATGGGATCAAACCTATGATAGTTCTAACTCAGACTTTTTCAACTCGTTAGTTCAAACTGCTGATGGTGGTTATGCTCTAATCGGCTATTCTAATTCATCAAATACAAATAGCGACGATTATACGCTGATTAAAACAAACTCTTTAGGTGTAATGGAATGGAACAAAACTTACGGAGGATCTAATCTTGAAGAAGCTTTTTCTGGGGTTCAAACCTCAGATGGTGGCTATGCTCTAACGGGCGTTAAAGTAACTGACGAAGGATACGGAAATGCTTGGCTAATTAAAACGGATTCAGAGGGCAATTTACTTTGGAACCAAACTTACGGCGAATCAGCTGACAGCGTTCTATACTCTATTATTCAAATCAGTGATAATGGTTATGTTCTGGCTGGTTACACCAACTCTTCAAGTACAGGGCAAGACGTCTGGTTAGTAAGAACCGACCAAAACGGTGTTATCCCCGAGTTTTCCGTATTCTTCTTGCTGCCTTTGATGGTGAGTTGCACAATAATCGCGGTATTTTTCCTTAAAAAGAAAATTACAACTAAAACTCTCTAATTCTCCTCTTTTTAAAGCGGAGACTTCTTTGAAGTTGAATTAGCAGATTGATAAACATGCGTAAGAAACTAATTTTTTAGGGTGCCTTACTGACTTTATCTGCTCATTTCTCGGCGTACTTTTCTGGAACTGACATAGAATACGCACCATGCCAGACTCCAGGCTATAGCCACAGCAGGGAAAATCAGGAGCAAGATTTTCCTATTTTTTCTATACACTGCATTCCCTTTACAATAGGATAACTTAATTATCAAATAAGACTTATTGAGAACCAAGATTCACTACTTAGTTAATGAAACTTAACAAAGTTCAAATCAACATCAAATATCCAATAAAATTTTTTCAAAAAGAAAGAACATCTGAAATTCCCCTTTGCCTGAATTAAAGAAATTTTTTAAATGAAACCCTTACACCTAGATACAAGGATTAGTTGCCTATGAATCGATTAGTAATAGTTGGCATATTACTTGTTTTAATCGGAGCCTTTCTAATTATTATTAATCAGACTTTTTATTTACCAAAATTTTTTGAAATGCAAAACGCATTACTTTCCTGGTCTGAAAACCACGCGGCCAACACAACTCCGCCCTCTCTAGAAGCTTTTGATCTAACTGAAACATCACTCATCACTTCTTTAATACTATCAAACATAGGAGGAGTTATGGTCTTTATTGGCGGAGCATATCTTATCATAGTCATTATTAGAAAATTAATCGAGCGCCACAATAACTAACTTTATAAATTTTACCATTCTTCTATATATTTTAAAATTTTTTTACTCTGATAGACTACAAAACCTAGCCAAAAGGCAAAGTCACGGTCAGTATTTAAAAATATTCAGGAAACACAAATAAAGTTGGACGATATTTTGTAAGATTGGACAATGAGGATATCGAGGTACGATGAGGCTGAAGGCGGGGAATTTAAGCTGGAGGCTTGTGAATACTTTTTCCGCTACTGAGTCCACATAAAATAGTTAAATCTAAAATTTTGTTTATATTTAGAAAGAATAAGATATTGTGTTGCTTCCGAGGTTTACCCGTGAAGAAAGGAAGAATTTACTGGACCTTTTATCTGTCTCTGGATCCAGTAAAGTATGCCCAAACACTTACCATAGCGACTGTAAGTACAGCACCACATAGTCCTGAAATCACGAACTTTGCTTCGATGATTGCAGGTAGGACTGAGATTAGCCATGGTAATGCATAGTCTGCGAATAGTTGGGCAAATACTCCCGCTAGAAATCCTAAGAGAGCAACAATAGCAAATACTTTGATTCTGTCACCCATTATTTTTCACCTTTAAGTAGCAATTAAGCTATGCTTCTTTTTAGTCTAACTTACACTTTTATGTCTATAACCTAGAATTGATGTTAGTCAACATTTAATCTTATAATTAAAGCGGCAAACGGTTTTTTTGGGGATATATAGCCCTACATATATACGTACATATTGAGGGCATATTAACAAC
>CAZQTZ010000217.1:0-3099 GCA_964596465.1 uncultured Candidatus Bathyarchaeia archaeon | reverse complement strand
ATGATTTCTAAATCTATCTTTTAGATTCAATATTTAAGACGAGGATTACGGTCTAACCAGGCATGAGCCAATTCATGCTGAATTGCAGACAAATCTGCTTATTCAAAATTTCAGACTCATTGCAATCAATTTATTAGAAATATCTAAAACAATTTGAGGCTACTTTTGAACATACTGAAGATTTTTTTAAGAGACAATTATATATCATCAATTAATCGCTTTTTTTGAGAACAAGTTTTTAAGGTCATTTAAGTTTTTTTAAGATAGTTAATTGAGAGAGCCACTTTATCTAAAGGATTTGATGATTCTTTGAATAAAGAAGTAATAGATATAGATCAGTACCTTTCTGAGCATACTAAGCGTTTGCTCCAAAATGCTTCTCAAACGGCTTCCAAATTTAATCACTTAGAGGTACAAACTGAGCATCTTTTATATGCTATTTCCGACAGTGAAGTCATAAAGGAAATTTATGGTCAATTTAACATCAACACACAAGATTTGAAAAATTATATCGAAGAAACACTTGCAAAGAATCTGAAAAAAACCGAAATTATTGAGCCCCCTACAATACGAGTTTCCAAGTTGGTAAAGAATGTATTTCAATTGGCTTTTAAAACAGCTAGAGAGCTCGGTCATACCTACATTGGACCTGAACATTTGCTTATTTCCTTTATAGAAGAAGAAACGGGTTTAGCGGGGGTAATACTTCGAAAGTATGGATTAACTCCCGAATCAGTAAGGCAAAAGGTCCTTAAAGTTGTTGGTAAAGGCGCCCATGAAGGGCATGTGGCCTCTAAAAGTAAGACCCCCCATTTAGATAAGTATTCAAGGGATTTGACTAAGCTTGCTCAAGAAGGAAAACTTGACCCCGTAATAGGGCGCGATTTTGAAATAGAAACAATTATTGAAATATTATCACGCAGAACAAAAAATAACCCTGTATTGATAGGCGAACCAGGAGTTGGTAAAACAGCAATAATCGAAGGCCTAGCACAAAGAATACAGAATAAAGAAGTACCTCAGATTCTTCAAGGAAAAAGAATGATTGAACTTAACATTAATTCATTGGTAGCAGGCTCTAAATATCGAGGAGAATTTGAAGAACGAATCAAATTGGTTTTAGATGAAATTTTATCACAGAAAAATAACTTAATATTATTCATTGATGAATTACACACCATTATAAAAGCCGGAGGAACAGGAGAAGAAGGCGGCTTAGATGTCTCCCAGATTATTAAACCATATTTATCTAGAGGCGAACTGCATCTAATTGGCGCAACAACTCTTAACGAATACCAAAAGCACATAGAAAAAGACGCTGCGCTTGAGAGAAGATTCCCGCCGATTTTTATCTCTGAACCTACAATTATCCAGACAATTGAAATATTGAAAGGACTTAGAAAAAGCTACGAAGCTCATCATAAAGTCAAAATATCTGATGAAGCAATAATCGCAGCGGCTAAATTATCAGATCGCTACATCACAAATCGTTACTTGCCTGACAAGGCTATCGACTTGATTGATCAAGCTGCGGCCAGAGTTAGGATATTACATACTTCACTCCCTCTTAAAATACTCACTTTGGACAGAAAAATAACCACTTTAAAACGTGAACATGAAGAGGTCACCTCACAAAAAAAGCTCGAGGAAGCAACAAAAATAGAAACAAAAATAGGAAATCTCGAGAAAATACGTGATGAAGCCGCTTTTAAAGATAGAATAAGAAAACGTGCTGGAATACCTAAAGTTAAGGCAGTTAATATTTTGGAAGTGATTTCTAAAACTACAGGTATCCCGCTTGCGGATTTAAGTCAAAAAGATAAAGAAAAGTTGCTTAGGCTAAAAGAAAAACTGCATGAACGAATTATCGGTCAGAATGAAGCAGTCGAAGCGGTATCCAACGCTATAATCCGTAGCAGAGCTGGATTAACCGAAGGAAAGCACCCTATTGCTACTTTTCTTTTTATTGGTCCAACTGGAGTTGGCAAAACTGAATTAGCAAAGGCTCTAGGCTGGGTAGTTTTCGGCGATGAAGAGGCTATTATCCGGATAGACATGTCTGAGTACATGGAACGCCATACAATAAGCCGTCTAGTAGGGTCTCCGCCAGGTTATATCGGATATGATGAAGGGGGACAGCTTACTGAGCAAGTCCGTAGGAAACCATACTCAGTTATTCTATTAGATGAAATCGAGAAAGCTCATCCTGATGTGCAGAATATTTTGTTGCAGGTATTTGATGAAGGCCGATTAACAGATGGAAAAGGAAGATTAGTTGATTTCACAAACTCAATAATCATCGCGACCAGCTGCTTAGGCTCCGAAATTGAAAAATTAAAAACTGAGAACCACAAAAAATACGAAGAACAACTATCAGAATTACTCCACAAAAAGTTTAAGACAGAATTTCTTGATCGTATTGATGATATAATACTGTTCTCAAACTTGACAAAAGATCAAATAAGGTTAATTATAAATCTCCAGCTAAAACGAATAAAGAAAATAGCAAAACAACAAAAAATAGAGTTAGAACTAACTGAATCAGTAACAGACAGGCTTCTCGTAGTTTGCTATATGCCTGAACTTGGGGCTCGCATTTTAAAAAGAAAAATCAAACTTGAAATTGAAGTTCCATTAGCCAGAGAAATTCTGTCAGGGAACATCGCCTCGGGCGATTCCGTAGTTATCAGCTTCGATCAAAAAACAAGCAAAATGATCTTTGCTAAACAATAAAATCAAGTAGACTCCCGTTTAGTCTTACGGGGCACATTTTTTTTCCTTCGATTTTCATGGTTAATCATGTGAATTGCCGTGCGTGCAGCCTGCTTAACTAAAGGGTCTTTATCTTTTGTCGCTCTAGTAAGGGGTTCTATAGCGTCTGATTTCTTCATATCCCCAAGAATCATTGCTGCGCCCATTCTGATTCTAGAATCCTCATTTTTTAAAGCTTCAATTAGCGGTTCAAAAGAGGCTGGTCCTATGCTTCGAAGAGCATCGGAAATTCTCCTCCTGTTTGTGGTTTTTAAGGCTTCTATTAAAGGCTGAATCGCTCGCGGGTCTCTTAATTTATCAAGAGCTTGAACAGCCCCCTCGCGAACA
>CAZQTZ010000216.1:0-3126 GCA_964596465.1 uncultured Candidatus Bathyarchaeia archaeon | reverse complement strand
CAGGGTATTGGGTAGGAAAATCTAAGGTGTCAGCAGGGGCAACAGCAGAATACCTGCTTGGGTTATATTCGATTCAGGAAGCAGCGGCACAAATCCCGGTTACCCTATTTACTAACATAAAAAATAAGACTGTTCTTGATGCATGTGCAGCGCCAGGCGGCAAAACAGTACAAATAGCTGATACTATGAGTAACTCAGGTGCCGTTATGGCTTTAGATGTTAATAATAGGCGCTTAGCTGCTTTATCTAATCATCTAGAGCGATGCCATATTAGCTCGGTTGTAGTATGCAATTTAGATGCACGGCAAGCTACGAAGTTAAACCTGAAATTTGACCGTATTCTTCTAGATGTTCCATGCTCAGGTAATTTCGCTTCTGATCCTCAATGGTTTAACAGAAGAACTATAAAAGATGTGGAACGGAATGCAAAGGTTCAAAGAGAAATTCTTACTGAAGCGGTGAAATGTCTCGCTCCTAACGGTGAACTCGTATATTCTACCTGCTCTTTAGAGCCTGAAGAAGATGAATTGAATATCGATTGGGCAATTAAGAATCTCAACTTGCGCATAGAGGAGACTAGGAGTCCAGGGGAGCATGGAATAGTTGAAGTGTTCGGTCAAAGCCTTGATGCGTCTTTAGCTCGGTCTAGACGTATTTGGCCAGGGGACACTCAGGGCTTTTTTGTATGCAAATTAAAACGGCAGGTGGAAAACTATTGAAGCCAATAATTGTTTTTGCCTCACAATTTGGCGCAAGAGTTGATCTGAATCCAGAATCCATTATTGAGAAGAATGAGAGTTATTATCTTTTGAATACTCGAGTAAAAAAGATAATGCGAAGTGACTTTTTCTATTCTGGATTATACCTTGGTACTGTTAAAGATGGCGTATTTTTTCCAAGTTTCAATCTTTTAAATATGCTTCTTGATGTCGCTAAAAATAAGGTATTCCTAAACCGAAAGGCTGCATGGTTATTCATATGTGGTAGGGATGTCTTCAAAAAGGGCATAACCAAAGTTTACGGCTCACAGAATAAAGGTGATTATACTTTAGTTCTAAATGAATTCGGCGAATGTCTAGGTTTTGGCCGAATATCTGAAAAATTGACTATTCAGGTGGATATGGTAGTTATTAATAATCTACTTGATGTCGGTGACTTTCTGCGCAGAGAGAATTTATTTTGAAATTTTTTGGATAAATGTTCTGGATTTGACGTTTTTTCAGTTAATTTTTTGCGCCCTCTTGTGTTTGTTGAAAGAAACGCATAATTCCAATTTTATGGGGATTATCTGGACATTTATCTAATATATAAAACGATAAATTTAAATATGTTTATGATTAATGTGGATTTCATAACACATGAAAAATGAGACTGGCGTCTAGTGTGAGGATGAACAAAAATTGAAAAACTTTAAAGATGAAATTTGGAAAAAAAATGTAACAAACGTTGTTCAAACACTCCAAGAACAAGACATCAAATTCGTTAGACTCCAATTCACCGACATGAACGGCATACTCAAGAACATAGCAGTTAGCTCCAAAAACATTGAAGGTATATTCGAAAACGGGCAATCCTTTGATGGCTCATCAATTACTGGTTATCGACCAATTGAAGAATCAGACATGGTTCTATACCCTGACCCGACAACATTTGCTATTCTACCTTGGAGACCAAAAGAAAAGTCATCCTGTCGTTTACTCTGCGATATCTATACGCCTCAAAACAAACGCTTTGATGCAGATCCAAGATACATCCTTGAAAAAACAATCGAGAAAGCAAACAAAGCCGGGTTCACCTACATTTGTGCTCCCGAGTTAGAATTCTTCATAGTAAAAGAAGCTGCAAACGGCGGCTTACCTACTCCTATCGACATGGCTGGTTATTTTGATTTCCACCCGGGAGATTTAACTGATGATTTGCGACGGGAAATCGCTGACATGGCTGAACCTTTTGGGATAGAAATAGAACTTAGTCACCACGAAGTCGCCTTAGGGCAGAATGAAATCGACTTCAAATACGGTGAAGCTCTAATAACTGCTGATAGGGCAGTAACGATGAAAATGGTAACAAAAGTCGTTGCCGCCAGAAACGGCTATGTAGCTACACATATGCCCAAACCGTTTGCAGGTATAAACGGTTCAGGTATGCATACTCACCAAAGCCTCTGGAACAAAGATATCACCCAGAACCTGTTCTACAGTGAAGATGCAAAGAATGGCTATCTCTCTGACATCGCTCGAAACTTCATAGGAGGGCAGCTTTCCCATGGACGTAAAATGGCTGCTATATTAGATTCATGGCCAAACAGCTACAAACGTTTAGTACCGGGATATGAGGCGCCAGTATATCTTGCCTGGGCTCACAAGAACCGCTCTCCTCTTATCCGGGTTCCGAACTTTGGAGGAAGAAAAGCAGCGGCAAGATGCGAAATTCGTTGTCCTGACGGCGCAGGAAACCCCTACCTGCAATTTGCCGTACTGCTCGCCACAGGACTGGATGGAATTAAAAATAAGATCGACCCTGGTGATCCAGTGGAACTAAACGTTTACCACATGAGCTATGAGGAGCGCAGAGAACGCGGTATAGTTTCTTTACCTGAGTCTCTAAAAGAAGCTCTTGATGAAATGGAATCCAGCGAGCTGATAAAAGAAACCTTAGGAGATACAGCGTTCAAGAACTTCCTAACTGAAAAACGTAAAGAATGGGATCTATATCGAACACAAGTAACCGAATGGGAAGTCAATCGATACATCAAGCGACTCTAAAATTAATTAAAAGAAGCTTTTAAGCTTCAATTTTTTTGTTTTTTAGCTTAGAACTTTTTCTGCTAATGTGCTTATAGTCACTTCGGTTTGTTCTCGTTTGACGAAGTCTTTAAGGACCACTTTTCCCTGCTTTAGTTCTCTTTCACCTACAATTACTGCGTAGTCAACTGCGCGTTTGTCTGCGTCTTCCAAAGCTTTTCCCATTTTTCTACCCATAATCTCAAACTCTACGCAGACTTTTTGGGTTCTAAGCATTTGGGCGATTTTTAATGCTTCAGTTTTCATTTCTTCTTTTACAGGAATAACTGCGACTCTCTTCTTCTTTTGGCTTTGAAGTTGAGTTTTCTGGGCTTGCATGGCA
>CAZQTZ010000215.1:0-3159 GCA_964596465.1 uncultured Candidatus Bathyarchaeia archaeon | reverse complement strand
GAGGTTGACTGCGAAATCATAGATTGTGTTAGGGCTGCTGGGTCGGCTGGTGTTTATCCTAAAGACGTGGCAGCTAGCTTGCAGAAGTACAAACTTGAATACTACAATGTTAGCCGCCGGATTGTACGTATGAATAAGCATCTTCAGATTGAGACTGGTGAGTTGCTGTTTGAAAAGCGAGGGCATAAGTGGGCGCTAACCCGGTTTGCGTTTGAGATTTATGGATCTGATTAGGAAGGTGTATGTAATAAAAATTTCAATTGTCAATATCAAGCTTATGAGATTTGAAAAACATTTTCGATGTATTACTCTGATGGTTTCAACTTAACTATCCATTTTGTGGAGTATTCTTTAATAAAGTATTTATTCATGTAAAAATTTGTTATATAGTATACTATATAAAATTTAGTTAGTAACAAATATAATTGATGATGGAGGCGGAAATAATGAGTGAGTATTTAGCTGAAAAATATGCTGGAATCCTTACAGAAGAAGATGTTAATCTACTATTTAATGAAATAATGAAAGAGCTTGGCAATAATCGCTCTAGAGCTGCTAAGGCATGTAGGGTAACCGACAAAGCAACTTATGATTGGGAAAATGCAGCATATATAAAACTTGGAACCAAAAGAAAAGTGCTCAGAGCTTCACTAGAGAATAATTTTCTTAATACTGTGGAATTCCTTTTGGATAAAAGCAAAGATAGAAACTTGGATCTATTGGAGACTATATTCTCAACTTTATACTCAGATGGTCTTGGTGCTGGTACAAAAGATGAATTCAATAGTAAATTAAGGCGATTTGAACAACTAAAGTCAATAAACAGTGGCTTAATTCAGGATGGTCTTCAAAAAGAAGTATTGGAAATGTCCATGGCTCTTAAGGTTAAAGCTAAAGAATTTGGTGTAATTCCGAAACCGGTTGCGATCAAGGACTATAGCGGTGAGGAGTTATTGAATATGATATCATTAATAGGTGATTTATATTCTGAGGATCCATTACAAGCTGAAACCATCGCTGAAAGAGATTTTGGTCTTCCTCTGAATATATTCCGACCAATTATCAGAACGTTCAAGATTCTAACTTCCACAAAATTAGAAAAAGTTAGTGTAGCAGCAGAGCGCGGTTCTGAAATCCAGCCACCCGATTTTTCCGGGCCGAACCCCTTTGGTTCTCACTCTTACATGTCTCAATCTATACAATATAAACCTGGAGGACTGAGTTGTGAAGGTGTCACAAGCGCTTAAAAACCATATACTTAGTGAACTTGAGTTTATTATTAAGAAAATGACTGAAGAGACCGATTTAGTAAAGAAACTCTATTACTACAGTGCTGTGAGAAGTACGTTGGAGAGAACTTTGAGGTTCTACTTTGACAAAGAGCTTCTGCTTGCTCATGTAATTGCAGATGTTTCATATCAAATGATAAACGATCGTGTTGTCCATCTTAAAGCAGGCGATAATAATGTTCCCCTTCCAAAGGAAGCCTTTGATATGCTTAAAGAAGGTGTTTATGAGTTAAAACAGGCAATAGAAAAGGATGAAACAACGTACCCAGCCCTTGAAAAGTTGATGGAAATCGCTTACTTAGCATCGGGACCAGGCTTTTATACACGGTCATTTCTTGATTATGTTAATTCACAGCATAGTCAAGAAGGTCTAACAAAAGTTGAGTTGTCCCCAAAGTGACCAATATTTAAAAAATGTCCAAAAACCAGATGCTTTGAAAGCACTTGGAGAAGAAGCTTTAGCTGATATTGGGGCTTCATTTAATTGCAATATAGACTATGGTATTGCAAATGACGAAATACTAAATATCCGCCAGAATATTAGTACGACCAATCTAGATATTAGACCCCAAGATTATCTATTCATCAAGAATCCACAAGGTAACGGTCGGTTTATAGATGGAACAACAAGAATTTTTGTACTAAATGATCTAGAATGGCAAGCTAACACAACGTTAACAATGGGTTTCAACTGTATCGGTTCATTTTTTTACGAACCGAGTGCTATACTCCTGCACTCAAGTAGTAATCCAGCGTTCTCGTGGTGTAGGAAAACCCTTATTCACGAAACTTTGCACGCTGTTTCTCTCTATAGCAGAATTTTTAGCAATCCAAATGGCGTAATTGATAGACATAGATTTCTCAACGAAGGGATAACCGAATGCCTTACTGGCTATGTACTTCTTAAAAAACATCCCGTTTGCTATAATGCATGGAAAGCGTCATCTAATGGAAAGTGTGGAATTTCGTATAAACAAAGTGTAAGAATCTTTTCTAGTCTCGCTCAAATAATCGGTATAAAGCCTATTTCTGATTTTTATCTTTCTGTCGATAGAGAGTTCAACGCTCCATGGGCTAGATTTCTGGAAGCCATACATGCAGCGGGTTTTAAGAATTTTAATTTCCAACTTGATGCAAAGAGTGTATATAGCGAGAATTCTTTCAGGGATGAATGCGTGAAAAAAATTACTGGGTTTAAAAAGATTTACAATTCTTTCAGGGCATTAGATTTTACAAAAATTAATTGACTTTGAAGATTTAAGTTATAAGAGTAGTTAATTCCTGTTTATTGTCATTCCTATTTGTTTGGTGTATTGAAGATCTTCTTGGGCATGTAAGTTTTCTATGCGCGTTAAGTTTACTATGTGTTAAGGAAGGCGGGTCTATACCGAGTTTACGTGCTATTTTATAATCTCTCAGCTGTTTTTTCTGTAGTTCGAGAACTATTTTTTTCTCTTGCGATTAGGCCCATAATGAGCTTTTTTTGGTTTTCATGCTTAAATGGGTTATTATCCTCTTTAGGCTAATAATCTATTTTTATTTATTTTGAAGAATATTTTTTGACTGTTTTATGTCTGGCAAGCATCCTGATTTTGAGAAGATTCATTCTACTTTTTTGCAGAATTACAGCAAGGACCCTGCACTGGGTGAGGTTCGGTATGCTGGGGATCAAGTTTTAAGGGTTCTATAATCCAGGCACAGTTTTTATGATTTTTTTAGTTTAATGGGTTCAGTTTTTTACTCTATTGGTTTATGGCTTGAAAAGACACTAAAATTACCGGCGTCTAATAGTATATCTTATTAAATTTGAAAACCAAATTTGTGATGAAGTATTTTTTTAATCGGAGAGTGTTTGTTCGAAGTGTAGTTC
>CAZQTZ010000214.1:0-3259 GCA_964596465.1 uncultured Candidatus Bathyarchaeia archaeon | reverse complement strand
ATTTATGAATCCCAGATTTTGTTACGGGCTAAATATTCTCGAGGTTTATTTCTGTTTGTGCCCATTGGTACATCATCATACACATTTTGGTCAAAAATTTGATGTTTTTATTGGATTTTCAGACAAAATCAGCTAATTTTATTTATTTCCATAAAAAAAAGCGAGGTCCAACAACAATACAATTCAGCAGCATTTGATTAACCTCAGATCTAATCACACTTGAATTATGATGAGCAATTCGATTTAATCATATCACTGCAAGTGCATTAATACATCAATTGAAGCAATGGATAAGAATTAATGAAGGATTTGAATCTTGGTTTTTTCGAAAATTTGGGATAATTGTTATAAGCATCTTTTCTGAAGTGAAAAGCAGAGGATTACTTATGGAATTATGGAAACTTCGCTTATCTATGGTTGCCACGTTAGCATTAATATTTGGATTGTCAACCTTAGTTTTTGCGGTAGTCCTAACATTAACTGGCACCTTTAGCATATTGACCATGGGTATCCTTGTGGTAGCTTTTAACATTTTTCAATGGCTCATAGGACCATACCTTGTTGGTGCAGTCTATAAGGTACGAGAAATGAAGCCTGAGGAAAACCCAAATCTTCACCAAGTAGTTAGCGATTTAAGTAGAAAAAGCGGAATCTCGACACCTAAACTTATGTTAGCACAAATTCCTCTGCCAAACGCTTTCGCATATGGATCGCCACTTTCGGGAAACCGAGTAGCGGTAACGCAAGGATTAATTAGTAACTTGAACCAGGGAGAAGTCGAAGCTGTATTAGGTCATGAACTGGGACATCTAAAGCATAGAGATGTTCAAGTAATGATGGTTGTTAGCTTCCTACCAGCTCTTTTCTACTATATTGGCTATTCTCTGATGCTTTCAGGTGCTTTTGGCGGTAGCCAACAAGACAGAAACAGTAATAGTGGAGGCGGAGCATTAATAGGAATTGGATTTATGGCATTCAGCTGGTTGCTTAACCTTTGCACGCTATATGTAAGCAGACTAAGAGAATATTATGCTGATAGACACAGTGTCTCAGTAGTTCAAGATGGTGCAAACAAATTAAGTTCGGGTTTAGCAAAAATCGTCAGTTTAAGTGCAAGAACACCAATGAGACAGCAGGAACAAGCAAAAACCTTCAATGGGTTTAAATCACTCTTTATCACAAACCCCGATAGCGCAAAAGAAGACGCAGCTTCAGTCTATGCCTTCTCATCAACCGATAGAAAAATTGTTGATGAAATTCTGACTAAAAAGATTACTTTCGGAGACAAATTTATCGAGGCTCTATCAACTCACCCAAACATAGTTAAACGTCTACGGGCGCTACAAAAACTCAACAAAAACCCTACCGCCTAAAAGCAGTGGCTCTTTTCGCTTGTTTTATCTTACTATTTTTTAGGAAACATTAAAACCTCTAAAAATACTCATTAGCGAAGGGAATTACCTTTGGAAGCTTCGGACTTATTTCAGCAGATAGAAAAACTAGAACCCGAGATGATTAAAACATTAATGCAGCTTATCCGTATTCCTGCCATTGGACCAGAAACTGGTGGCGATGGAGAAAACAGCAAAGCTCAAGTGGTCAAAGAGATTCTAAAAGAGGTAGGATTTGATAAGATTGAACAGTATGACGCGGAAGATTCACGTGTTATATCGGGCAAACGCCCAAACATTATAGCTTATTGGTTTGGTACATCAGAAGCCCCCCGGTTTTGGATTATTACACATTTAGACGTAGTACCAGCAGGCGAAGAAAAATTATGGACTGTTACTAGACCATTTGAGCCTGTAGTTAAAGATGGTCGGGTGTATGGTAGGGGAAGTGAGGATAATGGACAATCACTGGTCGCGTCTATTTACGCAATTAAGGCGCTAAAACAAATAGGCGCTAAACTTAACCGTACTGTTGCTTTAGCTTTTGTGTCCGATGAAGAAGAAGGCAATCTAAGAGGAATCCAACATCTGATTAATCAAGGTCTCTTCCGTAAAAACGATTTAATTATTGTCCCCGACAGCGGCAATCCGAATGGAGACTTTATTGAAGTCGCTGAAAAAAGTATTCTCTGGCTTAAAATTACAACAAACGGCAAACAGGCTCATGCAAGCTTACCTTCTAAAGGATTGAATGCTCATCGCATAGGTATGCAGGCATCTTTAGCTATTGACCAGATCCTTCATGAGAAATATAACGCTTATAATAAATACTTCACAGAACCACTAAGCACGTTTGAACCTACACGCAAAGACAAAAATGTAGATGCCATCAACATTATTCCAGGCGAGGATATTCAGTTTTTTGACTGCCGTATTTTACCTAATTATAAGGTAAATGAAGTATTAGCAGACATTAAGAAAGTTATTAGGGAATTTGAAGAGAAAACTGGTGCCAAAATAACAGTTGAAGTAATTCAGAATCAACCTGCACCAGAACTTGTAGAATGTAGTTCAGCTATGGTGGTCATGTTACTGCAAAAAATCCTTAAAGAAGTCAGAAATATTGACGCTAATATTGGCGGTATAGGAGGGGGGACCTGCGCCGCATTTTTCCGTAAACAAGGTATCCCAGCAGTAGTTTGGAGCACAATCAATGAAGTTGCCCATCAACCAAATGAATACTCAGAAATCAAAAATATGGTAGAAGACGCTAAAGTATTTGCGCTTCTAGCAACTACCTAATTTCCTTATAATTAAAAAAGAAAAAGCGTTGATATTTCGACTATTCACAATTGATAGTTACGTATTACACTGAGTCAACTTGATCTATTTCAGGTACTCTTGCCTTAATTATGCGTTCAACGCCTTCTTTAAGAGTTAAAGCAGCCATTGG
This sequence comes from uncultured Candidatus Bathyarchaeia archaeon, assembly GCA_964596465.1. Taxonomy (GTDB): domain Archaea; phylum Thermoproteota; class Bathyarchaeia; order Bathyarchaeales; family Bathycorpusculaceae; genus JADGNF01. The sequence continues at coordinate 415 of CAZQTZ010000214.1, read as the reverse complement.
ACAACCAGAGCAAGCTCCCTTCAGTTTGACTTTGACAGTCTTTCCTTCAATTGCAACTAAGTCTATATCTCCGCCATCAGCCTGTATCTGAGGTCTTATTTCAGCTAGAGCGGATTTTACTTTTTGCTCAATTGTTTCAACCATATCTCTCACCAAGACTAATTCGGAACATTATTGCAGAAAGAGCAATATCTTTTAAGCATTCCCATTAAATTTTCCATTAATGAATATAAACTACCCGATTTAAAAAATAAAAAAAGAAGAGATGAAACGCAATTCATAAACTAAATAGCTTTTAATCATTATTTAAAAAGTTCAGATATAGACCAATCTACCTATTTAAGAAAGAAAACAGAAAAAGGTGCTATAGGTTTTTTCAACTACTTTATTGTAATTGCGTCAATAGCACTTCTCG
>CAZQTZ010000213.1:0-3261 GCA_964596465.1 uncultured Candidatus Bathyarchaeia archaeon | reverse complement strand
GTTCGCATTGACTATTATTAATTTGATTGAAGGGATTTTTCATTAAAACTCGTTTATCCTTGTAGATTTGGCGTGCGGTTTGAATATTCTTGGTCCAGTTAACGAGCCAGTCTTCATAACTTGGTGTATGATGATCAAAATGATAGTGACTTATTGTCACAACCTGGGCCTGGTTTGCTGCATAGGCAATTTTTTCTCTTAATCCAGAAATGGTTTGAAATTCAACAGGATGAGGCGGATAACCAAAGCGGAAAGGACATAATGAAACACCTGCATCGAGTAGCACCCGCACATCTGGTGTTTCTACTAATGTACACATAGAGCGAACCCCAAAGCTCTCTGACGCCAACGGCTTTACATTGATATTATCCATAAGTCAAACTATTAACTTATCAAGGGAAAGTATTAATAGCATTTCGGCTAAATTTCATAAAAATCGGCTATGGCATTAGCCTTGACTGTTTAATAGTCAAAACCGCTCTCTCTTTGAGGTGCTGATAATGCCTACCTATAGGAGAAAAGAAAGGTGGGCAGAAAAATGCAGATAATTGAAATTATGTTTTTAGCAGCTGGAGCAATTTTTGGCGCACTTTTAAGATACAAGTTAGTCGAATCCCCTCTTTTGATAGGAGGCTTACAGGTTAACGTATTGGTTGTTAACATTTTAGGAAGTTTTATTTTAGGCGTTTTTTCTGTTGTTTCCTTAGCGCTAAATTTAGATGCTAAATACTCCCTACTTATCGCAGTAGGGTTTTGCGGTTCATTTACAACCATGTCTTCTTTCGCTCTTGAAACTAGTAATCTGATTGACAGCAATCGGTTTAATTTAGTCGCTATAAACATTTTAGCTAATGTTGGGTTATCATTGACTTTTGTGATAGGCGGCAGAATTGTGGGCAACATAATAATGGAGAGTATTCTGAATTGAATGATAAAATGTGGAACCTAACTATACGAATAAAAAAGAATGACGAAATCGCAGGCAAACGTCTTCAGACAATTCTTCTAGATTTGCTGATTAAAGCAGGTATTTCCGGAGCGACTGTTTGGACAGGTGTAAACGGGTTTGGCAAAAGGGGGAAATCAACTTTGCATTTAGAAGGAATTTCAATTAATATGCCTTTAATTATTGAAGTAATAGATGAAAAAGTCAAGATAGAGCCATTATTGCCTGAGCTTAAGAAATTGGTTGGGGATAATGGGCTAATAAGTTTAACCGATGTACAAGTTATTTAATACTTTAATAACCAGGAGGTACTGGTACAATCTTTTTAAGATAAGAAAAAGGCGGTTTTTTAGAAACCGACTTTGAAGTGGATGCCGTGCGAGGAAAAATGACCCCGGGGCATCTTAACTCGCTCACCATAAGCTTGTTTTAGTAACTTTACATTTGCATCTTTGTCATCCATTCTGAATTGGTGCCGCCCTTGGGAGGAGTTAATATTAATCTCGAATTCAGTGTTACTGTCTTCATCGCCTACATTTTTCAAGCTAAGTTTGACTTCAGTTATTGTATTATTGCTTACTGCGAAATTGCCCGAAGTTTCATTAATAATGGCTAACGGATTCATAGTCAAATATCTTTGTGAGTAATTCGATGATGCTTTAAGTTGATCGCCCCATTGGGCAAAAAAGCCTTTGCCCTCTGCTTTAGCCTGGGTCCGAGCTTGCATAGCAGCATCTTTTATCATTTGACTAGTCATTTGAGCAAAAATTATCCTATGCGTGGTTACTACACCAGTATAAGTGTCGTAGCGACCTAAAGATTTTGGTTTTCTTAATGAAATTATACCTAAAATACTTTCTTGGGGAGGTTGATTTGAATCAAATCCTTGTGAGTTAGGTTGAATATTGTTTTGATTCAGGTTGTTAGAAGGAGGATGGTAATCTGGCGGGGGAGGAGGGATGGGCAAATTTGGATTTACTTGAGATTGAGGTATTGAAGGTTCTTTTAGTGAAGCCCCACATGCCTCGCAGAATCTATAGGAAGGATCAACTACTCGCCCGCAATTCTTACAATAAGGCATTTTTGTAATCACAAGAATAAGACTACAAATTGGAGCACTAATAAATGTTGATGCTTTATAAAATATATTGTTAATAAATAAGATTCAGAAAGCTATTTTCAACCATTTTGCATATTTTTCCACGTGGATTATAACAAAACATATAATTGTAGCCTAACATCCCTCTGAGCGATATAGCTCAGGATGCATACTGGATGGACGTAACAAAGCCTCGTGCTACCTTATCCCGAAAAACAATTCTTCTACCAATAATAGGATTAGTTGCGTTTTTTCTCTATGTACTACTTTTTAATGTGGATATTTTGCAGATAATCGCTACAGCTCAAAGAGCGGACCCTTTAATTTATTTTGCCGCTGTGATGGTAGGATTTGCTGAAATAATATTCTACGCTATATCGTGGAGAACCATATTGAGATTTCTTAAAGTAAAAATCTCGATAATACGGTCAATTCTTTATTCATATTATGGGATATTTCTAGATATCGTTATTCCCGCTGAGAGCATAAGCGGAGAACTATGTAGAATATATTTAGTTAATAGAGAACAAAGCGGAACGAGTGGAAAAACCGTTGCATCTCTTGTAACTCAAAGGATTTTGGGTATGGGGATCAATGTCGTTATGCTTGTTTTGGGGATAGGATTTCTCTTCAACACAACAAACATGAGTCCTGAAGTTTTTGGGGTAATTGTGTTCTTTACAGTCGGAGTAACAATTTTGATGATTCTTTTAATTCTAATTTCATGGAAAGAGAATTGGAGTAAAAAAATCATCAACGGGCTGGTCCGAATAGTTGATTTCATAACCAGAAATAAATGGAAAACGAGACTTGAAAAAATAAAAGAAGAAACAATCCGAGCTACGGGAATATTTCATGATTCTATGAAAGAATTTGGCCGTAATCCTAAGGTACTCGTAATGCCAACATTCTTCTTAGTACTAAATTGGATTTCAAGCATAGCAGTACCGTACCTTGTCTTTCTATCTTTAGGCAATCCAGTCGATTGGACAGTAATTTTAATTAATTCTTCAATAGTTATTGCAGTAAAATCCATACCTATAGGGATACCATTTGAAGTTGGTCTTCCTGAAATCACAATGTCCACTATTTATGTTGGGTTCAATGTTCCAGGTAGCATAGCTGTGACTGCAACACTTCTAACAAGACTGATTACGCTCTGGCTTAGAGCAGGCGTTGGTTTTGCCGCTCAACAATGGGTAGAATTGAAAATGGT
>CAZQTZ010000212.1:0-3262 GCA_964596465.1 uncultured Candidatus Bathyarchaeia archaeon | reverse complement strand
CGAGGGCTCCATCTTTTTTACACCCCTGAGCAATGACTGGAATGAGCAGACATCTTCAGGCTCAACAATCCAGCAAGTCATCTCCACTGGTTTAATATCCATCAGCGAGACCTCAGTAAAAATAACCGAAAACTCCCTTTCTGAACTAGAAATTAACGGTGGCTCATCAATAATCTCTAATAATTCTATCCACTCGATTACCATTAAAGATGGATTACCAAACATAACAAACAATGACGTGGCTTATTCTTTTACAATCGGCGGAGGCTCCCCAACAGTCACATCCAACACCATCGACACTCGACTCGTTGTAAACCGTGGATCCCCGCAAATTTCAAACAACAAAATCTACGACGGCGTACACGCAGACTCAAGTGGTGGCCAACTCACCCTTTCAAATAACGAAATAAGCTCAAAAAGCGAATACCGCCTACTTTTCGTTGCCGGTATTTATGCAGACATCTCAAATAATCAATTCATTGGTGGAAATAAAAATCCTGTGGGAATAGGTGTTGCGGGGGTTCTAAGTTCTGCTACTATCACCGAAAACCAAATCTTCGGCTGCTATACCGGGATAAGTATCGATCAATGCACCGTAAAAATCGAACAAAATACCATTTTTAACAATACTGTAGGAATAAATGCAAACTTTTATCCACCTATGTACGGTTCCTCAGGTCCCTGGGCTGAAAATAAAACCGCAAATATTCAAGCAAATAATATAACAAAAAACTCCATCGGCATCCAATTTAACCCCTACATGCCGAATTCAATCATCACCAACAATAACCTCTACGAAAATAGCCAATTCAACTTCAAACTCCAATCCACAATCGACATCCCCGTTCCCAACAACTGGTGGGGAACAACAGACACCCAAACAATCAACCAGACAATATTTGACTTCAAAAAAGACTTCAATCTAGGAAACGTTACGTTTATCCCATTCTTAACCCAACCAAACACCGCCACACCAAATAATTCACAGCCAACACCCACTCAAACACCAACCTTTACCTTAAACCCAACACAATCACCTACCTCTAAGCCATCAACAAGCATACCGCCAACCCAAAACCCCCCAGCTTCATCAAACCCAACTGACACCCCAGGGATTTCACAATCAGAATTCTACACCGCAATTACAATATTCGCCATCGCTATAGTGGCACTTTCAGCGATTATAGCTGCCCTTATACTCAAAGTAAGAAAACTCTCCAAACCAGAACATCAATGATTCAACTCTTTTTGTTTAGTTACAAGCATTCAAATAAATCAAAAAAAGAGTATCTTGAGTTTGTAAAGGAAAGCGTTTTTTGCTTTTACCAAAAGACTAAATTTGTGCTAATGCACATAATTTAATTGGAGATGCGATAGGTTAATGAATAGGTATTTTGAAGTAGGCGGGTTTAATCCATTTTGAAATCTTTGATAAGCTACAAATATCAAAAGAAAACCGCTGGTACCTATGTTATTCCAGCAGTAAGAGCGGTTTACAAGAAAAATAAGAAATCGCGGAGAGTAGACCCGGATGACTTCACTTGACTTATTGCCTATTGCTTTCGGTCCTGTTCCTTCTAGACGGTTAGGCAAAAGTCTGGGTATAAACAATATCCCGCCAAAGATATGCACCTATTCATGTGTTTACTGTCAACTAGGAAAAGCTAGCGAAAATATTACTAAACGCAAAATCTTTTACCAGCCCGAAGATATTTTCAAAGCCGCTAAGAAAAAAGTAACTAATGCCCTAAAACAAAATGAAAAGATTGACTATATCACTATCGTTCCAGACGGAGAACCAACTACAGACCTTAATCTTGGTCAAGAAATAACTCTTCTTAAACAGTTAGGACTTCCGGTAGCTATTATAACTAACGCATCACTGCTTTGGTTTACTGATGTTCACCAAGATTTACTAAAAGCTGATTATGTTTCTCTAAAAATCGACGCGGTCAGCAACAATATTTGGCGAAAAATCAATAGACCCCACAAAGATTTCCAATTAAACACGATCCTAAAAAGTATTCGAGATTTCGCAGCGAATTTTAAAGGAACTCTTGTGACTGAAACTATGCTTATAGATGATATAGACTACTCTAGAGAATTTGACCAGATAGCTACATTTTTAGCTGAGCTAAAAAAGCTCAATAGAGCTTACATTGCAGTTCCATCGAGACCCCCCGCAGAAAATTGGGTTAAACCCGCGAAAGAAGAGACCATAAACACCGCTTTTCAAATTTTCTCCGAAAAACTTGGTGTTGACAGGGTTGAATTTCTAACTAGCTATGAGGGAAACGCATTCGGGTTTACAGGTAATGTTGAAGAAGATTTGTTAGGCACGATGGCTGTTCATCCTATGCGCTACGAAGCAGTCGACACATTCCTTAGAAAAGCGAATTCAGATTGGCAATTAATTGAAAAACTCTTAGCTACCCAACAACTCATAGAATTGACTTATCAGGGAAACAAATACTTTATGAAAAAATTAAGGGTTGATAGAGCTTGAAAGCACATCTTGATTGTATTCCTTGCTTGCTAAGGCAAGCATCAGAAGCGACAAAACTGAGCTCAAAAAACAAAACTACCGCCGAACAAACTCTCAGAGAAGTACTCTGCTATCTTTATAATACTCAATGGAACAAAACTACGCCTGAACTTGCCACCTCTGTTCATAGAATCATAAAAAAAGTTACCGCCAACATCGACCCTTACCATCAGTTAAAAGAAAAGTATACTCTCGCCGCCTTAGAGCTTTATCCAAAACTAAAAGCTCTCACAAAATCTTCTGATGACCCCTTACTGACCGCAGCTAAATTAGCGATAGCTGGGAACATAATCGATTTCGGACTAAAACTTGATATCAACATAGAAAAAGACGTCGAGAACGTACTAAGTAACGACTTAGCAATAAATGATATAGATAAACTCAGAAAATCTCTTCTTAACGCTAAAAAGGTTCTATATCTGGCTGATAATGCTGGAGAAACAGTCTTCGATAAGCTCTTAATCGAAGAGTTACTAAAGCAAAAAGCTGAAGTCGTTTACGCCGTCAAAGATGCTCCTATCCTAAATGACGCCACCTTTCAAGACGCAAAAACAGCAGGAATTACAAAAATAGTCGAGGTCATATCAATCGGAACTGACTGTACAGGAGTCATGCTTAAAGAGTGTTCACAAAAATTTTTAGATGAACTCAGAAACTGCAACATCATAATTAGTAAAGGTCAAGGCAATTATGAGTCTCTAAATGATTTGAAACATA
>CAZQTZ010000211.1:0-3280 GCA_964596465.1 uncultured Candidatus Bathyarchaeia archaeon | reverse complement strand
TTATCTATATTATCAACATGCCCTAAAGATAGATTTTCAGGCGTGTTTCTAACATCTGTCCAAATATAGGTTTTGCATTCTATTATCGGATTATTTCTTTTAATGTTTTCTTTAATTAGATCTAAGTCTCTAGGGGTTTTCCATCTGGCCATCACAAGAATATTGTAATCAATGTTGTATTGCCTTTTAACATAGGTATTAGGAATTTTCAGTAATCGCTCAATAACTTGATCTGTATCTTGGGATTCAACTGTTAACAATATCGTGGCAAGATTTATCGAACTTACTGCAGGCCAATTAACTTGGATTGTTGCGCCAACGATTATGCCTGCGTCTTCTAATTTCTTATAATGCTTCCCTATTGTGGTGCTAGAAACGCAACATTCTTTAGCTATTGTATCAAAACTTTTGCGACCGTTTTCAAGTAAGTCTTTTATAATTTTTATATCAATGTCCTCAATTTCTATTTCAAGACTCACTTATTTCACCCTTATTACATCTGCATAATCCAAAATAATAAGCATTTTTACTAAAAAATCGTGTGTTTTTACGAAAATTTTGGGTTTTTTCAAAAGGCTTAAAAACAAATCGCATAAAACATTGCCGAAAATGGGGGAAAATGATAAATTGAACATTTCAAAAAATAAAACAATATCCGCCATTCTTCTGATAATGATTGTTTCCTTCTCTGCGCTGCTAATCACTATACCTTCTACAAACGCTGCTGTAGTAATCCGAACTCCGTTTACAGTCTTTGCTTATGTTAGTGTTGTCCCAAATCCTGTTGGTGTAGGCCAAACAGTACTTGTTACTTTCAGAATTGATCAACCTTTATCCGGGGCTACCATAAGATCTGGACTCGCTAATGGAACAACCGTTACAATCACTAAACCAGATGGGACTACTGAAACTAAAGGGCCATACACCCTTGACTCTACAAGCTCAGGTTGGTTTGCATATACACCAACTCAAACCGGAACATATTATTTCCAGATGCACTTCCCACAGCAACAATACTGGATAAACACAACTACTACACAAACACAATGGACATACCTTGCAGATGATAGCGACCGGGTTTCACTGACTGTACAGCAAGATCCAATTCCAGGATATGATCGGTCTCCACCCTTGCCAACTGATTCTTGGACTAGACCAATAAACGCTGAAAATAAGGGGTGGTGGCAAGTGGCCGATAACTGGCTAATGGCGCAATATGACAAGTACAGCCGAGCCTTCTCAGGTGCAACAGCTTTTGCAATGTACACTTCCGCTCCTGATAGTGCGCATGTCCTTTGGACGAACGAAGTAATACCCGGAGGCATGGTCGGAGGACCATTTGGAGATATAACATACTATACTGGCATTTCATATGAACAACAATTCACTGCAATGATCATCGACGGAGTAATATTCAATACAAAAACAGCATTAACAACAACTTCACCTGCATGGGGTACTGCATTCTATGATCTGTACACTGGAGAAGAACTAAAAGACATGTTCTTAGAAAACGTTAGCATCACTTTTGCTCAGGTCTTAGAATACGACTCAGGTAATGAACACGGCGCATTACCTTACCTTTGGTCAGTTAGCGGCGATACATGGTATATGTATGATTTCATAAAAGGCGAAAAACCACACTTACGAGTAACTCTAACTGGCATGACTGGCTTAACAAACACCGCGGCCTTTGAATTTGGTCCAAAAGGAGAAATCCTCAGCATCGTAATGGGCGGAAACGCTACACACCGCTGGCTTTCAATGTTTAACTCAACTCGTGCAATACTAGGTCTTCAAACTGCTGCAGGCGCAATTGATACTTGGAGCCCAAGTGTTGGAACAATAAACGCCTCCCGAAGCCTCGACACTAACCCTGGTGCTTCATCAAATGCTGTCCTTGCTCAATCAAAGAGTCACTCGCCATTTATGGGTATAGAATGGAACGTAACAGTACCTGATGTAGAAGGAGTAACACAAGTAATTGGTGCTTCATTCTCTTCAGTAGGAACAGGACTATTCAACTATAACGAAGGATGGTTGCTTACAGGTATTGCAGATACAAGCGTATTCCCCTACGTCTACTCTGATGTTGGCTATGACATAAGCCAAATCTTGGAGAACAGAGCTGCAGACGGAACATATCCAGCCTCAATAACCCATTCATTCGCTGCAAATCGAACCATGATACACGATATCCACGGCCGATATTCCTCCCACATCAGAGACGGCAAATACGTCCGTTTTGACGAAGGCGAAGAAGTCTTCTACTGCTTCAGTATGCAAACTGGCGCGTTAGTTTGGAAGAGTAACCCAATAGGCAATGCATGGGCATGCTTTACACGAAACTACGAATTAGCTTATGGCAAACTTATCGCCACTGGATTTGATGGCTACGTCCGTTGCTATGACCTAAACACAGGTGAAAACCTATGGAACTACTATAAAGGCAGTGCAGGCTTTGAAAACGCATACGGAACCTACCCAGAATATGCTGGTTTCACAATCGCTGACGGCAAAGTCTTCACAACTGCTGATGAACACTCTTCTGACGCAGTCATCTGGCGAGGCGCACAAATGTGGGCAATCGACATTGAAACAGGCAATCTCGTCTGGAAAGTTAATGGCATGTATCGTCACCCAATCGTTGCAGATGGCATACTAGTAGCACTCAACTCTTATGATGGTCAGGTCTATGCTTTCGGTAAAGGTGATAGTCAAACTAAAGTTGCAGCTCCACAAGTAGGCGTCACAGTAGGAAATCCACTAATGATTTCTGGTTCAATAACAGATCAAACCCCAATTAGCAAAGATACACCCGCAATATCTGATGAAAGCATGGGTCTATGGATGGAATATCTACATATGCAAAAAGTTATCCCCGATAACGCAACAGGCGTAACCGTCACATTAACCGCAATTGGTCCTAATCAAGTTCAGCAGACAATCGGTACCGCAACAACTGATCTTGCAGGCAACTTCGGCATATCTTGGACTCCAACAACTGAAGGCGACTACCAAATCATTGCTACTTTTGCCGGCTCAGACTCTTACAGCAGTTCCTTCTCAACAGCGTACCTCGTAGTAGGAGCAGAAGCAAAAGCACAACCAACCACAACCCCAACAATACCTACTCCTGCACCAACTTCAACGCCAACAGTAACTGTTTCCGCTTCTCCAACCGTTGCCCCTACTCCAGGCACAGACGTTTCTACTGAGACTTTACTCATCGCAGGCGCAGCAATCGTCATCATCATCGCAGTCATCGCAGCAGCCTTAC
>CAZQTZ010000210.1:0-3281 GCA_964596465.1 uncultured Candidatus Bathyarchaeia archaeon | reverse complement strand
TTGAGCTAATTATATTTTTATGGGAGTCAAAAAAATTAATTCCAGTTTCAGTATTGAATAATATTTTGTTTCCATAAATACTTGTATTACTCGAATCCCAGAGATTAAGTCCATCTATCGTGTTTTCCATTATGGTGTTATTCAAAATTTGATTATTTATCGAAGCTCCAGTAAAGTAAATACCGCTATTGTTACGGGTTAGATTATTTGATGATATGAAATTATCTGACGAATATTGACCTCTTATTCCTTCACCATTTCCTTCAATACAATTTTCCTTGATAAGCAGGTTTGTAGAATTGAAAAGATAGATGCCACTACTGCTTTTGGTTAGCCGATTGTTGGTTATTTCGGAGGAATTTGTTGCAACTATAAGTATGCCCGGTGAATTGTTAGATATAATTAGGTTTTTAACAGTGATATTAGTGCAATTTATGAGTCCAATAAACCCAGCTTCAGAAGAGACCATTTTGTCCCGCTCATTAACAAAGTAAATTATTGGTTTACCATCCACCATATTCGAAGCATCGATATCATTGATGTATCCCGTCTGCACTTCAGAGATATATCCACCTTTAATCAAAAAATTATACGTGTTGTTGCTCATGATATTATTTCGAAGCACATTATTTGAAGAGGCACTAATGAAAATTCCGTATTCATTGTCTGTTAGCTGGTTATCGGAAATAGTATTATTGGCAGACTGCATGCTCAAAAAATCTTCCGCAAAAAGCCTAATCCCGTAATCAAATCCGCTAATTTTCATATTCTTTACCGCAATGTCACTACGATTTTTAAGAAAAATACCCGTTGAGCTTCCGTTTCCCTTAAGAGTGTACCCGTTTCCATCAAGTATTACATTATCTCGCTCTACAGCAATAGTAAACCCCACGATGTTATCTGAAAAGGCGTAAAAATTTCCCTCTCTACTAATCGGTGCTGTTGACGGATCTATAGTTCCATCACTTTTTATTACAATTGCCGGCTGTGGAATAGGAATTGGAAAGAAATTCGCCTCTACTAAGTAAAAAAGTTGCCCATTTATAGCGCCCATTAAGAGGCAAATAGAAACTACAATAAACAGATGTGAAAACCGACGATTTTTATTTCTCATTATCATTTTACCTCTTTTTATTTTGTATTTTATGCTTATAGGAAATGGCTCCTGCAACAAGAATTAAGGGAGCCAAAAACAAAGTCATAATCGATGGGAATTCAGCAATGGCCTCTGCCCCTATTATTCTGATTTGATTGATATTTCCGTAAGAATTGAAATATAGAGTAGTTTCTGAACCATTTTTCTGCACTTCAAAGTCTATTGGTTGATTATCATCAGCAACAACTGAATATGGCGCTTTCAGAAAATCTGATTTGAATGTAATATTCCAATAATGCTTCTGTGTAGATTGGTGGAGAATGTTCAAACTAAGTTGTGCTAATTGTTGATTAAAAGTTAGATTGGTTACAGCAGCGCTACTTTTAACATTAACCTCGTAAACAGCATTATTCCATTCACCTAACTCGAAATTTTGAATTCGCGGATACCCGATAGAGTACAAATTTCCATCTGTAGACCCGATAAAGAGCAAACCGTCAGAAATTGCGGGAGAGGATTGAACAGAACCATTAGTTTTGTAGCACCACATGAGAGTTCCATTGAAGGCATCCAAGGCATAAACATAACCATCATCAAGTCCAAAGTAAACTATACCATCTGCAACTGCTGGAGAAGACGCTGAAGGTGCTCCGTTTGTTGGGAAAGACCATTGAACAGAACCATCAGTTGAATTTAAAGCATAAATAAAGCGGCTCGTTACAACATAAACAGCATTGTAAGCATTAGCAGGGAATGCACCGATAGTACCAAGCAGTTGACGCTCCCATAAGTGCAAGCCCATCCTATTAAATCCAAACATAGCACTATTATTAGTCGAAGAGGATGAGGAAACAAAGAAGGCCACTTTTTCCTCTAAAAGAAATTCGTTGAAAGTGTTATTTCCAGACGGATTAAGTGAAATAGTAAAACCGCCAGAATCCCTTATTGGGCCGAATCCCATCAGCTGGATTAATGAGGAATTTATCGACCCAACTGCAATCATCACGTTGCCAGAATAAATTAAATGATTAATTTCACTTACATGATAAAAGTCTTTTTCAGAAAGCCAAATTCCTACAGCTTCATTTAACGCGCACACAGTCTGGTTTCCGCTTACAAACACTCTGGACCCTAATATTAAAGGCGCACTAGAATGCGATTTAGATGAGAAGGTTTTATTCCAAATTTGTAGCCCTGAATTTATATTAAAAGCAAAGGCAACCCCAGAAGCTGAGGTTAAAAAGACCTTATCTAAAGCGATTGAAGGAGAACTAACATTATAACCTACCCAAGTAGACCATACTTCCTCACCAGTTGTTGCGTTTACTGAGTATAGATACCCATCACTGGAACTGAAAAAAACCAATCCTGCCACAGCAACTGGAGAAGACACTATTGGCCCTCCAGTCTTAAACCTCCAATAAGTCTGGTTGTCCTTTGGACCTATGCTTTCGGTATATCCGGTTCTTTGAGAATTTGCTTGAAAAGTTGGCCAATCGTAATAATTATTGACAGCTGCCTTACCCGCAGGGACACATAAAAATGCAGTAAAGAGGGATGAGAGAATAAGTAATAAAATAAAGCCTAAAACAATCTTTTTCAAACTAAATCCCCAGATTTCAAGCATAAACAGACATTTGAAGCCCAGAATCTGCTTTGAAAGATAAAACCATGAAGAAATATGGAACTATTAATCCAAATAAGCAGATTCTTTAGCAATAACTTACTCAATGCAATTCATCAAAAATAAATAAGCTCAAGCAGCTATTAACTCTCGCTGAAGAACAAAGTGTTCTGCTATCAGAACACTCGGCTATTAGAATACCAAGGTTACTAATAATATCACTAAATTGTCAAGAAGTACCAAGTTTTTTCTTGTAAAATTCATATTGCTTTTTAAGTTTCATTAGAAGAGGCACAGGTTTACCGTAAGGTTGGCATCGACCAGATTTTATGGCCGCGATTATTGATTCAATATTTGGCTCAGCCTCGATAATAGTGTAACCATGACCTATTTGAGGCCCATAATGTGCATCTGTACCAGCCACAGAAGGTAATTTGAGCACATTTGCAATTTGTTGTGCTTTAATTATACTTCTATTGAAGGGTATTGCACAAGCGTTTATGACCTCAACTGCGTCAAATTTGGCATTAACGTATTTACCCACACTACCTTTTAATAATG
>CAZQTZ010000209.1:0-3312 GCA_964596465.1 uncultured Candidatus Bathyarchaeia archaeon | reverse complement strand
GTTATTCCATCTGAAATAAGTCAACTAATGAACAATACATTCCCATCAGGTCTAGAAGTCAAACTACCTACGATAGTAAATGTAACATCTAATAATCAAACTCATACAGTAACTTTAACGGTTAATTTCACTAATCCAGTAAATTATAATCTTACTCTGAAAGAGATAACCGCGAATATTCAATGCCAAAATCACAATTTTTCTTTAGGAAAAGGCAATATTTCTGAACCCACTCAAATTCCTGCGCTTCAAACAATTCAGTTAATCATATTTTTTAACTGGACACCAGAAGCTGAGAATCATTTTCAATCTGAACACTTAGATGCAACATCACTAGCTATCAAAATCGTCGACCTCTCTGTTAATATAAATGAAATTATGATTCAAATTCCTCAAACCATAGGACCCATAGAAGTCCCGTTTGCTCTACAGGAGACTCTAACTAAAATTGAAAATTAACTGGTTCGGACTAGTCGGCGGAATAGCAACTATTTCACTTATCATAATTTCATTATTTCTCCCTTGGTGGCATTTTGCTGTAGGGGATGGAATTCTTCAAGGGAACATTTCACCATTAAATACTAATTTTGATTTTTTAAGCAACAACTCATTAACAGTTCCATTAATTTGGGCGCTTAATCTAGCAAGCATACTTTCATTTGCCACTTCAGGAATAATTATGCTAATTTATTCTATTTTACCTTCCAAACCTTATTCTATGAAATTACTAAATTTTTCATATCGTAAACCAATATATTCAGTGCTACTTTTTATCGGTTCTATTTTTTCGCTTATTTTGATTATTCAAAGTCTACTAGGTCTTAGTGTTCCCTTAATGGGTTCAGCTAATGTCCAGTTACCTCAATCGTTAACTTCAGGAGCAATCATTAGCACCAGAATAACCACAAATTTTCTTTGGCCCTTCTGGTTCGCGGTGTTTGCAGCCATTCTCTGTATTGCAGCAAGGGCATATCATAATAAAATAATTGGGCAGGCAAAACAAGAAAAATTGCCATGATTATTTATACAAACTTGATGAATAAAAGAGAAATTTATTGCCGATTCTCAAGTAAGATTTTGTGTTAGCATACCCATTAATTGACCATTCTTAATAATTGCAATTCGTTTAATTCTTTTTTTCTGCATGATCTTTAAAGCATCTATCATAGATTCTTTGTCATCTAAAGTTAATAGAGGAGTGTAATCTAATTCTTTTATTGGCATTTTTTCAGGATTTTTCTTTCCGCCAATCAATTCTTTTAGAATATCTCGGTCGCTAATCAATCCTGTCGGCTTATTTTCTTTTGTTATTAGAAGCTGAGTAATATTATTTTGGAGCAACAACATTACTACCTCAGACACCGTCGTAGTCTCCGGTATTTCCATTGTTGGAAGCTTCATGCCAGTTCGGGATGTAATTTCGTTAAGCTCTATTCCTCTTTTCCAAATATCATTGAGCATTTCGCTTACGCGTTCACTGGATCTTAGGTCATTAGTATAGAAAGTATCAGTTAGATAGAAGAATGATTCATCTGTCAAATCATTTAATGGTGGTGATTTGAACATAAATAAGAAAGAATCGTCCACTAGCATCATCGTCATATAGTTTATGGGAATATGCTTAATTTTGTAATTGACTGAAAGCTTTTTTGCAGCATCTAAATTGTCTAAATCTATAGGTGCCATAAGACGGAAAGTCACCCCTTCTTTATGATATTCTGCAAAAGGATCATTTTCAATCATGCTCAGTATGCTTTGTGATGAAGTAATCAATATGACATCTTTTTTAGCAGCATTTAGTGTCTGTTTAACTTTTTCCCATGCACTACTTGAATCTTTTATAACGATTGTTTCGCCAATAGGAGTTCCGGTTTTTAATTCATCTATACGCCTAATCGCATCAATTCCTACTTGCCACATTTGATTAAAAAACGCCTTTAATACTGAAATGAACATTTTATCATTAATCCATAGGCCCTCATCTTCAATATTTAGTACTGATGCTTCGTCTGAGCTTGAAGTGTATAGTATTGCTTCTTCATCATCCTTGATTAGAAAACGAGGGAAGAATTTTGAATCTAAATTCAGATGCCGACTTTCTATAGGCGTTTTTTCTGGAGAGATTTTTTTAATTAATCGTTCTATAATTTTGAAGTTATCTTTCGATATGTCAACTATTATTTTAGATTGTATATTATTTGCTTCTGCGTTGTCAATAATAGTGTCGAGAACACCACCGATATCTTCTTGTATTACGCCTAAACCAGTTGTTAAGACATAGATGCTTTTCTGCGCTTCTTCAATCATGTTTAGCATTTTTACATGAATTTTCTTTTTTCCACCTACTATTGAAAACTTTGCTACTGTGTAATCAGATTCAGGAGTGTTTAGGGTTTTCCATGAAGAAATTAAATCTGTCCTTTGAGAGTTTAGATTTTCAACTTCACTTTTTTTTGTTTCAATATATGTTTCAAGTAACGCTTCAAAAGGAACTACCGTAAATCTTGTTGGCCGTTCTAACGTTGCTTCGATAAATCCTTTCTCCTGTAACTTCTTAAATGTTCTATAAGCCTGAACTCTCTCCATTTTAAGCCGTTTTGCTACAAAACTAGTTGATTGAGCGCCGCTTTTAGCTAAAAATAAGTAAACTTGAATTTCCCTTTTTGATAAACCGAGATTCTGCAAAAATTTTAAAATATCTTTTTCGCTCAAATCTACCCGGCTCCGATTTGCTACAATTTGTTGTTACATGATGCAACTACAATATGTATCTGTATTTCTGTGTATATAAGCACTTATAAAACCTTAAGATTTGATGACGGATTTCAAATGTTCTAGTTTTTTAATCAGTTCTAAAGTATATAATAATTGACAATCAGAAAGTATGCTATAATTTATAAGGCTGAAAAAGACAATTAAATAAAAGCTTTCATAGAAGGCGAAAATTTAATCTCTTTGCTGTCTGTAAATATTGCTAAAAGCTATTTACAGAAGTGCATTGCGGATAATTTCCTAACAGGAGAAAAAAAGCTTTGCAAAAAAGTAACGTACGCATTCTCGTGATAGATGACGATAAATCTATTCTTCGAACATTCACTCGTATATTACAAAAAAATGGATACGAAATTGATATAGCTGAAACCGGGAAAGAAGCTATTGAAAAATCGAAGAAAACACACTATGACTTGGCCTTAATTGATATACGACTTCCTGATATGGAAGGTACAGACTTGCTTATTAAAGTGCAACAGACAATGCATGACACCATTAAAATTATGATAACTGGTTTTCCATCTTTAGAAACAGGAGTGA
>CAZQTZ010000208.1:0-3318 GCA_964596465.1 uncultured Candidatus Bathyarchaeia archaeon | reverse complement strand
TTACTGGCGATGTAGTAACGTTATGGCTATTGAACGTATGGGTTACACAGATCACGGACCGACTCACGTAAAAATTGTCTCAAATCTTGCATTAAAATTACTTCGCATTCTAATAGAAAAAAAGGTTAAGCCTAGCATAGTTAAAAATTATAACATGGAAAATGAAGATGCTGAAGTGGTGGTGGTCTTAGGCTCAGTTCTTCATGATTTAGGAATGATTGTCATGAGATACCAACATGAAATATATAGCAGCGTAATAGCGATAGAAATCCTGGAAAGATGTTTGACAGAAATATATACAGAAGAAGAACAGGCGATAATCAAATCGGAAGTTCTGCATTGTATTGTTGCCCATGAGCATCCAGATATACCAACAAATAAACCATTAACAATTGAAGCAGGTATCGTCGGAATAGCTGACGCATTAGACATGGAATCAGGAAGAGCAAGAATTCCCTTTGAAGCAGGAAAAAAAGATATCCACGCAATATCGGCGTTGAGCATAGAAAAAGTGGAAATAATGGAAGGTGGCGAAAAACCTGTTACCGTAAAAATTGCCATGTCCAATCCAGCTGGAATTTTTCAAATCGATGAATTATTAAAGTATAGAATTAGGAATTCGGGATTACAGGATTACTTTTATGTTTTTGCCGAAATTACTGGTGAAAAAGGACCAAAAATTATTGATAAATTTGAAATTTAACATATTACTCCTTAAGTCTTATTTTTTTGAATCTCTTTTCTTATTTTAATACATAAGCGCTTGGCTTTTTGACGAGTAACTTCCTGAAGTTATTCGAATTCAGAATTGGAGCCAGAATTTATAATTTATTTATAAATAAAAAGGTAAAGTGAGATGCTAAATCATCGAGGGTAATTTAAAAATGACAACCGAATTAGTTGAAAAGAAAAATCCAGATTACAAAAAACGAATCGAAGAGCTTGAAAAAGAGAATAAAAATCTTACAGAATGGATTCGTAATCTTGTCAACAGAGAAGTAAAAATTCTTGAAGACGCCATTGATGGCGCAAAAGACATAGAAACAGATAATCAAAACACAATTGTGAACAACCAGAAAATGGTTGAACTCGCGACTAATGTAGAACAAGCAATTGGTCTAGTCCTACAATTAGCAAAAGACACAGCTTTAACAATTGATAATGTTGCAAACGCAGCAAAAAACGTCGGTGAATTTGCGATTAAAGTTGTTACTGATGCAGATAAAGCAACTAAAGCAAGCGGTAAAGTTGTCGATATGGGCAAGCAAGCCGCAAACGTATCAAACCAAATGGCTATGGGTATGGAGCAAGTCAGCACAGCATCCCAGCAAGTATCCACCGGCGCACAAAAACTAGCCGAACTCTCACAAAACGCTGCAACCGCCACCGAATCACTAAAAAAAGTAATGGATCAAGCTGGACAAATCGCACGAGACACATCAACAGTAACAGATGACGCACTAAAGAAATCAAAAGAGGTTAATTACAAAGGACAACAGGGACTTCAAGCTATTGAAAACATTAAATTAAATATAACTAAAGTTTCTGATGCCGTAATTTCGATGGTTAGCGCAGTAGATCAGGTCGGAACAATGGCGAACTCAGTATCAGACATCGCAGGCCAAACCAACATGCTAGCCCTAAACGCAGCCATAGAAGCAGCAAGAGCAGGAGAAGCAGGCAGAGGATTCGCAGTCGTAGCAGACGCAGTAAAAGGCCTCGCCGGACAATCCAAAAACGCAGCAGGACAATCCATAAACCTAGTAAAAAGCATCAAAGACGCAGGCAACCAAACAGCAACCATAACCCAACAATCACAAATAGGCGCAGCAGAAGGCGCGACTGTAGTTTTAGCTTCAATTAAAGAAGCGGAAGGCATAGCAAAAATTATGGAGAGTATGACCGATAAGGTCAGTAAACTTACAAACGGAGTCGAGAATGGTTTAGAATCAATCAATAAAGTAGCTAAAACCATACAGGAAGTAGCCAGCATCGCTGAAGAAAGCTCCTCTGCCTCCGAAGAAGCCTCCTCCGCAGTCGAAGAACAAACCGCAGCAGCCCAAGAAATGGCAGGCATAGCCAAAGAAGTCTCTAATACTTCAGAAGAGGTTGAAAAATTAACTAAAGCTGTCGTTAATAGCGCAGAAGAAGTCTCAAAATTGGCTAACAGCGTAAGTGAAGATGCGGTAACTGTTGAGAAAACTGCCAAGGACATAGAAAGTCAAGCACAAACCGTAAGCGCTGATATCCATGTAGTTCGCGAACAAGCTCGAACAGCAATTAATGCAGCAGAAAAGACGAATGTAAATCTTGAAGCTCTTGTTGAAAAGCGCAAGAAAATACTCAATGACATAATCAAAGAAGCATCTCAATTCAATTTCATCATCGAATCAAAATATAAGATGTAAGAGAAAAGTGGAAAACATGATGAAAAATATGGCACACACAGGAGAACTGCAGATCGTCAACTTTACTATGGACGAAGTTAATTATGGCGTTCCAGTGGAACAGGTACGGGAAGTTAGGGATATGCAATCCGTAACCCCTATCCCAAGCGCACCCAGTTATGTTGAAGGTGTAACTAACCTTAGAGGCCAAATAATAACCGTAATGAATCTTCGTAAGCGTTTAGGAGTATCCTCAAAGAAAGAGAATGCAGGAGAAAAAATTATCATAGTTGACATCAACAATCATGCTGTCGGAGTCGTCGTAGACGCAGTAACAGAAGTTGCTACTTTAAAAGAACAAGACATAGAACGAAACATGGAAATCACAAATACCTTAAGCGAATCAGTATTAGGCGTAGGAAAACAAAACGGTCAGCTAACCATAATATTAGACATGAGCAAAATAGTTTCAAAAGATAAAATCGGTTTAAAAACAACAGCCGATTAGCTTGAAATTGCTTGCATCAAAGTTGAACAACAACTATCAATGCTTTAGAAGAATCAATTGAGAACATCATCAATGGCAACTGCCTAAAACAAGGTAAGGCCTTGATTTTTCCTTTTATAAATAGTAAAATATTTGCTTTTTTGAAAGTTATAAAAATGGCTAATAGAAGGATTCTTAGTAAGAAAAGAACTTATCAATAAAATCGATAAGTTCGGGTTTAGAGTTATGAATATCAATTATGCAATTTTTCCCATAATCGGTTAGGGCATATACTGTTTTTCGTCCGTCTGAATTACTACCTTTTATCAACCCTTTTCGTTCTATCGAGTATAAAATCGAGTAGACTGTGCCTGGGCTAAGCGACTGTTCAAACTCGTTTTGTATAATTTCGATAATATCATAACCACTCAATCCGCTATTTTT
>CAZQTZ010000207.1:0-3356 GCA_964596465.1 uncultured Candidatus Bathyarchaeia archaeon | reverse complement strand
GCATCCGCTAACAATGTAAAAAAACTAAAAAATAAAAAAAAATCAGTACTTACTCTGATACAGTTACACGCGTCCCGTCGGACCCGCCATACATGTCTTGCATTTATACGATTTTTACGTATCCAGACCCGCCGCACACGTGCGACATTTGTACTGACTTTTTACCCCATTCTTTTTTCTTTTGTTTTGGGGCTGAGCTAGAGTTTGGCAGAGGAAAAAGCGGTCAGTGGTGTTCAGCCCAAAAATTTGATTTGTAATTTTAGGGCGCCGAACATGCGGCATTATCAGCGCTGGAAGGAATATGTTAAGTGGGCCAAAGACAACGGCATGGACGTATGTCACATCACCCTAAGCCTAGTAGATGCTTTCATGAAAGGAACCGAAGGCGCTGCAGAGGTTCGCAGTGCGAAACAGGTCATTAATATTCAGCAGACCAACGTTTTTCAGTACCAGGTTGGCAAGCCCCGGCGGGAGCCCTATGATTTGAGTTGTGTAAAAAAGGAGTATCAGAGAACATTTAGTAGTATTCTTCTTGAAGCCTAGATCCTCCACAAGGCAAGCGACTTAAAGCGTGAATTTAGCTATCAGGACTTTTTAGAACTCAAACATGATGCATTCAGGCGAATAATCCTTCGTTTGCGGCGTAAAGGTAAAATCGTAGCCAATCCCCAGCGCACTGTCCCCAGATTTTACTTTTTGGCAGAAAGGCTAGCCGAGAGCTCGCCGGATAATGAAACAACACAGTAAAACAAATGTTTACAAGAAGTATTTAATAGTATGAAAGTAAAATATTCTTACTGATAAGATATGACAACTGAAGAGCCTGAAGTAACAACCATCAGCGAAAAAGGGCAAGTTGTAATCCCACAGTCTATACGCAAAGAACTGGGAATAAAACCAAAAAACAAGTTCTTAGTCTACGGCCGAGGCGACACCATAATTATGAAAAAGCTTGAACTCCCAGACATAAAGCAAGAGTGGGACGATATTTTCAAGCTGATGGACAAGAAAGGATTGAAACTATCAGATGAGGACGTTCAAAAAGAAGTAACAGCCGTGCGCAAGACAAAAAGATGATCCAATGTTTCGAGTAGTCCTTGACACAAACGTTCTTGTAAGCGCCATAATTTCAGACGGTAAATCAAGAGAACTTCTGAAGAAAGGAATAGCAAAGCAATATTCGCTTGTTCTGTCTGACTTGATCATTAAAGAGCTTATTGATGTAATGAGACGGCCGAAATTTGATATCAGCGAGGATGAGCTTCAAAGAACAATCCTTGCGCTAATAAGGACCGCAGAAGTAGTAAACGTAAAAACAAAAATTAAAGCTGTAAAAGAAGACCCAAAAGACGACATGATTATTGAAACAGCCATCGACGGATGCGCTGACGTAATAGTAACAGGGGACAACCACCTTTTAGCCCTAACTACCTTCAAAGGAATTAAAATAATAACCGTTGAAGAAATGCACGCCGCCCTACAATAGCATTTCATAAAAGTAAAAGACCAACCAGCGCACCGTTAAGATTCTACTACGAGCGATTATCCGAGAACTCTCCCCACCGAGAAACAACATAGTAAAACAATTGTTTACAAAGACAGCTTGCATTTTTAATACGCTAACTCAATATCGTTGATTACTGAAAGTAGGAGCTTTTCTAATTCAAGCGCTTCAAAGATGGCTTAGCCATGATTTTGGTGATGAGCTGTTCTCTGTCTTGCACATTTCTCTGGGATTTATCTTCTGATGGCTCATAAAAGTAAATTTTATCTTTAATTTCAACCGGATTCTTTGCAAGTTCAACGATGGGTATCATGAGAGCCCAGTCTTCGCTATGTCTAACCCATTCCCCATCAACTTTAAAGTACTCCTTGGGGACAGCGTCGTAAATGTATTTTCGGTAGGTTCGCAGGTGTTGCCAAACGTTTCCGCCTCGATTCGCACGGGGATTCCTAAAGGTTACCTGATACTCTTTTTGTTTGTCGGTACGTAGCATCGATCCTACTGTGACGTCTGCGCCTTTGTCGTAGGCTTCCTTGACCTTGCTTAAAGCATCTGTTCCGATGAGTGCATCATCTAGGTCTAAGTGTACTATGATTGATTGTGGATTAATGCACAAGTTACTGGTTGCGTAATCAATGTTTTCCATCGGCGTCCTGAGGATGTAGTTGCGATAATATGTGACTTTGTGTCCAAGCCCTTGCCTGAAAGCGACATTGTACAATTCTTCAAGTCCATTGGATGAATTAGCGTCAATTATTATTGCTGACCAGTTTTTGAAGGATTGAGCCTGTAAAGAGGCCATACAACGTCGAACCTTTGAAAGCGTGACATTACGTCCTTGCATTAGGATGACCATATCTTCATTTCGTTTACCTAACCAGTCTGCTGCTCTTCCGGTTAAGTCTATTTTATTTAGTTGCTCTGGAATCATTTTACCGGTCTCTGCGGCGTCAAGTATGTTCATCCAATCGTTAATGTCTGTTTTTCTAAAGTTTGGCACATGAAAAAAGCATGTCTGCGCGTCACCGCCCCGATAAGAAGTCGCCTTATCTTGCAGTATGGCTCTGTCTAGGCTACGGTGCCAAGGCAAATTTAACTGGCCATTTTGTATCTCATTTTCTAACGGCAGAATAGTTTTCAATTTTACCATGTTCATCAGGCAGCATCTAACTTCGACCCTGAACGGTATACTTCCGCTTGTTTTCCTGAAAGGTTGAGGTTCACTACATGGAATCGGCAAAGCAACACTGACTGCCGAGGCATCGCTCTCAAAAACATTAATCATTTGACCAAGGTAGTCGTGAGCGCGTGATCGTCTAAAGAAGATGCAATCACAATCCATCTGTAGTACATAATCACCTTTGCAATGGTCCAGTCCAAACAGAGTCATATATGTTGGTTGCCTATCTTCTCCATATTATCCGCTTATATTAGTCCCTTTGATTGTGTAAAAAACTTCGAAAGTTCTCTTGGGACAACACTATTTTTTGTGTTTTATCTTTTGTCCAAAATTTAGGTTTGCTTTTAGAATTGTTGGATTGTATTTTTTTATATGGGCTTTTTTATTTGGACTTTATTGTAATTATTTATGAATCCAAGTAGGTCGGTAGCTTGATTTAGTTTTTCCTGGTTCATTTTTATTAGTGTATTTAGGCGTTCATAGGTTTGTTCATCGATGGCTTTTTGTTTAAGTAAGCTGTCTAGTTCTTGCTGTTGTCTTTGGAATTCTTCCATCTTCTTTTCTTTTTCCTTTATGAATTTCCCCACTTCTCTGGAAACTTTCTTTTCTCTTAGTTCACTTCTGTGAGAGATGATAAGGATGGCTACAATTAGCGCTATCACTGAAATCGCT
>CAZQTZ010000206.1:0-3379 GCA_964596465.1 uncultured Candidatus Bathyarchaeia archaeon | reverse complement strand
CTTAAAGAGCAGTAGAAAAAAGAACACAAAATAAATTTTTTTAAGAAAATAATAAAGGGCACATTTTTTATTAAAAATATATATAGAAAGAGCAGTTAATGCCCAGCAATAATAATTAGCAGATACATTATCAAGAAAATCTATGTAAAAATTTTTTTAAAAATCAGAATCGAAAAAGCCCTAAGTTGCCGAAGTTACCTTTTTAATGGCAGTAACAAATGAGGCTAACTAAATTGAACAGAAAAAATTAATGTTCCTTCCTCATAAAAATCAATTGATTCATTGTTCAGCATTTTCTATTTTATTTTTTTTAAAGTTCAAATGTTTATTCATACCTTTTAGGTTTAATTAAACAGTAGAGTTTGGCTTTTGCACTTACCATGAACAATTTGTTTTAAATAGTATAGCTTCTCTCTGGATAGTTAGGGAGAGCTGAAATAATATGGACAATAAAGCTACTATTGTGGCTAGTTGCTGGTTGGCTATAGCTGTAATATCTTCAGTTTACATGTGGATTTTCGCTGACAAAGTCGGCGACGTCTTATTTGGAGTTTTTCTTCCTGTGGGGCTATTGGTTTTCATCGCTTTTGTTGTAACGATTATGGTCACATCCAAACCTGAAGCAAAGAAAGAATAAAAAGTTCAAGGATAAAAGTATCCACTTTTATACTTAGTCATTGTCACCATAAAACGCTATCTTCTGTACACTCTTTCAAGCTTTGTTTTTTGCTAAAAAAGTTTTACTTCTCAGGTTTGATAGGTTCAGCGCAGAGAAATTAATTGAAGGAACAGCTAATGTAATCCTTTGTAAAAATTCAGATTATTATTTGCCAGAAAACCTTATGAACGTATATAATACAATAACAGAATACTCCATTGGAGGCATAATATGAGCTTTAATGCAGAGATAATTTCGCTTATTCTTCAAGGTCTAAAATATGTTCCCGAGTTTGTGGAAGTAGGAAAAGATGTGTGGAAAAAGCTTAAGCCACCAGCAAAGTTAGCTGCTGATGGAGCACAAAACGGAATCAGAGAAAATACTTACTACTCTGGAGATTACAAATTTCAAATTTCGATACCTGATGACAGCTGGAGTTTCTGGCAGCCTACGCCAGAGTTTATTGCATCCTTAGGCGTAATGTTTGCTCTTCCAATCAGGGCAATACCAATAATGGTACTTTCAAAAAACACGGTTAAACTGTATAGACCAATGATATACCTAATAGTTGAAGATGTGGGGTCTCTTGTTAATGTCCAAGAAATGGTTAAAGCTTCAGTAAATACTTTGCAGCTTCAAGGCTACATGATTGAAGAGAAAAGCATTAGATATGAACCTAAAAGTAACAGCGCAGCCTTTATGGCGAGAATAAAAAATCCTTCAGACAACAGCATCGATGTTTATACTGTTATCCAAGTCTTTTTATGCTCAGGCAAAGCATACACTTTGAACGCCTCTTACGCACCATATGACACAAATAATCCACAACTGTTTGGCGGTATGCAAGAGATACTGAACTCATTTAAATTAATAAAATAATAACTTTCTCTAACTACTCTTTTTTTATTTGAATACTACAATTAAAGAAGTTATAGCTTTAATTGTGACAATTAGGTGGCCATATTAGTAAAATAGACGGATTTGTTGACCTTAATAGGACTTTTTTGGTGAAATCACACGTCACCATTTTTTATTTTTAATCTGCATATAAAACCAAAACAATAAAAACAAACTAAAAAATTTGCTCAAAAAAATAAGTATTAAAGCAAACTTGTTTCTGTTTTGAGTAATACCCTCCGAAAGCAAACACCCAAAAAAATCAAGTTTACTATTTAAACTAAAAGCTTTTAACCGATAACCTCAAAAAACAAATATGATTATAATGAAAAAACAACACAGCAAAATCATAATCACACTAAACACTTTACTACTACTAATTTTGGCATGCAGCCTAATAGCAACAGCAAAAGCAGCCCCAACCTGGAACACCCAAACAGTAGACTCAACAGATACAGTAGGCTACTATACAGACATTGCACTAGATTCTTCAGGCAACCCACACATAAGCTACTACGATGACACAAATAATGACTTAAAGTACGCTAAATGGGATGGATCATGGAACATACAAACAGTAGACCCAAACCCATGGGTAGGCTACTATACTTCTATTGCATTAGACAACTCAAACAATCCACACATAAGCTATTGGGACGGTAATAACGCCGTTTTGAAATATGCTAAATGGGATGGATCATGGAGCATAACAACAGTAGACTCAACCGGACAGGTTGGACCCTATACTTCTATTGCATTAGACAACTCAAACAACCCACACATAAGCTACTACGATACATCAAATAGTGACTTAAAGTATGCTAAATGGGATGGATCATGGAGCATAACAACAGTAGACTCAACCGGAGAAGTGGGAGAGTATACCTCCATTGCATTAGATTCTTTAAATAACCCACACATAAGCTACTACGGAGCCTTCCCAAATTATGACTTAAAGTATGCTAAATGGGATGGCACAACATGGAACATACAAACAGTAGACTCAGCTGGAAACGCTGGATCGTTTTTTACGTCTATAGCCGTGGATACTACAGATAACCCACACATAAGCTACTACGAGATCAATAGTGCAGATTTAAAGTATGCTAAATGGGATGGATCATGGAACACCCAAACAGTAGACTCAACCTCAGGGGCAGGCCCATATTCGTCTATTGCATTAGATTCCTCAAATAACCCACACATAAGCTACCAAAATGCTGCAGATCACTATTTGAAGTATGCTTGGTGGGATGGCACAACATGGACCATACAGACAGTAGATCAAAATGCAAATCTTGGATATTATACTTCTTTGGCTCTGGATTCAGAAAATAACCCCCACATAAGCTACCTTGATTATACACACCAAGATTTGAAGTACGCTAAGGGCACAAACCCTACATCTTCACCAACCCCAACCGCATCACCAACTCCTACTCCAACACCTACTCCAACACCTACAGCTTCACCCACTTCGACCCCAACGCCTACACGGCCACCATATGTGGGAGGAACCTATATCACACTAAACACAAACCAACTACCAACAATCATCCTACTTGCAGCATTAACCACAGCCATTGCCACAACATACTTAGCAGTTAAAACATTAAAAAAACAAAAAACAAAATAAACCACTAACCTTTTTTTATAAAAATCAAAATCGACCATAACAAATTGTAGAAAAATAAGTACAAAAAGTTTTTTCAAAAATAGAAAATATCTAAAAGTCAAAAAATCACTTACCTTACTTTTTAATGTGGGCGTGGTGTGTTGGCCGTAACCCGCCTTCTGTTTTATGTGGCATTCGGCTAATCGGGC
>CAZQTZ010000205.1:0-3432 GCA_964596465.1 uncultured Candidatus Bathyarchaeia archaeon | reverse complement strand
ATTCGTTCTCAGGAGTAAAATTTTTGGTTGTTTGACCGTCTATAACATTTGATTGTAGAAGAAAATACAAAAAAATTGAAATCAGAAGAGTATTTTTCACTGAGGCTATTTTTTGGATATTATAGTCTCCTTTCTATTGCATAAATATGTTCAAAGGAACTATTAATGTATTTCAAATAATCAATGCTTTAAAAATTCTGAGTTAAATTCCACTTGTCAATTAACTTTTCAGTAAAGCCTATATTTTTTTCCAATCCATAACGTCTGAGCGGTTTAGTAAGATGACGTTGAGATCGCGTTGAAGTTATGTATAATCCAAGTGCCAACTTTCTTTCTGTTGCAATGTCAGTTTTTTGAATATTTTTAAATTTAGATTTGCATTTTTCACATCTCAATCCTTGGTTCTTACCCATTGATTTTAGACGTTTACCACAATTGGGACAAATGGGATTTTGCGATTGATATTTAGCTTCAAGTTTCGTGATATTGATTTTTTCAAGGTTTATTGTTAAACGTTTTCCATTCGTTGTTTTTTTTACTGCCCCGTAAGCTTCAATTTCGTCTCCGATGATAAGTTCCTTTGCTATTTTCCTAAGATTACCTGTTGGCTCATATGCTGCACAATCAACTTCTGTACTTCCATCATTTATAGAGAATATTATATGACGAAGCGGAACAATTTCAGGATTCTTTGATACTCTGCCTTTTACTGTTACGGAGCTGTATGGTTCGATTTGGCTTAGTGATTTAACTATTTTAAAATGTGCATCTGTACCTTGATTACTCCTAAAAATCATCCAGCGTTCTATAGGCTCTAAGGATTTGACCATATAGAAGGCTTGTTTTACTATTTGGGCTGTTTCGCCTCTAATACCAAAAAGAATAGGGTCAGGGCCTCTTGGTGTTATGATAACTCGTTTTTTTTCGGTATCAACATTGTTAAATGTATATGGTTGAAGTGCTTCGTCCATTTTAAAAATCGATGTCTCATCCACCTTTCGCTTTGTACCCCAATTGTTAGGTGTGCGATATGCTATAAGCTCATATGTATAATCCTGATTCAGAGTTTCGCCTATAGCTGCTAATGCTCCTACTAATCCCTGTTGAGTATTATACCCGTACGCTTCAGCATGATATTTTTTAATTAATTCAACAGCCTCTTCAATAGTCACGATCGTAGTTAAGGTTCTTTTTGCAAATTGCATAATTTCCTCAGGGATCGGATTTGTTTTAACGAAAACAATTCCTGGATCGGTACCCTTAAAGTTCATATCAGAATTCGATTCAATTGCTTCAATCACGCATTCTTTAATTTGATCTTCCAAATCTGCATCATATTCAATGCTAAAACAAAGAGCCCCATTACCTCTTGTTTTCCACGGCACATTAGGATTAAGTCTAATTAAACGAGGATAATCAAGAAATATAACTCCAATTCTTTCAAGAGCTTCAACTAAAAGAGCTGCAATATAAGTTGTGCAACCTTGTCTTGTCGAGTCCGTATCATCGAATCCAATATGCATCTGTTTTCTATGGCTTATTTCCAAGAGTTTCACTGCAGCTACTCATTTTATTGAAGCGAGCTAAAAAGATTGTTCATAGTCTAATTAAGACTTAACGCCTTAAACTGAAAGTAAATTGAATTTTGCTTTTAATTTAGGAATTATTTCTTTATGTATTTGATCTGCACCAAAATTAGTTAATCTAAATCTATTTTGTTTAGTTCTAATTATCCACCCCTTTTTACTCAATTCGCCTAGTCGGGTACTAGTTATTTTCTCTGACTTACCTAATCTAGTCTGCAGTTCATTTTTCGACAGAGTATCAGTATTTAGCATTTTCATTCTACTCCCAAGAAATGTAGCGAGAAACCAAAGTGAAAGTATTTCATTATCCGTTATTCTATTTTTAGGTAATATTATATTTGCGCCTTCTGGAGAAAATGTAACTAATCCTTCGCAATCTTTACAAAGGGAGAATAAATCAATGTTTAACATCAATTTTGTTGCTAACTTAAAGCTAGGAATAAATTCTTTGAAGAACTTCTCGACAAATAGCCAGGCTTCGCCTATTTGTCCTTCAAAGCTATTTTCTATTTCTTTATATTTTATTTGGATTTTGACGCTAGCAGGATTTTCATTCAATTCATTTTGCCTCTAAGCTTGGACAAAACTTCATCTTCAACCCATTTTTCTCCCTGTATAGTGAGTTTAAATTCGGGTTTAGCCGGATCAGGCTTAAAGACTTGACCACGCTTAGTCATTTCATTTAGTCTAGCAGGAACCATGCTTTTTATGCCGCTACTTTCCAAGAGTTTTTGAACTTGGGCAGCAGTATTTTTTCTCTCGTCTGAACCATAAAGTATCAAACCGACCGCTTCATAATGTGTTAGATTTTCTCGAGTAACAATTACAGGCCCTTCAGTAGTTGGTTCAAGTACCCCTTTAAGCTGAGCGCCCGATGGAACTAGCCTGTTTGAGATGAAATCAGATAATTTTTCTACAAACCCCTCGGGCATGCTTTCAAGCATATTTAGAATGTCCTGTGGTGTATCACCTTCTATAGTTACCTCTCCAAAAGGGGTTTTGATTCTTGCTTCAATACGCTTCATTTTTTTATTCTCCTTCCGAATTAAAGTTCTTATGTTCAGCCAATATGTAAACAAATCCGGTATTAGTGTTCCATCTGCGAATGAGCCCTTTTTCCGATAATCCTTCAAGTACAGATTCAATAACGCGACCTGGAAACTGTAGGTTATTTGCCTTCAGCGCATCTGTTAATTCTTCAACAGTTCTAGGTCTCCATTTTCCCCATTCACTTTCTAGTATATGTAATACTGCATCTTGGGTATTTTCTGTTGAGGATATTTTAGGAAAGCTTTTTGAGGCATCAGAAGATTTTGAATCTTGAGCTGAGTCTGTAGTTTTAACAGTAATTTTGGCTATAGTTTTGGGTCTAATGCTATCAAAAGCCTTGTTAACATTAGTGATTAAGGTGGGTAATCGTTCAATAGTTTTCATAACTTCTTTATAGGAACCACTGAATTCTACCTCGTACTCACCTATTTTGATGCGAAAAGAAAAGTTTTCACTTTTCTCATCAATAAGCTTCTTCTGCACGCCTTACCCTCAACTTTAATAAACATATGATTATGCTTTTTAGTATTTATGCCATAAAAATGTTAAAATTTCAAGAATATACTCGGTTAAACCTTGAATCTTTTTTTCTAATAAGAATGAGATTTTGATAAATATTTATAGCGCATAACCGTAAACCGCCAAACCTGCAATAAAAATTGAACTTATAATTAAGAAACAAAATAGGATTTTCGAAAGATGAATGTGAAAAAATGGTTAAGTTTGTATTTGTTGCCGTACTAACTTATTTACAACCTCAGGACTTGCTTTACCTCTAACTTCCTTCATTACTAGC
>CAZQTZ010000204.1:2764-3471 GCA_964596465.1 uncultured Candidatus Bathyarchaeia archaeon | reverse complement strand
ACGAGAATTTTTAGGTGCTGAATGATTACGCATGCTCATCAATTATTCCTTTTTCTTCTTTAGAATATCAGTTTTGTTGAAGTTAAAATAAATGGAACTGCTATTTAAGTTGAAAAATCCGAAGTGGCATTATGGATATTACGCCAAATGGTGAGAGCATGGCTCAAGGAAAATATTTTCTAACTTTCCACTTATTTTAACTGGACACTATTTTATACTCAAAATAATCCGCGCAGACTAAGATGCGACATAACCTTAAAAAAAATTTAGTTTTTTGTAGTTTTTCTAATAATTCCTTATCAGTTTCTGTCTAAAAATTCGGTGATAGTGAGAGAATCGGCGTCTAAACTGTTTATTATTGATGCAATTGCTTTTTGAACATATTTTCCAGTTCGTCTAAATACATGAAATGGAATTTTATTAGAGTCCGGTTTATATTCTGCCACTTCCCAAGGATGTACATACAAAGTCACTGGACCTTTTTTAGATAATGCATGTGCAGCGAATTTAATCCAACTGGCTCCAAAATTTCGCAAAAACCACCCCCCTCCGGCTGGAATTCTGAAAAGTGGATGAACCGCTATAGGAATTTCCCAAAAGACCTTCTTTGGAACTGACTTTATGCAATACGGATTTATGGGTAATTTTGGATTTCCATACCAGCCTGGAATTTTAAGACAGGGAACAATTGAAGAATCATAGTTGAA
>CAZQTZ010000204.1:0-2754 GCA_964596465.1 uncultured Candidatus Bathyarchaeia archaeon | reverse complement strand
TATTTATTTTATAATTTGGGGCTCGATATCCTAAAACACATTTCTTTATGGTAGCTTCAAGTATAATTTTAGCTCTTTTAATCTGAGTGATATGTTCTTTTTTTTCTAGGTCTGTTAAGGCTAAATGATAAAATCCATGGCAGGCTACTTCGTGTCCCTCCGAGGCAATGGCCTTAATCAGTTCTGGATAATTTATGGCAATTTCGCCTAAACAAAAAAAGTTGCATGAACATTCAGAGTTTTAAATAAGCTTATCAATTTGTCGACGCCTGAGGTACATGTTTCAAAATGGTTAATTTTTAATCTGTTCTTATCAAACCAGTTGCTATGATACCACTCTTCGACATCAACTGTCACTAGAATCTGGGGTTTCATGCACCTCATCAACCTACTAAACTTTAATATTAAATTCCAGTTAACCTTCAGGACAATTCATTTTAGCCATCATATTCGATATTTTTTAAAATCGCCTGTTCCTTATTTTAGTACGGTTTACTTTTAAATCTGATGTAGCAGTTCATAGCCCATAAATAGGTAAAGAATCTGGATATCAAAAGATTTTAGATGCCAGTGTTTTAGTTGAAGATTTGATTTATCGTAGTAAAATGAGTTGAAACTAGTTTTTCCTTTCTATTGAGGGCCTCAGTAAATTGATTCTAATACATAAAATTTAAAAGCAACATCATTGTACCATGTTGGTTCTATATGGTTTGACAAGCTATCTCGAATATGCGTACATGTTTGATAAATGAGCTTGCAAATTCGTATTAATGAGAATACGGAGGCGAATAGGAGAAATGCTATCAAGAGACTGTGACGGATGCAGCCAAATGAGGCCATGCAGCAAACGTTACTCAATTGTTTACAAGGGCGACAAGGTTTATTGCCCTGATGGAACCGTTCATTTAGTTGACGGAATGTAAAACAACCAAAATACTCTGCGAAAAGCAGAGTTGCCAAAATTTTATTTTCTAATTCGGAGAGAGAATCTGTCAAATAGTATCTTTTTTCATCTGTCAATTTGGTAGGAAACTGTTTTTATGGGCACTAATATCCTATACTTCTGTGAGGTCTATCCTTTGAACTATGCTGATATTGCTGATGCATATGAGAAAATCGAGGCTACAACTAAGCGACTTGAAATGACTGATTTGTTGGTTTCGCTTCTTAAGAAGACACCCGCGAATATCATTGATAAAGTCGTTTATTTGACGCAAGGCAAGCTTTATCCAGATTTTGTAGGTATAGAAATCGGTGTTGCGGAAAGGTTAGCTGTAAAGGCTATTGCGCGTGCATGTGGTAGGAAAGAAACTGAGCTTGATGACGATTTGAAAAAGACAGGTGATATCGGCGAGACCGCTCAAGTGTGCGTAGCTAAGAAGACTCAATCGACTTTAGGTTTTCAAAAGAATCTAACTGTTCAGCGAGTTTATGAAACATTTGATAAAATGGCAAAAACCACTGGTTCAGGCACCGTCGATACCAAGATGAGTTTGCTTGCTGGATTGATGGTGGATGCTTCTCCAAAAGAAGCGAAGTATATCATACGTACTTTAACTGGCAAGCTTCGATTGGGTATTGCAGATATGACGGTTTTAGATGCTCTTGCTATTGCATATGGTGGTGGAAAAGAAGCACGTGAGCAAATCGAAAGGGCTTATAACATAAGTTCTGATTTAGGTCGAGTTGCCAGCGTACTTGTTGAACAAGGCATGGATGGAATAAGAAACTATAAAGTTCAAGTTTTTGAACCTATTCGTCCTATGCTTGCCGAAAGGTTACCTTCCTCGGAAGAAATCCTAGACAAATTCGGAGGTAAATGTATCGCTGAATACAAATATGATGGTGAACGTGTTCAGCTACATAAGAAAGGAAACGATGTAAGGCTTTTCTCCAGACGATTGGAAAAAATTTCTGACCAATACCCTGATGCAGTTGAGTTGATAAAAAAATATGTTAATGCAGAAGAAGCCATTTTGGAGGGTGAATGTGTTGCTATGGATCTTGAAACATGGGAAATGCTGCCTTTTCAGCAGCTTATGCATCGAAGACGTAAATATGGCATAGAATCTGCCATAACAGAATACCCCGTATCACTATTCATGTTTGATGCACTTTACATCAACGGTAAAGACTTGACTCAAGAATCATACCCTATTAGACGAGAGGCTCTTGAACAAGTCATATTAAAAAATAATCGTGTTCAGTTAGCTACTCAAATTTTGGTAAATAAGGTCAAAGAGCTTGAAAATTTCTTTGAAGAAGCTATAGAAGATGGTTGTGAAGGAATTGTTTGTAAGTCTGCTGCTAAGGAGTCAGTCTATCAGGCTGGTGCAAGAGGTTGGCTTTGGATAAAATTTAAACGTGACTATAAAAGTGAAATGACCGACACCGTAGATCTAGTTGTTGTTGGAGCGTTTTATGGACGCGGAAGACGCGCAGGAACATACGGCACACTGCTTTTAGCGACCTATAATAAGGAAACTGACACTTTTGAGTCTGTAACCAAACTCGGGTCAGGATTTACTGATAAAGATCTGTCCCAACTGCCGGGTATGCTTCAGACACATGAAGTACCTCGGAAACATTCTCGGGTAAAAACGACATTAGAGGCAGATGTTTGGTTTGAGCCGGTTGTTGTGCTTGAAGTCTTAGGTGCCGAAATAACTTTAAGCCCAATTCATATGTGCGCAATTGATTCAATTCGCAAGGATAGCGGATTAGCCATTCGATTTCCACGTTTCACTGGAAAAT
>CAZQTZ010000203.1:0-3475 GCA_964596465.1 uncultured Candidatus Bathyarchaeia archaeon | reverse complement strand
TATAGGAAGTAGCACATTGTAAACACTCCATGGGATTTATTAATATTACGCTTCAACAAGATAGCTCTCCTACAATCTCCCTTACGCTTTTAATTATTGTCAAGTTTCCTTATTTTGGTCTTTGCAGCATACACTCTTTTGAAAAAAGGCAAAATTTATCGCACAGGTAATCTCTTATGCAGAATTATAAGTTAAAAATAATCAAACATATGAGAAAGAGGAGTTGCGTAAAAAAGTACTTCTAATTGGGTTCTATATAGTAGTTTTATTTACTTCATCGCACTCATATTGAACTAACTACAGCCGCAGATTCCTTATGAATTTAAACTAAAAATCACTCGAAACTTCGTCAATATCGAACAGGAAAAAGCGCTCAATAAAGTCGAAAATTTTAACTATTCTAAAATTATTTCTGAAAATCGATTTTCAGACTCACTCAATCCAAACGGTTAACTTTTTCCATATACCAATTTGGGATATACTTTTGTAAATTTTATTGATTCAACAATATTTTTTTACTATGAAACACGCCATGAAAATCTGTATCCTCATCCCGTACGCATTCGAAAATCTCAATAGGGCTACCAAATCGGCCGTCTCCAAATCCACCTGAACTTAAAATTCAGATTTCTGGGTATAAAATTCAAAAAGTTTTAAGTCTTGCTCCGATAAGCTATAATACAAGTGTGACAGGGGCTAGATTTGACTTCAAGTTATCATTACATGCAGCTTTCACGGGAAGTTATTGTTGGAAAAGGTACTCTCTATCGTGTTCCCGATTCAATTAAAAGATTAGGACTAAAGGGTTCAGCGCTTATTGTTGCAGGATCAAAAAGCTGTGAAATTGCCGGAAAAACAATACAAGATTTGCTAGAGCAGGCTAACATTAACGTCGATACATTATTGGTGCCTACAGCAACTATTAGAGACGTCTTAGCTGTTGAAGAAAGAATAATCGAATGGAAACCACAGGTAATTTTTGGAATCGGTGGAGGAACAAAAATTGATGTTGCCAAAATAAGTGCTGCACATCAAGAAATCCCATTCATCAGCATTCCCACTGCGCTTAGTCATGACGGAATCGCCAGCCCCTTCGCCTCAGTAAAAGGATTTGATAAACCACACTCAATACGGGCACAAGCTCCGCTAGCAATAATTGCTGACACAGAAGTGATAGCCCAAGCCCCTTGGCGCTCAACCATAAGCGGTTGCGGTGACGTACTTTCTAAATTTACCGCAGTACGAGATTGGAGATTAGCCCATACCGAAAAAAACGAATACTATGGAGAATACGCAGCAAGCCTCGCATTGATGAGCGCCACACTAGTTGAGGAAAACGCTTCTGTTATTGAACCGAATAATGATGAAGGCCTAAGAGTTCTTTTAGAAGCCCTCATAAGTTGTGGTGTAGCAATGAGCATAGCAGGAAGCAGTCGTCCCTGCAGTGGCTCAGAACACCTATTTAGTCACGCATTGGATATGCTCATAGAATCAGAGGCGATGCACGGCGAACAATGTGGAGTGGGCTCAATAATGATAACTTACTTATACGGAGCAAATTGGAAACGACTTCGAGACACCCTCAAATGTTTAGGTGCCCCAACAACAGCAAGAGAACTAGGTGCTAAAAACGAAGATATAGTCAAAGCCCTAGAAATCGCTTCAACCATCCGCCCTGACAGATATACCATTCTCCAAAAAATGAAAATGAATTATGAAGAATGCGAAAAAATCGCTAAAGCTACTGAAGTAATCGATTAAGAATTTAAGAAAATAAAAAAATGATTCTAAAAAAATAAAGAAAAAATTTTGTTTTTAGCTTTTGGTTTCTTCAGCAGGTTTTATCTCAGCTGCTTCTTCTATTGCAGGTTTCTGTTCTGCTTCTGCCTTAGGCGCTTCTACTGCTTGAGGTTCTGCTACCGTTTTTGGTTCTGCTTTATAGACTTCAACGAATTTTGTTTCAGCTAATTCAGCGAAGAATTTTTGTATATCCATAGCAACTCCGCGTTTGGCAACTTGAATACCTTCTAAATAGAAAGTGTCTTCAGGCATATCGATAGTTAAAACCTTGTCTTGTATTGTGAATTTGAATTTGTCTGCTTCAATAACTGGAATTCTGCGGTGGATTAGTGAAGCTATTTTTTCTTCATTAGTTTCAAGTTTTTTGGTTACTGTGACAGCATATACTAATGTTCGTCCAGCTAATGGAGGATTAAAATCAAGTAGAACACGCCCAGCGCCTATGCTCCGGATAGTAGCGTTTTTCCCGCCAAATTCAATACGCATTCCAACAGCAGGGTTTATTCCTTTTTCAAGTAATTGACGAAGATGCACGCGTTTAACTTTCTCACTGTCTCTTGGCCCAAAGGCTTTTTCAGGCGGAATCTCAACCTGCGCCTCTTTGCTAACTTCCATTGTTAACAGGCTTTCGTCTAAAGTTTTTAGAACCCAGCCTTCTCCGACAACTACAAGTTTGGGTTCATATATTTCGCCTTCTTTTTGAAGATGCGCTGTTTTTGCTGTCTCCTCAAATGTGGTATCGAAAACTTCGTTTGTTTCTTTCACCTTAGCGGTGTAATTAATTAGTATGAAGTCTCCTTTTTGTAAAGCCATACTATTTCACTCTTTGCTTGCGGTTCGAAACTAAGTTTAAACCGCTAATAAAAACCTTTCACTTGTAAATAGAAAGAAGTAGGATTTGGATACCTAAAACAGCTGTTTGAACAAAAAAATCTACTATTTGGTTTTTAATTTTTCCTCAAGAATATCGATAATTAGTTCAGGTTTTATTGGTTTGATAAAAAAAGCATCCATATACTGATTCATCTCAGTCACCCCATCTAAATAAGGGGACCCCGTGAATACAATCTTAATAGTTTCTGGAGAAGTCGCCTGAATCATCGAAAGAATATCCGTGCCCATCATATCCGGAAGACGAACATCAATTAATGCAACATTATAGCGAAAATGCCCTAACTTATCTAAACTATCTTTACCATTTTCAGCTGTAGTAACTTGATACCCTTTCTTTTCGAACACACGTGTGAACACCTTTAAAATAGATTTGTCATCATCAACAATTATTATTGTTCTTTTTTGTTCAGACAAAAGATTCACCAACTAATAAGAAAGTATTAAGCTCAGAACCCTAAGAGTAAAAGTAAATTTCATTTATAGGTATTTGTGGGTACGAGGTTACAACCACAAAAACTCAATAGCACAAGAAAAAAAGAAAAAATCGTCTAAAGTGCTGAATATATAGGAATTTCAACTTTAAATTGGGATCCTTTACCTATCTCACTTTCGAAAGTTACAATTCCGCTCAATGCATCAACGAGTTTTTTTACTACTGCCAAGCCTAGCCCCTGACCTTTAGCTTTTGTTGTAAACAAAGGCTTGAATATTTTAGTCTTTGCCTCTTCAGATATTCCTTCACCAGTATCTGCTATTTTTATAATTGCTATTTTGTCAGTCC
>CAZQTZ010000202.1:0-3485 GCA_964596465.1 uncultured Candidatus Bathyarchaeia archaeon | reverse complement strand
GATGACAATTGGAGAGGACTGCCAGAAAAGAAACCCTTTGCGCCCGTCGTAAAAGGCGTAGATAACAGAATTTTGGATTTGCATGCTGAAGATTTGGTGTCTATTGCTTCTCGAATGTTAGATGCCGCATTATCAGTAGATAAGAGAGTTTTTCCTGTCGAGGGGGGAGTAGGCGCAGGCTACGCCGCAAATGCTATAGTGAACTCAAACGGAATAGTAGGTTTTGATGAAGGAACCATAATCGAATGCAGCTTAGCAACCTTAGCTAATGAGGGAAGCACTGTAACACCAGTTTGTTTTGAATTTAACTCTGAAAGAAAATATGATATTAATCCCGAGTGGGTGGGCAAAGAAGCCGCCAAGTTGACAGTCTCTGCTTTAAAAACTAAACGAATTGAAACTAAAAACTACAACCTAATACTAACACCTTTTGCACTTCAAGAGTTACTTTATTACACTTTCATTAATGCAGTCAAGGCTGATAACGTAGATAGAAATCAATCTCCCTTCAAAGGCAGAATTGGAGAGAAGGTCGGCTCTGAAACACTCACTATATACGATGATGGGTTATTCGCAGGAGGACTACATACAGGAATATTCGATGCTGAAGGTGTACCCCACCAAAAAACACTATTAATGGAAAAAGGTGTTTTACGGAATTTCCTTTACGACTCCTACACAGCTAAAAAAGAAGGAAAAGAGAGCACTGGTAACGCCTCAAGAGCAGGATACCTATCTACTCCAAACATTGAAGCAACAAACTTTCACATAATGCCAGGTGCTAAAACTCCAGAAGACCTTATGAAAGAAGTAGACAATGGATTACTGATTTACTATCTACAAGGTGCCCACAGCAGTAATCCAGTCAGCGGAGAATTTTCAGTCGTAGCAACACCCGCATGGAAAGTTAAAAAAGGAAAAATTGAACATGCTAGTCGAGGAGTAATGCTAGCAGGCAACATATTTGAACTACTCAAAAAAGTGATTACTGTCGCAAATAATGAAAGAAAAATGGGACAGCTTATAGCACCATGGATACTGGTTGAAAACGTTAAAGTGATTGGAAAAAAGCAATAACATTTATGAGATAATTCAGTTGAAGACTAAAACATAGAACGAATCAGAAGTAATATACAGACCCTCATAATCTAACATTAATATGAAAGCAAAGAGAGAGGCACTTGGAGTGGGGGGTTTAATAAATGAAAGAAGGAGAACAACCTAAATCTTCAGAACAAACTTCTTTTCAAAGCGTAACATCAGTTAATAACTCTGTCCCGGATTCGATACAGAAACGTTGGTTCTGTTCAAGTTTAGACCCTTCGGGCAAAACCTCTAAGCAGGAAGCTGAAAACCCTGCAAATTTCATAAAAATAATTAATCAATCGGTTGTGTCATGGGTAGATTATATCACAGATGATTTAGAAAAAGAATTACCAATAGTAGCTGCACAACTGGGATTCAGTGAACCGTTTATTCAATATTTGAGTAGTGGAGCCCAGCTTAATTATGAAGATTTTGATAATGAAATGTTGATGAAGTTTCCTTCGATTCAGATACGCGGAACTGAGGTAAAAGCTCACTCATTGATGATTTTGGTTAACAAAAACACAGTTTTTACTGTACATATGCGCAATGTTGACAAACGATTTATCAGACTGAGACGTTATGCCGAAGCTATTCTGCGAAAAATACCTATAGAAGCTATACCTCGTGATAAACTAACTATGCTTCTCTCACGTATTATTGATGCGAATAATGATAGCAACTTTAGACATCTCCGTGTAATAGAAGAATTCGGAGATGAACTCAACAAGGATTTAATGGATCCAAAAACCGATAAGGTTCAATTGGGACCTAAAATTTACGAGATGAAACATGCCCTAATTATCTACATGGATGGTTTATGGGAGAGCGTAGATGTACTTCATGCAATGCGTTATGGCGATGCTGAATTACTGACAGACGATGAAAGACTCCTAAATGCCGTCAGCATTATGATAGACCAAGTTAAGAGTCAACTTGGTTTGTCTGAGCACATGTCTGAAGTATTAGCTTCAGGAATAGAAGCTACACAGGCTATCTACAATAACCAATTAACAATAGCGAACAACCAATTAACAATACTCAATAATCGGTTTGCCCAGCTAGCAGCTTATCTTGCCATAGTGGGCACAGCAGTCTTAATCCCGAACACTATAGCCACAGTTTTAGGAAACACTGTATGGGTGTATGGACCAGAAGATCTCTGGTGGTACCTTATCTTGATGATTGGTGCCACATTAGGAGGATGTCTTATGATGTGGTTCTGGATAAGCAAAAGAGGATTATTGCCAAAAGAAAAATGTAATCAAATCTAACATTACCCAATTCTTTTTTCTTTACAGTTTTAAATAAAGTATTTTGTTACTAAGGAGAAAAACAAGATTTTCTTTTAAGCCCAGAAGCTTTTTGAATATTCACCAAGGACAGATTCATAAATATGTTTAGTTTGCTTTGCAATTTTATTCCAGTCATATTTTTCTATTATGGTTTTGTAGGCATTTTCTTTGAGATATTTGCTAAAGTTATCTTCGCTTAGAACTTTAGTTATGCCCCAAGCTAGCGAGTCTGTATTATTGGAATAGACTTTAACTCCTGTAACATCGTGGTTTACAATTTCGGATAAACCACCAGTATCAGAAACTACAACTGGACTTTTTGCAGCCATGGCTTCGAGTGCTACGATTCCAAAGGGTTCAAACATAGAAGGCACAACACAAACATCGGCGACTTTTTGGAGTTTAAGCAAGGTTTCTTCGTCCATGAAGCCCTGAAATAGCACTTTATGCTCCAAACCCATGCTTCGAACAATGGTTGAGAGCTGATCTTTCATGTAACCGCTACCGACTATGACGAATTTGGAATTAATTTTTGACAGGACCAATGGAACGGCATTTATGAGTATCTGTACTCCTTTTTCATAAACTAATCTGCCAACATAAAGAACAAGTTTTTCTTCGGGTAAAGCAAACTTGTTTCTGAATTCTTTAAGGTTCTGTTTTTCTAGGCTATCGTAGGTATGAGGATTTACCCCATTAGGAATCATAACTAGTTTATCGTTTGGGAGTCCAAACGCCCACTTTACGTGTTGAACCATGTAGTCGCTACAACATATGACTTTCCATGCTTCGTAGGTTAACCAAGCTTCTGTCTCATGAATCATCTTTTCAGCATCGGTATGTAATCCCTCTCGACGCCCAACTTCGGTAGAGTGCATAGTTACAATGAGAGGCTTACGGAAGATATGCTTCAAACCTATACCAGCATTAGCGACTAGCCAATCGTGGGCATGAAAAACATCTATCGGTTCAGGTAATTTGGCAGCTATTGCCGCGGCTTCTTTTTGCATGTTCATGTTCATGAGGTATACCCAGGTAGCAAAGTCAGGGGAGGGATTCTTGTAAGAGTCTATTCGATGAACTTCTACGCCATCAACAACCTCG
>CAZQTZ010000201.1:0-3519 GCA_964596465.1 uncultured Candidatus Bathyarchaeia archaeon | reverse complement strand
GGGAAGAGCACGATGTCCAATCCAGAAATATCCCTCCATACGGGCTTTATTTTTAATTAAATATTCACCATATTGATTTTTTTGCAACAAATTCATGTCTTCTAATTTTTGAAGGTGTCTATGAGCTACACTTGGGCTGCTAAGATGAGCTCCTTTCATTACATCTCGGGGACCAACAGGTTTGCGTTTCCTGACAATATATAAGTAAACGTTAAGGGTTATGCCCTCTAGTTTTTCATTATTGCCGTTAGACACACTGCCGCCTCTTAGAATTGATGAATATTTTAAATATCAATGCGTATTAGCTTTTCTCTATAATTTAATTAAAGGCGACTTTTTCAATTTTATTCCTTGATTGTTCTTTTAATTTTTCTAATCCGTTTTTTGGCAATTAGAGCTAAAATAAAGAATTGTTAATTGAACAGCTGCAATTCAATAAATATATTGATAGCGTTTATATTGTATTATCAAACAGATTTGTTGAATCGAATCTTCATGAAAAATTTTATGTGATAATTGATTAAAGCAATTGCTCTCTTTTTCTTCTCTTCGGATAAATCTATTGATTAGATTACCTTTCGAATTGCAATACAACATAAATCACTGTACTTCGAAGCCTCGAAGGCGTATAGTTTATATTCGAAATCAATGTTCGCGGAAAAATTCAAAAAATCTCAGATGCTAAAAGAGAAAATAAAAAATTGTTGAGTTAGCTTAAGCGGTTATTTTTAGACTTAAGCCTGATTTGGAACTAATTCGTGAAATTTGTTAAGTTCTACATTAAGAGCTGGCTTAACTGCTTCAGAGACCCGTGATGCGATTATATGCTTAATGTTTTTCTCGCTTGCAATATCAACGATTCTTTGAGTAATAATGCCATCAAATATTACAGTATCAATACCTGTGACCTGTTGAAGCTTTTCAGCTAATTGGCTAACTGGCAATCGTTCTACTTGTTCAAGTTTTTCATTTAGTAGAATTGCCTCTAAAGAACCCTGAAGTGCCTTAACAGCTTGAATCATTTGTTCGGGGAATTCTGGTTTTGGTTTTTCAGGTGCCTTCTTAGTTGCTGGCTTGAAAAGATCAGAAACCGCTATTTTATTTTCGATTGCTTCGCTGATTTCTTTGCAGTTGCATTCCTCGATTTCTTTACCTCTTGGTGCTCGGCCAACATATTTTATGTTAGTCACTTGGAGAAGTTCTTTAAGTATAAGGTCTCCTCCACGGTCTCCATCTAATAGCGCTGTTGCTTCTTTTTCTTTGGTAAGGCGTTTTATTGATTCAGGAACTTTGGCGCCTTCTAATGCGACTGTATTAGTTATGCCACATCGCATTAAATTGATTATATCTGCGCGACCTTCAACAACAAATATCTCTTTACTGCCTTCTAGGGTGGGACCTGCGGGCAAATCTTCAGGACCAAATTTTTCAACTTTACCTGCTTTCATAGTTTCGCTAATTTCTTTGTAAACTTCATCTACGCTAGGCATTGATTCAATGTTCCATTTATGTAAAATTTCCTTGGCCCGGTCAATGATTACTTTGCGTCTTGCTTCACGTATATCCTCGATTTTATCAAGAAATACTCTAGCGCTGCAAGGACCAACACGGTTAATGCTTTCAACACTAGCCGCTATGAGAGCCGTACTCACTCTATCCAAACTGGTAGGTATAGTAATATTACCTGTAGTTCGATCGTTCTTAGAATGTAACTCAATCTCGATTCTTCCGATACGTCCAGTTTTTTGGAGTTCTCGTAAATCAAGTTCTGGTCCGAATAATCCTTCTGTTTGGCCAAAAACTGCGCCTATAACATCAGGTTTTTCGACTACACCTTCAATTTCAAATCTAGCGTGTATAACATACTTTATAGTAAAGGTTTGGGATGTTCCCGTAAGTGTTATCCTCCTGTTTATTTGTGATGTTTTGAGTTAGGTTAAGTTGCGTGAACTTGAATTTTATCATGTTCATGCGACGGTTTGTAAACTGTTACTTAACTGTTGTTTCTTCTAATACATGAGTGCTTCTAATAAAACTATTGTCTGTAATAAAATAACTCACACATTCAATATTCATTATTAACAATACAAGAATAGGTGTCTTAAGGAGGTATTTTTTGGTTCAAATACTTTGCAAAATGAAGAAACCATAAGTTACATGTTTTTCTCATTTGATTTAACTTTAGATTTTTTAAAAATTTAGCTAAGGAAAAGAAAGAAAGGATTAAGCTACTGCTTTTCTTCAACTACAATCATTGTAAGGGTAGAACGAACTTTATCTAACCTTCGAATACGCCAGGTGACGATTTCTTTCAATCTCTCCATGGTATCCGCTTTTACTCGAGCAACAATATCGTATACGCCATAGACTGCGAATGGCTCTTCTACACCCTCGACACTCTTCAGTTCTTTCAAGACATCGGTTTCAGAACCAATCTCAGTGTTAATTAATACAAACGCTGTAGGCATTATACATCCTCACTTAGATGTAATCTAGGCTACATTAAAATATTTTTCTAAATAGTAACCATAAATTATCATTTACTAAACAGAGTATTAATCAAAGAACGGTGTCTTCAAAAAAAAGATAATAATCTAATCTAACTTTTTTAGCCTGAAAAAACAGAATTTTTTGAAACAATTAGCCTTTTATTCTTTGATTCTTAACCTACATTTATGATTCGCGTGGTTAATCTTGAACAAAGTAGCGAAAAAATAATCAAAATTAGCGAATTACAATCAGAAACGTTGCATAATGTTTGGCTTGAACTTGTAGATCCAACTGTGGAAGAGATTCAAGCAGTTTCAAATAGAACTGACATTCCGTCTCCATTTCTTCTTCTCCCCGAGAAAAGTGGCGAAATAAACCTGCGTCTAGAACAAGATTTTATTGTAGTAAATTTCATAGTTTTAAAGAATATTATTTCTGCAAAAGAAACTCATCCGATTGTATTGATTTTTACTAAGACTCTCTTAGTAACCGTAGCTAAAAAAGAGGATCAATCCCTAATCGAAATAGCAAAACAACGAATGAGCAAACCCAGATTTGATCCTCCTTCGGAAGTCGCATATTTCATAATGGATGAAATAACTAGCAATCATTTCATTCATTTGGAGAAGATTGAAGAATTTACAAGCCACCTTGAAGAAGAAGTTGTTAGTCAAACTAGGCACAACACTTTAAAAAAGATACTTAAATTAAAATCTAGATTAATTAGTCTAAACAAGACCTTATGGTATGAACGCGGAGTTATTTTTAAATTAAAAACTGCTTCAGATAGTTGTATACCCACTAAGGTTCAATTAATGTTCGATACAACACACGATGACCTAACTAGACAGATTGATATTGTTGAAACCTATCGAGAAATTCTATCCGATGGTATAAACGTATATCTTTCGGCAATTTCCTATAAAATTAATTTATCAATACAAAGCCTAACTATAGTGATTTTCTATTTAACGATAATAACAACAATAACCTCTTTTCCAAATACGATAGCTACCTTTTTCGGAATAA
>CAZQTZ010000200.1:0-3595 GCA_964596465.1 uncultured Candidatus Bathyarchaeia archaeon | reverse complement strand
TCTATGATCCCATCGGAAAATACTTTGGAGGACTACTTTACGTAACCATAATTGTAACCTCAATTTTCCAAACCGAGCTGCTCTATACCTTATCCTTACAGGTAATTTCAGGCTTCTTCATCGCATCATTGGCAAGCCGATTAGCATACTTGGGACTGCTGAACAAACAAAAAATCACATTAACACTATCCCAAATTCGACACAAGGAGATGAAACTTTGAAAGCACTAATTGTTTATGGCACAAGATGGGGAAGCACTGCAGACATTGCAAAAAAGATAGGTGACACATTCAAAAATAATGCAATCACAGCAGAAATCACTGACGTAAAAAATGAATTACCCAAAGTTGAGCCCTATGACATTGTGGTTATTGGTTCAGGAATAAGCATGGGAAAATGGACCAAGGAAACGTTAGCTTTTCTAAAAAATAACTCCGCTGGTCTTAGAAATAAGAAAGTGGCTCTTTTTGTTAGTTGCGGACTAGTTCTGCGCGAC
This sequence comes from uncultured Candidatus Bathyarchaeia archaeon, assembly GCA_964596465.1. GTDB lineage: Archaea > Thermoproteota > Bathyarchaeia > Bathyarchaeales > Bathycorpusculaceae > JADGNF01. Next base: position 3,099 of record CAZQTZ010000200.1, on the reverse strand, counting down.
GGAGGAATCCAAAAAACCCAGAAAGAGTACCTCATTAAAGTGTCCAATGAATTTGGGTTAAAGCCCATGGAGTATGGTGCATTCGGTGGATACATTGATTTCAATGGGGATTATGGTCTTTTAGCCAGTCTATTTGTCAAATCGTCGAAAAGTAAATGTCAAAAAAGGGGTATAGACACAACAAAGCCATATGACTTCCGAAATTGGACTGAAATAGCCAATTGGGCAGAAAAAGTGGCATTTTTAGCCCAAGACAAAACCACCAACTTTTTGCATACAAACATAAAAAATCAGAGTGAAAAAATGATTGAACAAAATGAGAATAAAGAGATACTCTCAAAGCTGTTGCCTCATAAAAGATGGAAAAAAATACTGCTCGTCACTGTCTTGGTTATGATGGTTCTTGGAGGCGCTCTTTATGGATATATTCGAGCAACCATAAACAAAGATGTAGTCAGCCCAATAGATGCACTAAATTTTGGGGGCGATAAGAAAGCATTGATAGTTTATCAAGTTGGATTATCTTCTGGTCCAAGGGATGCATCGTATGCTTTTGCTGATGGCCTTGTATCTGTTGGATGGCAAGTTGAAGTAGCCACTGCCAGCCCAGAATCACCCTCTAACATGTCAAGTTATGAACTTTTAGTTATTGTATTTCCAGTTTATGGAGCTCGGCCAGGTGAAGCTGCAGTACGATACGTTAATTGCTTAGGGGACCTTCAACAGATTCCCACAGTCATTATCAATTGCCGTTTATCAAATGCAATCGAAAACATAATGAGAGAACAAGTGACAGCGCAAAATGGAACAGTGTATGATGCATTGCTATCTGGATCAACTGATTTAAGACAGTATGCTAGCCAAATTGCAATTAGCTAATTTCATATCCCGCAGCTTTGAGTTCCTTGGATATTTCTTCTTTTATTTCGTTTAATGATTCCTTGAAGCTTAGATAGACGATTCCTTGCATATCTGAGGGCTGCTCAACAGGTTTTTTCAGCAAACAGGCAATTCTGTCGCGGCCAAGTTTTCCAACAAAGAAACCGAATTCAAGGATCACGTTTTGTCTAGGACGATTATGTGCAGTTTTTAAGAACTTCCTGAGTCTTTGAGGCCTTGACCATTTGCTGCCTAACTCAACATAGCCGCCCAAATCATCAGGGGTTAAGACAACAAACACGAAACCAACATCTGAATAGGCTTCAAGTTTCTCCATTACAGTTCTGCCTTTGCTGGGCTGCTCGCTGAGAACTACTGGTGTAAGCCCAAAATCAGTAATCATCTGCTTTAGCTCATTTAATGGTTTTAGATCTTTTCCATGAGTAATGAAAACTTCTTTTTTCATAGTTAACAAGCTTTTTCGGTCAAGCTCACTTGCCATCTTTTTTCTCTCCGAATACACAAGTACTGTTTAGAGTGGTATTTGCTTTTAAAATTTAATTAATAAGATTCTTTTGCTGATATCTAATGCAATTAAACCTTAAACCGAAAACAAAGAAGGATACACCATAATGTTTACAGAAGATGTGGCAAAAGCAGAAAGCTACATAGAAACCCTCTGCAATGTGGAACCCAACAGAAGAGTTGGCTCACAAGGAAACAAAGTGGCAACAGACTTCTTTAAAGAAAAAGTTGAAGACTTTGGCTACTTAGTAGATGATACACCCTTCAACTGCCTAGATTATCAAAGCAACAAGCCCGCGTTAACGTGCCAGTGCAGCAGCTTTGAAGTGAAGGTAAGCCCATACTCTTTAGGTTGTGAGGTATCAGCGCAACTGACGGTTGCTTCAACAGTGGGGGAGCTGGAAAAAAGCCAGTGTACCGATAGAATTTTGCTGATTATAGGCGAAATATGTGCTGAGCAATTGATGCCTAAAAATTTTGTTTTCTACAATCCTGATCACCACAAAAAAATTATTTCTCTACTAGAAGAAAAACATCCTAAAGCAATTATAGCTGCCACAACTAAGAACCCAATGATGGTAGGTAACATTTACCCTTTTCCTTTAATCAACGACGGAGACTTTGACATTCCCTCTGTTTACTGTACAGACAAAGTTGGCAAGGCAATTGCCTCCAAGGAGGGGGAAATATTCAAGCTGAAAGTTGATGCTAAAAGAATTCCAACTACTGCCTCCAATGTTGTAGCTCGATTAAATCCGCAGGCTAAACAAAAGATAACAGTTTGTGCCCACATTGACACAGTCGAAGACACACCTGGAGCTTCAGATAACGCATCAGGCGTAGTCACAGAACTGATTTTGGCAGATAAACTAAAAGGCTATCAAGGTAAAATGGGCATCGAAATTATTGCTTTTAACGGAGAAGACCACTATAGTGTGGCAGGTCAAATGGATTACCTAAAAAGATACGGCGAAGAAATAAAAAAAATTCTTTTTGCTATAAACATAGATGATGTTGGCTACAAAAAGGGAAAAACCGCATACTCATTTTATGAGTGCCCAAATGGATTAGATAAGAAAACTCAGACAGCATTTAGCATGGTTCCAGAGTTAGTTTCGGGATATCAGTGGTTTCAGGGTGACCACATGATTTTTGTTCAGAACAAAAAACCGGCTATAGCGATTACTTCAGAGAAAATGGCAGAGTTAATGAGGACTGTAACGCATTCCCAAAAAGATACACCTGATATTATTGACTGCAAAAAACTTGTCAACTTAGCTTATGCACTGGGGAATCTAGTTACTTCGTTCTGAGAGCTTTTTTCAAATTTTTTTATTCAACAAATGTTGTTTCAAATTTTTTATTGTCTTCTCTACAGAGCTGTCTAACAAGGTCACGGCCCATTAACGCAACCTGATTTGTAGAGTAAAACGCGCCTGCCCACTGCCCAACCATATGAAAACCCTTTAGCCCTGGAAGAGTCTTACTTACACCTCTCTTAGAGACTTCTTTAGCGATACTCTCAGGCGCAGGATAAGGCACAGAGTAACCCCTGTACGCTGCTGTCCAATGTTCAACAGAAACAGGTGTAGCTACATCAACAGCCTCAATTTGGCTCCTAAATCCCGGAAAACGCTTCTCTAATCTTTCAGCCAGAAGGTCTGCGATTCTTCTTTTCTCTTCAACATATGCTTC
>CAZQTZ010000199.1:0-3614 GCA_964596465.1 uncultured Candidatus Bathyarchaeia archaeon | reverse complement strand
AGCGATTTCTGTTTGTGTAAAGGCTCAGGATAGAGGCCCTATTTTGATTAATGCTAATGGGTTAGTGATTGGAACAGATAAGATCCAAGTTGAGGGGAACATTTACAGTCTAACAGACAATCTATACATTAAACCTATCGTTGTTGAATGTAGCAATATTATTCTTGATGGCAAAGGGTTTAGTATGCAGGCAATGAGCGGATGGTCAGAACTTGTGGCTATAAACCTAACCTGCACCAACGTTACCGTATGTAACTTTAACATTACTAACTATGGAGTGGGGGTCTTAGGCACATGGAACAATAATACTATAACAAACAATACCTTCACGAACGTTATAAGAGCCATAGGAATCTACGCCAACAACTATACTGTAATCAATAATATTATTCATAGAAGCACATTTGGTATTCGCGTCTTGAATAGTGATAATAATTATTTTTTCCAGAACCAACTGATAAATAACTCATTTGGGTTTGATGCTACTAATAGCTCGAATAACGTGGTAGTGGCGAATTATTTTGAGAATAATAACGAAGCATTCAGAATTTATTTAGGCGGCTTCACAGTTTACCATAACAATTTTATTAATCAATATCGGGAAGTCAGTAAAGGTGGCTACGCTGCTTTAATTCTTTCATCAGGTTATGCTTCTCTTCTTTGGGATAACAATTACCCATCAGGCGGAAACTATTATAGCGATTACCTAAGCAGGTACCCAAACGCCTCCGAAATTGATAACTCAGGCATAGGCAACATCCCCTATCAAGTCACTGTAGACTCAAACTTTACTGACAGATACCCTCTACTTACGCCAGTTAACATTTTAGCACCCATCACAGAATTACCCTCACCAAACCCTAACCTGACCCCAAGTCCACCATCAACGAATTCACCAACACCAACACCAACAGCTACAACCACCCCAACGCTCAGTCCGTCTCCTACAATCCCAGAATATCCAACTTGGATAATTCTGCCTCTTTTAATATTTACACTAAGCATATCTTATGCGAAAGGTAAAAAGAAAATACAGAAGTAAACCAATTGAGAATAAAAAATTAGAAACATAGTCTATGCAAAAACCTTTTCTAGATAATTCTAGCTTTTGTCAGAGCTTCTTAGAAGAACAACATCTGATGAAAAATGCAAGATGTTGTTCTACTCGCGTTAGATTTATTATTTCTCAGATGTATGAAAAGAAGAAAAAATATTCATTTTTACAGATAAATCACATTTTTTCTTCTTCTTATTCTTAGCTGTAATTGGAGCAAGGATGCGTTCTTTTTGCGGAACAAAGTGTTCTTCGGAGAGAGCTAAAAGTAACTTTACCTAGTAGGTAATGAGGAAAATGAAGCCAGTTGAAGCGATATTATTCATTGTATTGTTGGTAGGCTCATTAGTGACTAGCTTACAATTTGTAGGTTTTGCGCAGGCAAATTTTTTTCCCGACCCTGGTCCTGATCTTGCTCGGATTTACATAAGAACCGATGGAAGCGTTGAACCGTCAACAGCACCTATCGAGAAAGCAGGCACCCTCTACAAACTCACAGACAACATAATTCTTTTCACGATTGAAATCCAAACTGATAACATTATTCTTGATGGTTCCGATTATTTGATACAGGGAAACGAAACTTGGATGGGAACCGCCCCACACCACGGAGACGCCGGCAACAACGCCATAATCATAACAGAACGAAACAACATAACGATTAGAAACGTTAATTTTCAAAAATGCACTACCGGTGTTAGAATCTATAATTCTACAAATATTAGAATAATAGAAAATATATTCAACAATGAAACCGCAGGCTTAGGCAACGCTTTGGGAGTAGCAATCAAAGATTCTTCACTTGTTCTAATCGAAAAAAACTATTTTACCAGCTTCTCAGGTTCAGCTATTGCCTGTAACGGCACAGATAACATTATCAAAGAAAATATCATAACCGACATAACAGCCAGCATGTACGGCAATGTAGACATTGAAGGCTCGTCAAATCTCATATCAGACAATATAATCAGAGGTATGCTTCCTATAACACTGGACCGGGCTGATTCAAATATAATAGCAAGGAATATAATTTCTGGACCAGCACCAACCCCTTACATAGTAGACGAAAATCGTACTGGTACTGAAGGCATAGCTCTCTTTGGCAGATGCTCAAATAACATAATTCTTGGAAACAACATAACCGGATTCCATGGTCAAGCAATTCGAACAGTCTTTACTTGCTCAAACAACACTATCTACGGTAACTATATGGCAAATAATGGGTTTGCTGTGGTTCTTCAATATGGAGCCATAAACAATACGTTTTTTGGGAATACCTTCGCAGTTGACTCGTGTAAAATCGGGATCGATGATGGAGTAGAAGGCACCTTATGGGACAACGGAACCACAGGTAACCATTGGGCTGACTATAATGGTACAGACAGCAATAGGGATGGCATAGGGGATATCCCTTACATAATAAACGCGTACAGATGGGACAGCAAAGCTGAGGGATTTGTAAGCTATGTCTCTGGCCAAGACAATTATCCATTAATGTATTATAATTATCCAGATTATAATTCACCAGAACCATCACCTTCTATAGATGAGCTCACGTTAGTTCCGATTCCAATTTTACTTGCCATATCAACAATATTCTTTTTTATAATGAGAGAAAAAAGAAAGCGGAATTAACAATTTCATAACTATAGAAATGTTGCTTTCAAGTTCAGAATTTCTAACGGACTTTTCTTTTCCTTAAACTCAGTGGAGAAGAGTACAGAAAAATAGAAAAAAGGTTTGTTTTTTTTCTTAATTATTGGTGCTTAGATTGATGGCAGATGTTCAAAGAGGCTATCAGCCAAGTTTGGATTAACGATTATTTGCGAGATTCCCACTGTTGTAGCACCTTCCGTGTAGCTGACCTCACCCACTCCTGACCAGGCGCCTAGATGGGTTAGATAACCTTGCCATAACGTATTCCAGGTGTTGTATTGCATGCTGAACATAGCTGAATTATCTTCCCAAACACCGTCGGTATTAGACCAGGCCTTTTGTTGCGCCCCGTTTATGATAATTACTCCACCGCTATCTGCGTTTTCATGTTCTATACGCATCATAAAGTTAGTTGTGCCGATATTTTTTCCGTAATAAGTGTATCTTTCCATTAATTGGCCGTTTTCGATTAAGCTAACTCTATATTGTAAGCTGCTTGCTTCGCTTACACTAATAGAAGACGAGGGAGTGGCCGCAGGAGTCAGGGTTGGAGTCTGTGTAGGGGTAATTGATGAGGTGGTGGGCGAAGTGCTTATTGTTGGTTGTACTGATGTTGTGGTGCTTTGTGTTGGTGTTGAAGTTGGTTCAGGATTAGGGTTGTTTTGATTCTGGTTACTCAGAAGGAATGCGCCAATTCCAATAACCGCAACTACGGCTACAACTATTACTACAATAAGAATCTTTGAGAGCGCAAATCTATTTTTTAATATATTAGTATTCATTAACATAGTTATCGATAGATATTTGTCGAATAAGAATTAAAGCTTTAACCGCAAGCTTAGGAGAAGTTCTATGTATTAACTTTGAACCTCATGTCTGTTTTTCATTGCAATAGTTAATTCTG
>CAZQTZ010000198.1:0-3644 GCA_964596465.1 uncultured Candidatus Bathyarchaeia archaeon | reverse complement strand
CGCTAGAGTTACAGCATACGACCGCGCAGCATCGCCTAAGCTGCCTATGTGGGGAAAACCTGAGGCTCCAAGACCCATTTCAGTGCGAATTCTGTTCGTGTTTCTGCCCAATCGGCGCTCGCGATCGATTACTTTCTTTGCCATCATGTCGTACCATGTGCCATGGCCGATAGTTTTATCACTCATATACTAGCCTTCTGCAACAGTGACTGTGCAATGAAATAAAAAAATGTTTAGAGCAAAAAATGCTCAGCTGACGATTATTTGTTTTTTAGTGCCTCTGTGATGGCTATGATGCCAAAGACCAGCAGTATCAACGCCACAGAATATAACCAATTGAATCGAGCCAGATACCATGCTATGCCGACTGCAATTAATATTAAGCCCATACTGAATGTACCAAAAGTACTATGTGCGTACTTTTGTGTGTTTTTGCCTCGCATAGCGGATAAAGTTATTATCCAGATTCCGAAAAGAACCAAAATAACTGGGGCTACCAGGTCGTCTCTTATTATGCCGGCTACGTAAAGAATTATCGCGATTACAAGGATTAAGAAGAAGGCGCCGATTGTTAGTAAGGATCGTCTTGATTCAGTCAATTTCTTGCCTCCTGAATTAAAGAAGGATAGTTTTCATTTATTTTTCGAATATTCATCCTTTTCTCGCTCCTTTTATAATCTCCGCCCTTTTAATAATCGATGATAATGAAAGGGGGCTTTTAAAGTTTTTTAACTCTGATTGGCCGTTAAAATTTTGATAACGGTATATCGCCTTTTAAAGCATTTCCAGTGGCGCCGTCAATGATTAATTGATAACGCTTGCCTTTGTATTCATATTTGATGAACCAGATTGGAGCATGCAGATAGACCATTTGCTTCAGGTCCAAATCTGTTTTCATTTCCACAATTCTATCTACATCCTGCTGCAGGAGATACCGATGGTGAGCATCGATTTGTTGACGTGCAAGGTTCAATGCGCCCTCTCGACTAATCTCGCTGTTAAGTAACTTAGCAAATTCCTCAATTTTCCTAAAGTCGTAAGGTATTTTTCCCTCTAAAGGCACCACGTATTCACGTGTTGGAAAACCTGACGCTTCTCTGGCTAATACGAGCCAGTCATATTCTTTTTCTATAGTGCCTTCTTTAATCACAGCTGGCGTTATACGCTCAAATATGCCTTTGTAAATGCTCTTAACTTGAGCTGAAACCAGCCAGAAGGGTAAATAAATCAAGTTTTTCTCTACAAGTTTAGATTTTCTGACTAGGTCTCCGGGCTTTAAGAATCCGCCTTGCATCCAACTTTCAATTATGCCTTCCATGGTTGTCTGATTATATTTGTTTAGAATTAGAGAATGCTCAAAGGTGAACGCTTTACCAGTTTGTATGACTGTAGTGAAGCCGCAGTATTTACAGGTGGCAATAATTTCTCCTGGTTTGAAATCTACTGGTCCACTGCAATGACTGCATCTTATGCTTTGAGCAATTATATCCATTATTATGCCTTCATATGTTCCCGTTTCATGATTTCCCTAGCGACTATAACACCCGAGGCTGAGGCTTGGATTAATCCTCTGGTAACTCCTGCACCGTCTCCGATGGTGAACATATTCTGAATCTTGGTTTCTAGAGTGTGATTCAGTTGAAGGTGTGATGAGTAGAACTTGACTTCTACGCCATAAAGTAAGGTATCTCTTGAATGGACTCCTGGAGCAATGATATCTAATGTTTGGAGCATTTCTCTAATGTCAGAAAGATATCTATAAGGTAATACGAAGCTTAAATCTCCTGGTGTTGCGTTTTTGAGTGAAGGGGTAACTATGCTTCGGGCAAGGCGTTCCTGTGTTGTTCTACGACCTGCAACTAAATCACCTAATCGTTGAACCATAACGCCCCCGCTTAACAGGTTCGAGAGACGAGCGATGTATTTGCCGTAGGCAATTGGCTCTTTAAAGGGTTCAGTGAACGATGTGCTTACCAGAACTGCAAAGTTTGTGTTATCGGTTCTTCTTTCAGCATAGCTGCCTCCATTTACGGTCAAAACGCCATCATATGATTCAGTTGTGACTTCCCCATAAGGTGAAACGCAGAAGGTTCTAACCATATCATCAAAAAGTTTTGAGTAATAGATGAGTTTAGGCTCATAAAGTACATCAGTTAATCTCTCCATAGCGGTAGCAGAAACTTCAACTCGGACACCCACGTCAACCGGGTTATTCACTGTCTTAAGGCCACGTATTTGAGCTTCAGTTTGCAGCCACTCTGCGCCGCCTCTGCCTGGTGCAACAATTACATATTTGCCCAAAATTTTTTCTCCACTTGCAGTTTCAACTCCCCGAATGGTGTTATTCTCTACAAGTAGACCTTTTACGTTAGTTTTTGGCATGAAGGTTACTTTATTATTCAGTTCCTTACGCATTCGACGTAAAGTATCTGCACATTTCTCTGTACCCATGTGACGAACTTCTTGTCTTACTAGCCTCAGACCTGCTGCGGCGGCTTGGCGTTCTATTAAATCTACTTTGTCTGCGTCTCCGCCGAAGACTTGCTCACTTGCACCAAATTTCAAGTAAATATTATCAACATATTTGACAAGTGCGGTTAATTCACTATCTGAAATGTACTGGTTTAACCAGCCCCCGACCTCATTAGATAACGTAAGTTTGCCATCACTGTACGCACCAGCGCCTCCCCAGCCTGAAAGAATAGAACAAGGATCACAATGTTTGCATTCTAATCCTCGGCTTGAAGGACACTTACGTTTGTCTATTTCTGGACCTCTGTCAAGGATAAGTACATCAAGCTTATTTTTTTCTGCAAGCTCTAAAGCTGAGAATATACCTGCTGGACCTGCACCAACGATTATTACATCGTATTTCAAGGGCATTAACTCCTAGGAACCCAAAAGTAGATACAATAACTAGCATATATTATTAGCGAAAAACTATTCGTCTTATTGAATCAATCTTTAGCTATTAAAAATCGGTCCTTCATAATAAGTATGGATTCTGATGCTACGAGGTTGCTGCGTTCAAAGGGGCTTTTCTTGGCTAGCTCTCTATTCTTTTGTGTAAGGAATCAAGCAAATGAACTTTAGAGTTGTTTTCCCACAATTCTTGAATTGGTGCCTTTCATTTGTAGGAACAAAAATGGCATCTTTAGCTTTAAATGGAATACTTTTTTCTCCATCAAAGAGTTCTCCATTTCCCTCTAAAATGAAGATTTCATGTTCCCAAGGATGTGTGTGAAGCGGCGTGTAGCCGTCGGGTTTAACTTCGAAAACTCTCATGGCAAAGTTCTTTGCACCCATTTCCTTAGTGATGAGCCAGCGGATTTTAACACTTTTAGCACCTTCGGTAGTTACATCCTCCGCCTTCGCTGAATCATAGCGGAAAACTTTGCTCATTGTGTTTGGCTCAATTTGGATAATTTTATTGTTTAGTCTTTTATGGCTTCAATGAGGCTCATGATGTTCCACAGTTTTACCCTGGTATAGGCAGGCATGTTTGGATCCTGTAGAATTTCATCTAGAATTGATATGACATTTGAAGCTCGCACTGCAGGAGTAAATTCCCCGCTTTGTAGTGCACTCATCGAGTCTTTTGCTGCACGTCGAATGTTTCTTGGCGTGGTGGTGTCCTCAGAGAC
>CAZQTZ010000197.1:0-3683 GCA_964596465.1 uncultured Candidatus Bathyarchaeia archaeon | reverse complement strand
AATCCGCTTAGATATTACGAAATCGATTTTCTAAATGCAATGAATAAAACAGGAACATTAAATGAAGAAAAACTCGCTCAGACAATCATGTTTCTTAGAGATTCATTAGAACAGAAATTACGTGGATATAGCAGGAAAGAGACAATAGAATACTATAGGAAAATTGTCGATAAAGCTTGGACTCAAGTTGAACAAGCAGGTACAGCAGATTTAGCCTCAAAAGCATACGATGAGCAGATGCTCTGGCTTTTGTTAGATCCCAACTATAAATCACGCACTGAATCAGCGTTTAAGACGCGCTCCTTCGAACCTAATCCGCTTTGGTTCTGGTACTGGTATGGTTACACACATTATAATCCTAACCCAATTTATCGACCAGATGTTAATGTGCCTTCACAGTCAGGAAAACCACCGGTTATCCCAGGTGCAGAGTTTGCAAATAACATAGCGACCTCGATTGAGAAAACAACTAACAATATTGTGGCCAATCTAGAAAAGTTTGCTAACTCAATAATTCCAGCGCCTGTAACTAAAACGTCTCATCAACCGTCTAAACATGGATCAAGTTGTGTATGCGCTTGTGCTACGTGTGCATGCGCCTGTGCGTGCGTTTCATGCGCTTGTGCATGCGCTGGTGGAGGAGTAGGATAAGATGAAATTTAGAATTAGAAAAGAAAGGATTCCGGCAGGCAGATATATCTATCGCGGATTGGGCGAATTTGCAAAGCTAGCATTACAGCTTCGAATCGATGAAAAAGGTCGAGGAGTTATGGTAATTAATGCAAATACTGTTTTACATCTTAACGAGACTGCTACTGCCTATTCTTACTATTTTATACAAGGATACCTAGAACTAGACTTAATAAAAAAGATTGGTAGCATCTATAGAGTGGATAAGGTAAAAGCTAAAGAAGATTATGAAAAATTAATTTATACAATAAGTACATTGGCAAAAACTGAGAAAGTCTGTCCTGTATCTTTTCTTGAAGTAGAAAAAGAAGAACCATTTAGCTATGCATATTCGGCCCCTTTACGTATGGATATGGCGCTTACTTTTAGATGTCAAAATAATTGCGTTCATTGTTATGCAGGGGGCCCCCATGAAACCGCTGAGTTGAACACTGTACAATGGAAAGAAGTAATAGATAGACTAAGCGAAGTTGGAATTTTCATCGTTACTTTCACAGGCGGGGAACCTACATTACGAGAAGATTTACCTGAATTACTTCACTATGCGCAGAGTAAGGGAATGGTTACGGGATTAATAACTAATGGGCGGCGCCTTAAAATTAAGAATTATGTTGAGATTTTAGAAAAAGCGGGTTTAGATTTTGTTCAGATCACTTTGGAATCTCATGATCCTAAAATTCATGACTTAATGACCAATGATAACGGAAGTTGGCAAGAAACTGTGGAAGGAATTAAAAACGCAGTTAATTCCCAAATATACGTGACAACAAATTCTACACTCAGTAGACATAATGAAGCCGATTTTCTAAAAACTATAGAATTCATAAAAAATCTACAAGTTGCCGCATTTGGTTGTAATAGTCTTATCTATTCAGGCAAAGCAAACACCTTAGATAACAAATTTGCATTAACATATGAAACCTTAAAAGACCAATTACCACGTATCCATGAAAAAGCACAGAAGATAGGTTTAAAATTTCTGTGGTACACACCTACCCAATATTGCAAGTTTGATCCAGTACAAAATGGCTTAGGTGTAAAATCATGCAGTGCAGCATTGATTAACATGTGCATTGGACCAAATGGTGACGTTTATCCTTGTCAGAGTTACTTTGAAAGTTTAGGTAATATTTTACGGGATAGATGGGCAAAGATATGGAACCATCCTACTGCAATCAAAATCAGAAACAGAGAATATGTAGAAGACAAATGTAAAGAATGCGATCAGCTTCAAATTTGCGGAGGCGGTTGCCCCTTAGAGCTACAAAATCAAAAACATATTTGCATAGAGTAATAAGAAGGCGGGCATCAAAAATAATTAAAAATCGAGGGGCATTAACTGACAACTGAAATTCCCAAAAAAGGTAAGCTTATCGTCTTTGATGCTGAAGGCGTATTGATTCCTAAGAACAAATTCTTCTTTGAAGTAGGTAAAACCCTTGGTATACTACCTTTAATTAAAATATTATTCATCGGATTTTTTTATAATTTGGGAATCCTCTCTTTAAAGAAGGGATTGAAACAAGTTTTTAGAATCTATCGAGGAATAAAAATTGTACTGCTTAAAGAAAAATTCGATGAAATATCACTTTTATCTGATACTGAAGAAGTTTTTAATGGACTAAAAACAAGAGGATACAAGATAGCGCTGGTCAGTTCAGGATTGCCAACTTTTTTAGTAAAAACCCTAGCGTCCCGATTAAATGCTGATTACGCAATAGGTGTAGAAATAGGATTAAAGGAAAATGCCTTAACCGGTGAAATTTGGGGTGATGTAATAGAACATAATGGAAAACTAATTGTTCTAAAGCAGATACTAAACGCCGAAGGATACAAAACAGAAGAAACCATCGTGATAGCTGATGATCGAAATAATGTTTCAATTTTTCTGGGAGATATACAAAAAATCGGATTTAACGCAGATTTTATTATTAAAATAAAGGCAGACATGATCTTAACTGGAACCTTAAAAAAATTATTACCAATCCTTGATGGTAAAAAAAGAGATAAAAGAATACCATCGAAAAAAGATTTAATCCGAGAAGTAATTCACGGTTCAGGAATATTTGTACCATTCATTTCAATTTGCATGGGTAAATCTTTTGTAGCTTTACTAATAATTTTTGTAATTATTTTGTACACATTTTCAGAATTTTTAAGAATAAGAGGAAAGAATTTGCCTATTATAACAAGTATCACCCGCTTCGCGGCATCACCTTCGGAACTTAGTGAGTTTGCTCTCGCTCCGATTTTCTTTGCTACAGGAATTCTTTTGACTTTAATTCTTTTTTCAGCTCCAGCGAGTAGCGCTGCCATAGCTATTTTTGCTATAGGTGATAGTACAGCATCCATAATAGGAGGTACAATATCCAAAGACCCAGTGCCCTTTAATAGTACTAAAACATTTGAGGGTTCTATAGTAGGGTTTGTCTTTGCGTTTTTGGCAGGTTTACTGTTTGTCTCTCCGACTGTAGCTCTTATTGGCGCTTTTGTCGCCATGGGGATTGAATTTTTACCTTTGCCTATTAATGATAATTTACTAATGCCCGTAGGTACAGGTTTGGCCTTAAGTCTATTAATTTAAAAATAAGAATAATTATAGCTTAACCAAAACTTTTTCATAATTAACTAAAAAGAACTTTTTACCTTTAGAAACGATTGTGTGACCTTCTCTTTCAAGTAGGTCCTTTTGATTTTGACTTCCATCCGGATACTTTTCATTGAGAAAACCGCCTGTTTTTAGAGTTCGCCAATAAGGAGTAATATTTTTGTTTCCATTTTGCCTTTGTTCCTCAGCTGCATGAGCAGCTATCCAAGAAAAGATACCTGTTGTTAAGGGGCACGCGATTGTTGCATTATGTCTTTTAGCTAGGGCGTCTCTGATCTCATTAATTGTCGTGATTTTTCCTTTTGGAACTTTTTTCATAAGTTCGTCTACTTCTAAAGGGGCAGGTATTATAATTGTTCCTTTTCCCCAGCGTCTGCTCATTTTC
>CAZQTZ010000196.1:2175-3695 GCA_964596465.1 uncultured Candidatus Bathyarchaeia archaeon | reverse complement strand
GAGCAGACGTTTCGTAAACGCCAGGTCATGGGTTCGAATCCCATCGGTGGCTCTGGAAGATTTACCCATATATACGACAGTTAACCTTATTACAATAGCGTATATGGTGGTTCATTTTATGGATGATAAAGTAGTTTAATAACCATTTAAGAAAACGTAAAGTCTATATTATCTTAAGCTAGCTGTGAACAGACCATCTCTTTCTTCTATGTATACACCTTTAAGTTTCATCTACAAGTAATTTGAAAACCGCCATTATCTGAGATTTGATGTTATTTATAACCTCCATCTTTTCTGTATTTGTTTGAATGAACACGGGAATGCTGATAGCCTTTTCTTCGATAAACAACTTTTTCGGAATCTCCATCTCCAAACTAGTTAAATTCTTTCTAGCGACTGGGTCATATTCCCACTTATCGGATTTGATTCCCAACCAAAGGGGAGTTGCTTGATACTTATTCCATAAAATGGGATTAAATTCAAACCAACACCCCCTTTTATTGTGTGTAAAATATCGTTTATATCCGGTTCTAACGGGAGTAGCACGTAAACCTTGAAGCGAGATTTCATTTTCTGACGCTAGACCATCAATTACTTCATCTACAATATCACAGTATTGAATTAATCTTGCGCCAATATTAGAAGTCAATTCTTCTGATTGGACAGGTAGAAAAACAGAAGTGTCCATGTGTTCGCAAAGTCCTTGAAGTTGAATAAGATTTCCCAACATTTCTCTATCACCTGCAAATTCAAGAGATTGTCGAATGTAATCCAAAAGAGATGTCCAGCTAATTAGCACCAGAAATTGATTTTCATCAATCAAAGCTATATTCATATTTGATTTCTCTTGTTGAACCGTGGATCTTAATCCTGCATTTTGACAACGTCTTAATAACTCTGGCCACAAAGTAGGAAATCGTTTGGCTGGTGAAAGGAACAGAACCATGATTCCTTTAGTTTGAATCATTCTCTCAATATATGTTACAGGTTGATTTTCAGTGAGACCAGCCCAAAATTTTGCTTCTCCTAATACTAGTGGTTTACCAGTGATATCTATCCCAACAAAATCTGGAATCGAAATATCTTCTTGACTTCGATTTTGTGTCTCAAATATTAAATCCTCAGGAAAGAGTGTTGTCAGATGTGAAATGTATTTTATAAATGCCGTTTGAGCGCTTTTGGAATGGTTCAAAAGAAATGTTAAAGACTCAGTTGCTAGGTTTTCTGGACTATTACTAAATCGAGTTACTAAATGACCCAATAAAGTCTCTGGCATCGGATACCTCTTATATTTTTTTTCAGACATAAAAACATTGAGTCTCTCTAATTATTCAGTAGGTTAGCCATATTTTGGATTGATTAATAGGTTGCAAGCGATTAGATACCAATCCTCTAATCTGCAGCTTTAGTATTCATTCGATTGGCGCAAGGAAATGAATAG
This sequence comes from uncultured Candidatus Bathyarchaeia archaeon, assembly GCA_964596465.1. Taxonomy (GTDB): domain Archaea; phylum Thermoproteota; class Bathyarchaeia; order Bathyarchaeales; family Bathycorpusculaceae; genus JADGNF01. Next base: position 2,254 of record CAZQTZ010000196.1, on the reverse strand, counting down.
GCTTTAGTGGCAACCGTTGCCTGGCTTCTTGTGTTAGTTTGTCATAATGCTCTACCCATAAGTCAAAGAGGTTCTCTAA
>CAZQTZ010000196.1:0-2165 GCA_964596465.1 uncultured Candidatus Bathyarchaeia archaeon | reverse complement strand
GCAAAGTTACCTTCCTTCGTTCTTGGGTTCGAGCTTCTTCTCTTGCGTCACTTGTAAAACCACCCGTTGATACGAATAGTCCTACATCATCGGTGCCAAGCACAGACATGAAAGCCCGTAAGCCTTCAACAGAGGTAGATTGGTCCCTGTGTTTTACTTGTACTTTTATTCTTGGCACACTAGCCCCTAGTGGGTCGTTGTAGGCGATGATGTCAATGCCCCTATCCTTCCCAGGTGGAGCTACCCAAGAGACGTGATAATCCATCGCTCGAAGTAAATCAGCAACCAATTCTTGAAACTCATATGGCTTCATATTTTTAAGAAATATTTGTATCTGTTCCCATGCTTTCTCTTCTGCCTCTTCGAGTGTTAATGATATCGGTTCAACTGCTCCCCCGCCTGTTTCAATACCATTTTGTATTGAATGAGTTCGTTTCCATTCATGATATAAACGAACTGCTTCCTTATAAAATATTTCCGGGTCCTTATATTTGTTATAAGCTTGCCGACCTTCTTCTGTGATATACCACCGTCCTTTATTTTTAACCAACCAACCAGCCTTAACTAAATCAATCGTAGCAAATCGTACAATTTTTTCAAAACGCGGGGAGTTTGGTGTGGAGGGGTAGAAACCCTTCTCATAATCGGTAAGGTGAATCGAACTTGGTATAGAGTCCAAAATTTCTTTCGCTGGCAATCCATCAGGTTTATCCCATAAAAGTTTGAATATTATCTGTAAGAACTCACCTGTTCGCTTACGAGTAATATCAGCCATGAATTATTCACCTCCTATATCTTAATCACCGTATTTAAAGTATATAACAAATCTGATATAAACTATATTGGAATAAATAGTAAAAACTATTTTTCTGAGTAAGATAACTGACGGTTGCCTTGTGTAAAGAGGAAAACGTCTCGCCCAGACCTGATAGTATGCAGGGTCTTATCGAACGAAATGCTATCACACTATTACGTAATGCCACTTTTATACATTACAAAATCAACGCACCGAGTAAAACATGGCTCGGGAATGTGAACAGAAATCACTCCATAATGACCTCGGGGTTGTTGAATGTGAACCATGTATTCGAGCAGTAAAATCAGAGGTTTATGGATGTTCTAAGCCAGCACATTCGGTGAATAGTTTAATGATATATTTTTGTTCCATTTCAATGTTATATCCAAGTATTTTATAGACAGGTAGATTTATTTTGATTGAGATTCCCAACAATAAAAATCGGTTCTCTTCTTCCGATGAATATATTATGTACGTAAAAGGATTTAACCTAATTGAACTCAACGAGCTTTTTAAGAACGAATTGTACGTTGACATTAGTTTGGAAGAGAAACAAAAAAGTTGGACTAGTTTTGACGACAAGATTATTAATTCCTTACAAGTGATAGGTAAAGATGGTGAGGGTGTTCAACTGTATGAAATAGCCACAAATATTTATTTCTGGCTAGACTATAAAGATTTATTAGTTACCTTGCTGGCTAATAATTCAGTATCTTTCAAACAAATGTTACTCAACTCAGAGTCACTAACACCCGTATCAGCTAGAAATTAAAAAATTGCTCTGTCATGGTGCATATTGGTTCCTTTGCATGCATCGATTAGTTTCTGGATGGTAGTAATGTTGACTCCAGGCAACGGTTGGTTGTTGACCCGTGGAGGTTTTACTTTCCGAATGGGTGCACTGTAATCAAGGTCAGTTTCCCTTTCCCGCCAAACCATCCATGTACGCAACACTCTGTATGCAGCAAATCTACCACCGGGATTTCTCGTTTGCTCTAGATGTAACAAATATTATCGTATGATGTCAGGCGTCAGTTCCTCAATCATCAACACCCCCTGCTGATTGAGGAATATTATCAATGTCTTGATTTCATTTGAATAATCTCTGATAGTGTTAGGGGATAATCCCCGGCTTCTAGCATTAACTAGAAAGGTATTTGTGGTATATCCTACCGAGCCATCTATCACCTGTGCCAGGTCTGGAAAAAACGTCAAGTCTTGTTTCACGATTCTCATGATTTTTCTCCATAGAGTCACCACATGTGCTGGGTATATTTTAGGTGACCGTCATATTTGGAGCTTTATCGCGCCACCTTAGCTCAGCTGGCAGAGCAGACGTTTCGTAAACGCCAGGTCATGGGTTCGAATC
>CAZQTZ010000195.1:0-3714 GCA_964596465.1 uncultured Candidatus Bathyarchaeia archaeon | reverse complement strand
ACCTAATTCTGGATGAAGCCTCAAAAACTACCTTCCAAGAATTCCTTGTACCTGCTCTCCATGCTGCACGATGGATATTGTCAGGAGACATCAAACAACTTTCTCCCTACGTAGACCAAGTTCCAATAAGAGAGAATTTAGCAAACCTAACTAGCTTTACAGATGAAACCGGAAAAGAGGACAAAAGAGTCTGCGTAGACGTCTTCAATGTAGCCACAAAAAGAAATAAAATCGGTTCAGGTTCACTTATCGTTTATGAAGATAGAAGCGATCTACCACACCGTTATGAAGAACAAACTAAAGCAGTAAGCACTATCTTAACCCAAAGAAAAAACCAACCAATTCAAATCACAACATATATGCTTAAAACACAACCAAACACAGTTAAAGAAAAATTGAGGATAATGGGCTCAAATATAGTATTGGTTCCAAAAGTCCAGATAAAAAACTTAGATACTGTTTTCCTCGCTCATTTTCAATCTAATCAGGACATTTCTGAGGATTTCAAAAGAAGAAGAGCGGCATATCAAGACTACCTTGATCAAAAAGGGATAGCCGATAGCTACCAATCTAATCAATTATGGGAAGATGCAATAGCTTGGAGGATTTCAAGGCTTTATGAATTAAGAGATTTAAAAGATAGACAAACCGCCTACCTTGATGAATTGCAACTTCTTTTGCCATATTTTGAGCGCGCCGACCGCCCCTTTTCAAATCCTCAAAATGAAGATGATTCACGAAACGAAAGGTCTAAAATTACAAGAGCAGACTTGGTTTTAAGAGAAATTAGACGAATCGAACGAATAGCTCTACCCTCAGTTTTAGAGCTCCTTCAAAAGGGCTACAAACATTCAGAACGTTTTCGAGAAGAAACCAGAATCCCACTTTATGATGGACTTCCAAAGGAAGTTCTTGAACAAAGGCATACTATGCTAGCCTACCAACACAGGATGCATCCAAACATCTCAAGGTTCCCCCGTGAAAATATCTATCAAAACGAAGGTCTGAACGACTCACACAGTATTGAGGAATCCCGATCATGGAATTATCACTTCTACAATAACAGAAATGTATGGATACACGTTAGTCCTACACGCCGTGAAAGGATCGAGGCATTCTCTCGATCAAACGTTAATGTATTAGAACTGAAAGTGATAGAATCTCACTTCAACTCCTTCCGGGAATGGGCTCGTAATCATCCTTCACAAAATAGCGGCAGCGAAGGATATTGGACTGTGGCCTTGTTATCCTTCTACAAGGGACAGGCGAATAAGTTAACAGATATGATGAGGGCTTTATTTGGATCAAAGAACCGCGGGTACTTTGAATCTAGAACAGATAACCTCAAGGTAGAAGTCTGTACGGTAGATAGATTCCAGGGTCATGAAGCCGATTTAGTTTTTCTTTCCCTTGTAAATACGAGAAGAAAAATCGGTTTTTTGGATAATCCAAATAGGCTTAATGTCGCACTTACAAGAGCTAAATACCAACTGGTAATAGTAGGCGACCGAACTACTTTCGGAAATCAAGATAAATCTACAGAGCTTTTGATAAAACTTGAAAAAACTACTCCTGAAGGAACAATAAAATTTGGAGAATAAAAAATGTTAACACTAAGTAGACCAATAAAAGTTGAAGTATATGTCGCTTTAGCCGAAATAGGTATGCCAAGTAAAAGTTATGAAATCCTTGCTATTTTGCAGCTTGCACAAGAGCAAGGGGGAACTTTAAGGGCAAAAGACGTTAACATAAAGTTACTTGATCACCCCGAGGAGTCTCCTCATGCCCAAAGAATACTAATGGTGATTGAATCATTCGGTCTTCTGGAGAAAATATGGCACGAAGAGGATACTTACAGGCTTACAGCTGCGGGACTGGATAATTTACAAAATGGCCAAATAATGATACCAGAACAAGGTGCATACATTCTCTTCACAACTGAGGATAGCCTTTTCAGCGAAAGCATCCTCAAAATCGATAGAGATATAGCTGTTGAACAAACTGAGTCATCTACCTATTTCAGAAAAAATAACCATATTCAGAGGGAACAGGTTGCGGAAAACCTACAGAAACCGGGTTATCTGAACAAATATGTACACGGTTATCTTTTCAGACAAGTTGCTAATTCCAATGCACCAATACAAATTAACAGTATCTCTGATAGAGTTGCACGCTCAGCTAGAAAATTATCCGTAAGTATTTCCCTTGAATTAAAACCGGACAGTGAACCTGTTTTAAGAGTAAAATCAACTATGGGTAATTCTTCAAGTACAGAAATATGCACTGAAACGAGATTTAACAAAACTTACCATGAAGTTCTAGAAGCATTAACAGCCAATATTGGAAACCTAATTATCTTAGATGGGGAACCGGTACTACTAGTTGCCTGGGCATCATTAAATCCTAATGAAGCAGAAAGCTTCCGAAAGCAAATAACAGTTAAGACACCACAACTCTGGGAGTTTGGGACTTTTAGTTCAACAAGCATTAACCTGCGAATTTTACCTGCAACAATAGAGGATGCAACAGCTTGGGCAAACTTTCTAATTAAACGAGCCATAACAACCTACACAGATATGCTTGAATATGAACATAAAATTCAGAAAGTTACAGCCAAATTTAGTCAAAAATACAACCCTGACACCCTTGCTGCCACTATGACAACTTTTGATGAATTAGTAAAACAGGTAACAGAAGAACGAAAGACCGGAACTCTGTCCCCGCTTTATTGGCGACTAATCGCCCCCCAAGATTTAAACTCGAGGTAAAAGTATGAACCAAAGAACTGGACCTATTGCTGAACAGAAAGAAATTCAAGAAGTCGATTATAGTAACCTAAATCTCGGTGATGTTTGGATTAAGAAAGAATATGTAACAACCCAAATGTTACCGGCCGAATTTAAACTGTCTAATCGAGTAATATTTCCGATCCCATCTGCAGACAAAGAAGCACTAGTAAAGTATCTTACCAATATGGTGAATCAAGCTACTGACCTGATCTGTCTTTCGAGCTATATGATACAGAAAAGCGACTTGACCAATGCCCTTCTATCTGCAGCTAAAAGAGGTGTCCGAGTATACATTTTAACTGCTGGGGAAGAGGAGCTTGAAAGATTAGATACAGACATTGATGATGTTGAAAAAGAGAAAGTCGAAGGTTACAAAATTCTTTTAAACACTATGGCTGGCCAAGTACTAATTAGAACGGCTAAACATTTCCACGCAAAATTCCTCATTGTTGACACAAAGACGGAAAAACGAAAAGGTGTAATGATGACCTGCAATGCTACCGTAGACGCCATGACTGGAAGAAACCTTGAAGTCGCTATAACCCTTAATTCTTCAGAGATTGTTTCATTCTTTGCACAATTCACACGAGCATTTTGGTTGGAAGCCAAACATGAACTCATGACTGCAGGTAAATTAGACGATATTCTTGAGCATCCGAAGAGTATTTTTTTCCAGCAAGTTACCCATCCTGCAACATTATCGGGTTACCTGACTCTACAAGAACGAGTCAAATCATTAATTGAAACAGCAGAGAAGACAGTAATTGTCACAGGATGGTCTTTTGGAGCCAACCATCCGATATTAGAAGCCCTAGCAAAGGCATCTGAAAGAGGAGTCACAGTAAAAGTATTTACCAGAATAGCATTTGGAAACACTGAATCACTGATCGCCTTGGTAACTAAAGGGGTAACAGTCCAAGGACAT
>CAZQTZ010000194.1:0-3714 GCA_964596465.1 uncultured Candidatus Bathyarchaeia archaeon | reverse complement strand
ATAGTAAATCCCAAACTATATGGAACGACATACAGACTCTCATAGATATGTATGGCTACAACTTTGACATAATTTATGATTCTCCGTGGACACAGCTTTTTGGAAAAGAACACTATGACATATTCATCTGGTGGAATGGGACAAAAACTGGATAAAAAATACATCATACATTTCTATTGCTTTCGCTATTCAAATGTCACTTCTTCTTTTCATGACTTTACATATATTGTCTCCTCAAAATGAGGCTATCGGCATAGATTAGGAAAATTAGTTTTTCTTGATTAGATAAGAGGATTAAATTGTATTATTTTTAACTCCTTTATTCGTTTTTTTATTATAATCATCAAGTCAATAATTTGCAATTGTTTCATCTTTCCCTGCAAAGTGTTATATACTAAAAAAGCTGAAAAGGGTTAGTTAAGGAAATTTTAGGAGAAAGAGAAAAAATGAACAGAAAAATTTTGGAGGAAAAATTATGAACTTCAAAAAAAGCAAAGGCGCAACTGCCCTTACTTTAATTCTAGTGTTTTCAATCGCCTTTTCAATGGTAGCTGTGTTAATGCCTGTTCGAGCACTCGACATTCCTACATTTGCATTACTTAATGTTGCGCCCAATCCAATCGGAGTGGGTCAAACTGTATATGTCAATGCTTTCATGAGTAAACCAACACCAACTGCTGGCATGGCTAGCACTGGAGATCAATACGAAAATATACGTGTGGAAATAACAAAACCGGATGGCACAAAGCAAACTATCGGGCCCCTTCGCTCAGATTCAACTGGCGGAACCTGGGCAAGTTTCGTACCCAATCAAGCAGGTACTTACTCTCTACAAATGTTCTATCCTGGACAAACACTGACTGGAGGAGGTAACGTATTTGGCGGCGGTGGGCAATGGAATGGAAGCCGATTATTGCCATCTCAAAGTGCTGTAGTAACCCTTACAGTGCAGCAGGAGCCGATTCAATCCCCATACTCTAGTCCTAGCCAACCAACAGAATACTGGTCTCGTCCAATATACGGTACTAACTGGTATTGGGGTGACCTTGGTGGTAGCTGGTTTGGTCTTCGTGCACCCGCTTTTGCTAGTACTGGTATGTATGACGCTATGGGTAACGTTCAGCTTTACTCAAAGGCACCAAATACTGGGCATATCGTTTGGACAAAACCTACCCACTTTGGTGGCATCGCTGGAGGACCAATTAATTCAGACCAAGAAAGCACATACAACTCAATATCAATCGCAATCAACTACTTTGAACCTATAATCCTTAACGGAATAATATTCTACACCGAATTCTCTAGCATAAGCTCTGCCATTACGAGCTGGAAAGCATTAGATTTGCGCACGGGTGAACAAATCTGGCAAAGAACAGCCGGAGAAACAGGTAAAGAAGTAATTCGTATGGGCCAAATACTTCGCTTCCACACAGTTCAAGAATTCGGATCTGTAGCATTCCTATGGTCCACAGAAGTGGCAGGTTTCTTCCAAACACCAACATTCTACAGTCTATACGATGCAATGACTGGGAAATTCCTCGCCAACATCACTAATATTCAAAATCCATCATACCTGATGGACACAGATGCCCTCCAGCAAGGAACCCTGCTAAGCTGGTATGTAAGCGGCGGAAACCTTACTATGTGGAACTCAACCAAAATGCTAACTTCTGCACCTTCCGCATTCGGATCAACCGTTGTTACAATTCGGCCAACAGGCACTTTCAACTATACAACAGGTGAGCAATGGGCTATACCTCTTCCAACTACAGTCGGCGGAGTGCCAATCGGCGGATCATTAGGTGTTGCTGCTGTTACTCCCGAAGTAGTTTTAGCTCGATACTATGCTTCACCAGGTATGTTCCAAGAAATGGGCTATGGCTATCAAATTACCGCAGGCTATAATGCAAAGACTGGTGCACTACTATGGGGACCAATAAACCAAAGCTTGCCTTATCTGCATGACATTGCTCTGCTCACTGCACGAAACGGCATCTACGTATTACATGACAAAGATACCGATGAAGCCTATGGTTACTCTCTAACCAATGGGCAAAGAATTTGGGGTCCTGTTAAACTTCCAGGTAACGCATGGAGCAGCATTTCACGATCTGCAGAAATAGCATATGGTCATGTCTACATATGGGACTTCGGCGGTTATGTGAACGCTCTTGATTTACAGACGGGACAAATCAAATGGACCTTTACTCCTCGCAGCTCAGGGTATGATGCACCGTATGGCATTTATCCACTATGGCACTTCGGAACAGAATCTATCGCTGATGGCAAAATATTCCTCTCAGAAGGAAGCATGTACAATCCGCCAATTCACCCTGCATACAGACTAGCAATAGATGCATACACCGGTCAATTAGTCTGGAAAATACTAAGCTACAGCGGTCGATGTCCTGGTGCAGTAGCAGACGGTTACCTACTACAATGGAACAGTTTTGACTGTCAGTTATACTCCTTTGGAAAAGGCCCAACAGATGCATCAATTGCCGCTAATCCTAAAGTATCCACCGTTGGCAGTAGTGTACTCATCGAAGGTCGCGTAGTTGATATATCCCCTGGTACAAAGAGCACTGACAAATTAGCGCGCTTCCCAGATGGTGTTCCAGCAATAGCAGACGATTGTATGTCTCCCTGGATGGAATATGTTTATATGCAGCAGACCAAGCCAACCAACATAACCGGTGTTCCAGTAACACTAATAGTAACTGGTCCTGATGGAGTAAGTCAAGAGATAGCCACTGTTACAAGCAATGCCCAAGGTAACTTCGCATATTCATGGATACCCCAAACAACTGGATTATACACAATCACTGCAACCTTCTGCGGTTCTGAATCCTACTACGGATCAGAAGCTCAAACATCTATCTTTGCATCTGCAGCAGCCCCAGTTGTTGTACCAACCGTAGCTCCAACCATAACAGTTGCCCCAACCAATACTCCTACAGTCACTCCAACCTTTACCGTCGCTCCAACTGCTTCCCCAACAGTAGCTCCGACTCCTGGAACAGGTGTTTCAACTGAGACCCTACTCATCGCAGGCGCTTCAATCGTTATAATAATCGCTGTTATTGCGGCAGCACTGGTATTAAGAAAACGTAGATAAACAAAACTCTACTCTTTCTTTTTCTTTTTTTAATTAAAAATTTCTACTAGCGCTCAATTAAACCATAATTTTCAATAAAATTTTTGCTATTGAGGAAGATAGTTATCGATCAGTCGTTTTAATTTAAAATAGATTTTTATACACAGTTCGGATATTTGGCTTGAACAGTGATGGAAAGTGGCAGACGAACCCAAATCCGAAGCTAATCAATCTCTTCCGCCAGATTATCGTCCATTAGAGCTAGAAAAGCAAGTTCGAGAATTCTGGGAAAAAAACCAAATACGTAACAAACTCGAAATGCTTGAGCACCAGCCTAAGGCAGGCTTTTTAGGCTACGTCGAAGGTCCTCCTACTCTTAATGGTATTCCTCACATAGGTCACGCGCGGGGACGCATAATGAAAGATGTCCGCTATCGATGGCGAACTATGCAAGGTTATTATATGCCCTTCTGGGCGGGTTGGGACTGTCAAGGCTTACCCGTAGAGTTAGAAGTCGAAAAGATACTCGGCGTTAAGAATAAGCGTGAGATGATTGAGCGCGTCGGAATGGAACGTTTCATAGCCGAATGTAAAAAGGCTATTATGCGTTATCATCA
>CAZQTZ010000193.1:3146-3747 GCA_964596465.1 uncultured Candidatus Bathyarchaeia archaeon | reverse complement strand
CGTCTGACATCACTGCTGGAGGCGGAGGCACTTCGTAAGCGGAAGAAACCAATGGTTCTTCTTGCAATTCTGGTGGTGGCGGAATCTCCATATCTTGAGTCGCTTCTGGAAGCTCAGGCGGCAAGATGTCTAAAACCGCCACTGTGGGTTCGATAACACCGCTAGGTGTTGGTGCAAACGAGATCTTGATTGTTATTTCGGGTATTATCTTTTCACTCTCCTTCATTTCCTTTTCTGAGATTGTTATTTCGGGTATTATCTTTTCACTCTCCTTCATTTCCTCCTCTGAGCTCAAACAAGGATATTAATTATCGCAGGGTCGCCTGCGAGATTTCATTGTTTTCCACGAAAACGTCAACCTTTCGGTTGTTGGCTAAAGCGGTACTTAAGATCATGTAGATGTTGCTCACTCCGTCCGCAGAGTTCGGTTTGATGCGCAACCATACGTTGCTCACTCCACTGACAATAGCCCAAGCTTGCTGGGTTCCGTGCTTTACATGAGTCCGGATGACCTGTTTGTCATTATACCACATTTTTTATACTCACCTCATTTTGTCAAAAATTTTTTACTTTAGTGTTACTTGGATGATATCTCCACTGC
>CAZQTZ010000193.1:0-3136 GCA_964596465.1 uncultured Candidatus Bathyarchaeia archaeon | reverse complement strand
GACAAGGACATCGACTTTTCGACTGTTCGCTAGCGCTTTGCAAAGCGTCATGAAGACATTGGAATTGCCATCAGTCGATTCGCCTCCAATTCTGAGCCAGGTCGGTTCTCCTTGTAGGAAGGCAAAAGTCTGCTTTATCCCGTTCTTCGCATGGACGCGTAATACTGTGCGGTCATTTTGCCAGCTCGTCTGAGTAATTACAATCATGTTTGATCCAGGGGCGGAGATTGATGTGAACTCAAGATTGGAGACTGTACCGTCATTCCAGTGACTGTTTGGGGTCGTTGCATTGCCGAACGATTGTGCAGCAGGTGCTCCAAAGAGATCATCTACATCGCCACCATTATGCATGTACTCGAGATCGAAGCGGTTGTCTGCTTGATTAAGCGTGCACTCCAAAGGTTGCGATGGGTTAAATGGAGAGTTATATATATTGTTCCCACTTTCGTCAACATGCCAGATTGCAAGCCCCGCATCCGGTAAGGATTCGTCACGACCTGTCTTCGCCCGATTTTCGATGATGAAGTACTCAATTTGGTTCTTACGGTGGATCAGGAAGTCGTTCTTACCAGCCATAATGGAGTAGCTCATGCCTTGGCTGATCTGGCGCAAGGACGAGGTCCAACCCGCATAGTTTTTAAGGTAGGCGCAAACCTGCGTCGGATTGGTATTGGAGCCGCCAAAACACATGAGACAGTAGTTTCCGACGCCATAGTGTGAGGGCGGATCATTGTAGCTGTAAAGATCCGGAAAGTCGCAAACCATGTGACCATTCTCGTGACAGAACGTCCCGAGGGTCAGTTGGTTGCCCATGTTGGTAATCTGGTAGTCGTGGAATCGCCGGGTTGAACTTGCGACGTAGGCTGTGATGAGCCCCGATGAATGAGGCCAAAGGCCCTTTGCCCAGTTGTTAACGATCGGGCCTGCGTAGAAGATGTTGAGGGCTTGTATGTATCCGCTGCTGTCCGCGGTAAGCTGATTGAAGTTGAAACCCTGTGCCTTGAGATGGTTCAGTGCCTCGACGATTAGCTCACGAGCCCGCGTCCCATAGGAAATGTTAGGGTCAGTATAGTAGGCGCGGTTGTGCTGGGCGGTATAATAGGCATTGACAATATTGGTGTACGTCAGCTTATGGTCCGAGTTGTCATAGAAATAATCCCGCACCGAACCATTGTTACCGAAGCTGGTGTATCCAGGCTGATTGCAAAAATTAGTTACTTCTTGTTGGGAGATGGTTCCGGGAACATCAGGGAACTGAATGAGAAGGCAGAGGCCCACATAGTTGCCGATGGTTGCAGCAAGTGGGCCTCCCTCGGATGTATCGACGGGCCTATCTTTTGACGAGATGGTTGATCGGGTATGTCGTTGCTGTCGCTCTCGTCGTCGTGTTTCCCAGCGCGGCTTGACCCCTGTTTCCTGCTGGGCTGCAAGGGCTTTGCGGCTTGCTGCCTCAGGAGTTACTCGGAGATGTCGAGGCAGAGAAAGCTGCAGAGGTGCCCCCGTTCCGACTCGTGTGCCGCTAGGGAGCAACTCGGTGCCATCCTTAGAGAGGGTCGCATAATGAAAGAAGCCACTTTCAGGATCTTGGACGATTGTAAAACCGTCAAGGGTTTCAAAAACTGCGGCAAACTGATTACCCCACCCACGTACCTTTATCTCGGAACCGTCGGGATTGTAGAAAGTAAATTCCTCACCATTATAATAAACTGGCATTTTTTGTTACTCCTTAAGATTAAAAAATTGGCTTAAGTTTAATATGACGCTAGTTATTTAAAAAGATTACGACAATTGCTTTTGAGGCTAAATAATCCTCAAAAATTTTCTATAAATAAAAATTTTAACAATATATCTTGTGAATTAAATAGAATTTATAATCTGAATTATCATTTGTGAGTGCATTAATCGTTGATGCAAACAACATAGAACATTTGAGGAATGGGATAGTTAGGTTCAACTATTTTAATTACTCCGTGGTACTACTTTCATTGCAAATTACCTGAATTTTCTTTTAATGTTACTTATAAAAAAAGGGAATTTACTGAAGATATCGCCATGTTTCTTAACTCAAAATCCTCCTTTAACAATGGCAATTTTAACACAAAAAAAAGGGTGGGTTACGACTAAAGATAAAACCGTCCCTAAAAACGAGAAAAATACATTGCCGCATTAATGCCAACATAGCCAACATAGTTAGAACAGAAATATTTCCTTAAGTATGATGATGCAACTTATGGGATTTGATAGCATAAAACGGAAAAAAGAATGTTTGTGAACGGAATATTGATATCACCACTAAAAACGAATGCGAGATAATTCATTTCCCTTTATCCACTTATTTTTCAAGGTCTGTTTCGTAGCTTCTTTTGAGTACCATATGGTTTAGCCCTACTTTTCCAGCCCATGTTAGCAAACATAGTTAACAGGAACCTGGGCATCACTGTTTTCGCCATCAACTTCGTAGCTTCGTTAGATACCGTTGAGCCCTCTAAGAGGTTTTGTGCGGTTAAGTCAAGGGCTTTTTTAACATTTTTCATCATCGGCACTTTCTCAAGTGGTGCGCCATTTATCATGGCTCCAGCGCCTAGCATTAGTCCCCCAGCCCACTCATAGCCTGCCTCTTTGGCGAATTGTTTACAGATTGATATGGCGGTGGCGTTTTGGCTGCTGTCGGGGAAACCGTTGTTAACAATAGCTAAGACCCGAGTGCTCTTGGGTTTAGCCGCTGTTTTTCTGTAGTAAGCGATTTTCTCCAAAGCCAAAATAAGCGCTGCCGGCAAGCAGTCTACAAAGAGGGGAAACGCTAAAACCAACAGGTCACTGTCCGCCACCTGCGTAAGCATCTGTGCTTCTTTTTCTTGTGAGTGAACTACAGCTTGAGCATGAACCTTGGTCCACTCGTACCCGCCGCGATGCAACTTTTCAATCAAATATGCGCCCAAAGAGTTGGAGGTGCTCTCAAAACCATGTGGGCTGCCTATTAGGAGTACAGCTTTCAACTTTTAGCCTCCAGTTCCATAAGCATACCGTCGATCTTGGTTTTTACTGTTTCAGGGTTAACACAAAAGTATATAATTGCAGTTGTATGGTGTGTGGTTTGCCAGGTTAGTGAGTTTAGGGAGAGTAGAGTTTTTAATGT
>CAZQTZ010000192.1:0-3786 GCA_964596465.1 uncultured Candidatus Bathyarchaeia archaeon | reverse complement strand
CATAGCAGCTTCGGCAAGTATTACATCCATGAATTTGCTGCCCTGCAAGCTGAATAAGTTCTGTTTTGAATCCTTCTTTTTCAAGAGCTGTTAACACTCGCTTTAGAAGCATAGCAGTGTTTCCATCCATTCTTGCACTACCATTGAAAGCTACAATCTTCATAACAAGTCTCACCATAAGGGCATAACTATTCAAAACGAAAGTAATAAAAAATTACTATCTTATTTTAAAATTTTTTCATTTTATATGTTCCATCCGGACTAATAGACGGTATAGTAACTTCTTCTCTGGTGGTAACAATTTTACAAACGGAATCTATAAAATTATTCGGACTGGACTCATTACGAAATAATCAAGCCGAAATGCATTAGAATATAACTACCGAAATTACTTTATATCCAATATTGAGGTGACTTGCATGTCTGAAAATTCCAATCCTGTTTTTCGCAGTGTGGTCTTATTAGTAAATGATATTAAAAAATCCAAATATTTCTACAATGTACTTCTCGGCCAAAAAATTGTTATGGATTTTGGTAAAAATATAAACTTTGAAGGGGGTCTAGCAATTTGGGAAAAAAGATATGCTTTAAATCTGATATTCAATAAAAAAGAAAATAACATTAACTTAGACTATAATGAAACTGAAATTTATTTTGAGTCTAGCGATTTAGAAAGCTTATACAAGCGCTTAATGAACGCAGATATTAAATTTATCCATCCTATAATAGAACAACCATGGGGGCAAAGAGTCTTTAGACTATATGATCCGGACAATTATATTATTGAATTTGCAGAATCAATGGAAAATGTCGTCCTAAGGTTATTTAGCCAAGGTTATCCAATTGAAGAAATTTCAAAAAAATCTGAAATGCCCCTCGATTTTATAAATAATGCAATTAGAAAATAGTAATTTCTCTCAATATTAATTTTTTATTTATTGTCAATTCCCATGATTAATTAAAGCTGAATTCTGAAGGAAATAAGTCCATATTAGGAAATATTATTATATTTAAATCACCGCTTTTTCAATTTAATAGGGGAAAGGGCTGAGTATTGGATTTCCTGGCTATCGCTTTCGGAGTTGTTGGTGGTCTAGCCATTTTCCTCTACGGCCTAACTTTGCTAAGCGATGGTCTAAAGAAAGTTGTTGGCGAAAAAATTAAGCAAATTCTTTCTAAGGTAACTAACAATCCGCTGAAGGGTGTTGGTGTTGGTGCCTTAACAGCTGCAGCGGTACACAGTGGTTTAACAATGGTTATTCTAATTGGCCTGATTAACGCTGGCGTTTTGACTTTAACTCAGGGTATAGGAGTCATGCTTGGAAGTGAAATTGGCACTACAATAACTGCGCAAATTGTAGCTTCTGATATTGGAATTATCTTTTACCCTATAATAGCTATTGGATTCTTGCTTACTATCCTATCAAAAAACAAGAAATATAAGAGCATAGGTCAGGTTATTTTAAGTCTTGGGCTGGTCTATTTAGGCATGAACTTAATGTCTAGTAGTATTCGGCCCCTTCAAGCTGAACCTGCACTGACTAATTTTTTATACAATTTGGGGCAGTTTCCTCTTTTTGGCTTAATTGCAGGAATACTAGTTACTGGCATTTTCAATAGTAGCACCGCTCTGATGGGATTGGTACTATCCTTAGGGATAAACAATATGATAACTTTGGATGCTTCTATTGCAATTATTTTGGGTGCTAACATTGGATCATGTGTTACTGGATTAATGGCTTCCTTCGGGGCCTCTCTGTCATCTAAAAGACTCTCTTTGGCTCAAATTATTATTAACTTAATTGGCGTAACTTTATTCTTCCCTTTTATTGGCAATTTTGCTGGCCTTATTGCGATGACGTCACCTGATTTGCCTAGACAAATTGCCAACGTTCACACTGTTTTTAATGTGTCTGTCACGTTAATCATGTTGCCTTTGGTGGGTTTTATAGCAACTTTGGTTACAAAACTCATGCCCGGTGAAGATATCAGACTTAAAAGAGGAACAGAATTTATCGACGATAAACTTTTGGCTTCTCCTTCCATTGCTTTATCGCAAGCTGAAAAAGAAGTTCTCAGAATGGGTAATTTGACAGCTGAAATGCTTGAAAAGTCCTTTTCTGCCATGCAGGATAATAAAAAAGAATCGATAGCAAAAGTGATTGAGCTGGAAGGGATTGTGGATGATATCTTTCATGCCATCGATAAGTTCCTAAATGATGGTAGATTCGTAAACCTGAACGAAAAAGAGCTAACAAAATTGGCCTATTTAAAGCACAGTGCATCAGACATCGAAAGAATAGCTGATCATGCTAATAATTTAGCTGAACTGGCAGAAAGAAAACAGAAGAAGGCTTTACAATTTTCTCAAGATGCTCAAAATGAACTTGCTGATATAACTGCGAAAACAAAGTTGATTTATGAAAAGGCATTGCTCGCTCTTGAAGAAACAAATGAAGAAGTAGTTAACTCGGTTCATGAACTTGAAGATGAAATTGACCGTTTACATAAGGTTTACGAGGCGAACCACATTCGAAGGCTAAAATATAAAGCCTGTGACCCGCTCTTGGGGATAATATTTGTTGATATCTTAAGAAACTTGGAGCATGTTTCTAATCATTCGAATGACATAGCTAATGCGACCCTATTGGGTTTTTAGGCTGTGCGATTTTAGGTCCCTGCTAATTTCCCAAAATAATTGTGTATCAAAAGGAACATTTTTGGTTAAATTTGTTACATAAAAGTCGCAATATTTAAATGAAATCTCGACAATAAAAAGTCACCCGAAAGTGATTAGGCTAATGATTAAGACAATTAACTCAAATTCGCAAATCAAAATATGCAAAACCCTCTGCCCGGTATGCTCCTCAGAAGTAGAAGTTCCTTCTGATGTCGAAAAAGGACAATTGCTGAGTTGTCCGGGCTGCGGAATCGAACTGGAAGTTAAAGAAAAACAAAACGGAGATGATGATTGCTTAGAACTGCAAGAATTTATAATTGAAGGTGAAGATTGGGGCGAATAAAAATTTCGCCAAAAGTCAGCCATCTGTGAACACATTTCTTTTTAACAATAAGAAATGATTTCATAAATGGTTTCAACATCCAAATTTTTTATTCTATACAACCTTAAGATTTTAATTTTTTATTATTCTTTTTTCTTACCAATTTCCATAACTACTAAATATTGCTTAATCTCTGAAGCTAATGTCGTGTTAGCCTGTGGTTAAAAGAGAGATTAATCAATATGAGTTTAACTAGTCAAACAACTCGGATTTTTATCAATTGGCAGAGGATACCCTATAATTTATTTTCATGGAACTGCAAGTAGTCGTCTTGAAGTTTTGCTTCTTAAAGAGTTTGCTTCTGCTTCGAATTTTCGGATAATAGGCATTGATAGACCTGGCTATGGCTTATCCAGTTTTACGCCTAGAAGAAGCCTTAGCGATTTTGCTCAAGATGTTAATTTCTTGGTAAATTATTTTGGATTTAATAAGTTTGGAGTACTGGGTTGGTCTGGTGGGGGTGTATTTGCACTTACTTATGCAGCGCTTTTTCCAGACCGGATAAATCACATAGTGATTGTGGGTACGCCTGCATTGCCTTTTGATGTTTCAACTGCGCACAATATGCCTTTGGCTCAATTTATAATGAAAATGCCATATGTTGGCATGTTGGCCATGAAACGAATGAGTTTTCAGGTGCTGAAAGCCAACGCAGATATTAACGGTTTCTTAAATTCGAAAAGCGGAAAAAGGTGATCTTCCTGAGATCATTCGCCTGATGAGC
>CAZQTZ010000191.1:0-3896 GCA_964596465.1 uncultured Candidatus Bathyarchaeia archaeon | reverse complement strand
CCGGTTGTTTCGTTGCTTGTTGACTCCACATTTGATTCCAGCGTTGATAGTGTCGATTTAAGAACTAATGGTGTTGGTCAGGATTGGTATGAAAGTCGGAGTGCTTTTACTGGTGGTGATGCGTCTTTGTTAACTTTAGATACAAACGATGTTGGAGGTAATTTGGGCAAAAAAGCAGCTTTATTTAATTACGGTGTAGCCAGTAATGCTTATTTAACTCAGAAATTCACTTCTCAAACTGGTACTTTTACTGTGTCTTTTGATATTTTTATTGCTAGGATTCAAGACAACGGCAGTTGGGATCGTGTTGGACATGTTTACATTGGAAGCGACAGTACAACTTCAAACTGTCCTACGGGGACAAGCAATGAGCGTTTTGTGTATCTGGTTTTCTATGATTCTACTCCTACCGATAAAAATGACGGCAACTTGCAGCTTAAAGCTAGGACTTCTTCAACCCAAGCTATTGGATCTGCCTCGGATTGGACTTTAGTGAAGTCTGGTTTGTCTTATGATGAGTGGTATACTGTTAAGTTAGCTGTTAACATTGAAGCGGGTACCTATGATGTTTATATTAATGGCGAATTTATCATGTCTGTTGCGAAGTATAGCGGATTCGTTGGGAATGTTGAGTTTGTATCGTTTTCTGCTGATAGTGACGGTCGGGGCGACTTTTATGTGGATAATGTTTATTCGCCTGCTTTAGAAGTAGTTACTTATACTATTGTTGCTTCTGCTGGGTCTGGTGGTTTTATTAGTCCGTCTGGTGCTGTTAGTGTGGATTATGGTGATGATCAAAGTTTCACTATTACAGTTGCTACTGGTTATGAGATTGTTGTTGTGTTGGTTGATGGTGTGAGTGTTGGTGCTGTTACGAGTTATACGTTTGAGGATGTTGTTGCTGATCATACGATTACTGCTAACTTTTTGTCGGTCTAAAATCTCTCTCTTTTTTCAGAAAACATTGGTTCTGCTATTACACCTTCAATATTGCTGATTTGAAAATATTAAATTAAAAAAAATATTTTTCAGAAAATTTATGTGTATTTAATACTTCAGTGCCAGATTCAGGTAAATCTTATTATATTGTTCAACAATAAAATTCTTTAAAGGTGTACTGAGAATAAAACGAGCATCCCTTAAACAAATCCCGATTATATTGCTGTTAATAGGTGTCGGATTACTCTTAGTTTCTGCTTTCTATGCTTCATCTTACTTAGCAATAATTGGTGTTTCTGTAATTTTTTGGGCAGCAATATTTCTTTACCTTAAACCTTCACAATATGTACCTCTATCATTTTTGAATGCATCCGCTAATGTGGCTACAAGCAATATCGAACGGTTAATCCTAGAATTCAATTTAATGGAGAAAGGTATTTACTTACCACCACAAAATCTCAAGAACATAGATTCTAGCCTTATTTTTGTCCCTGAGACTTCAGAAGTTTTTCTGCCGACGTCTGAAGAGACAAACGATGATAGGCAATTCACAAAAGACAAAACAGGAGCTTTAATCACACCGCCTGGTTTGAATCTTTCAAAACTCTTTGAAGAAGAAATGGGATTTTCATTTATTAAAAATAATCTTGCTAATTTACAATTCAAGCTTCCAAAGATACTCGAAGATTTTGAAATCGCAGAAAATGTTGAATTTCAAATCAAGAACAATATAGTAACCGTCGAAATAACTGGTAGTATTTTTAATGAAGTTTGCCGTGGGGCTGATTCCAATCCAAAAACACATAAACAAGTTGGTTGTCTTTTAAGCAGCGCAATTGCTTGCACTTTAGCTAAAACTGCCGGAAGACCAGTAATAATCCAAAATGAAACTCGCAACCAAGAGACGAGAAAAACTAACATAGAATACGAAATACTAGAAAACAACAAAATTAAGGAATAAAAAAATGCAACTCCCGCCATTAATCCTCTTAGACTTTACATCGCTATTACTTGTGGGTGCAATATGTGTCCTTATTGTAGCTGAAATAACATCCAGTAATTATGGGATTACTAACTTGATTATAAATAAGAAAAAACTTCGAAATGTTGCTTACCTGATCTGTTTTTTATTCCTTTTTATGACCGTATTCACTATACTTAAAGATATCATTATCTCATAGAATATAAAACTCAGATTGAAGCTACCCTCTTTATGATTATAAGATACTAAAAAAAATTGCGACTTATGCCGCAACAGACTAACAAATAGAAAGATTTTGTAGCCATGTCTATTGGGTTCCTGTTAGTGTTACGTCGCAGCTGAAGTTTGTTAAGCTGCCTGTGTTTGAGGTTGCTGTGAGTGTTAGTGTTGCTTGGATTGTTGCTCCTGCGTTTAGGATTGTGTTTTGTCGGTTCCATGTTAGGGTCAAATAGGTGTTGGCGTTGGTTGGGTTCCAGTTGTTTATTGTCATTGTTAGTGTTTCTGGGACGTTTCCAGTGTTTTTGATGTATATTGTTTGTGTTGCGCTGCTGCCTGGGTTAAGGGCTCCAACATTTAGTGCTGTGACTGGAATTGTGCATGCGCTGTCTGAGTATATGCCTAGGTTTACTGCATTGATTGTTCCACTCAGAGGAACTGTTTGATTTATGCTAATTAGTGCTGCTGTTGTTAGTGTTAGGGCGAGCGCAGCTATTGTTAATGCGATTACTGTTATTTGAGGTATTTTTTTGAGATGCATTATTTAGTCCTCTATTTTATGTCAAGAGTCGTGAGTATTAATAAACATTATTGTTGGTTGGAAGTACACAAATACACATAAAAACACAAAAAACTTCAAATTAGAAAACCGTTTTCTTTTTCGACAAACCAAGTAAACTTCCACAAATAAACGCAAACCTCATTACAACCATAGACTTATGCCCAACCGAAATAACAAGAGTCACCGTAAAACTAACCGCCTACGATCGCACCGGAACCGCTATCAATATCGACACCACTACAACCGACTCCAACGGCAAATACGCCCTAACCTGGAATCCCACAATAGAGGGCAATTACCATATAACCGCAACTTTCGAAGGCACCAACTCATACTACGGCAGCCTCGACACAACCTACCTGGCAATCGGACCCTCAGCAGGAGCCATAACACCCGCACCAACAACAACTCCAACCACCCTGCCACCAACTACCCAACCCACAACAACACCTATCCTTACTCCAACCCCTGCCGTAAGCCCAGAAGCTGAACCGGCCACACCCCTCTACATCGCAATAGCAGCCATCATAATCATAGCAGCCATAACCACAGTCGCAATCCTACTGCGAAAACGCAAATAAACACAAAACAAACACATAATTTCCCCTCCCTTTTTATTTAACAAAAAAATAATTTATGGCAAGTACGAATTCAAGAAAAAATTTATACACAAATTCTTTTCTTATTAATATACGGAGAAGAGAATTTTGAAGAAAACAATATCTTTTTCATTAGTTTTGATTCTATTGTTGGTTTTTTCCATCCTATCAATAAGCATATCAACAGTAAAAGCGGTAGACGTTAAAACATCTGCTTTTCTAGCCGTAAATCCCAATCCGGTCGGCGTTAACCAAAAAGTGCAGGTCACAATCTGGCTTTCACCTATACCCCCAGAATCATACGTTGACTACTTTCACGATATGATTGTAACCATCATAAAACCCGATCAAACAACAGAAACCATCGGCCCTCTGACATCCTTTGCTATGGGAGGACAATACTTCGAATACACACCAACCGCAATTGGAGAATACAAATTCAAATTCAGCTACCCAGGCGAAACCTTCGCTACAAGCGGATGGTACTATATGCCCAGCGAAACCCCCATAACAACACTCAAAGTACAACAAGAACCTCCAGCCGCTCTACCAGAAACACCAATTCCAACCGACTATTGGACGCGTCCCATAAACGCTG
>CAZQTZ010000190.1:0-3982 GCA_964596465.1 uncultured Candidatus Bathyarchaeia archaeon | reverse complement strand
CCTTTGGAGCCTATCTATGGCAAGTTGCCTTCCTTATTGGCGTAATCATGGCTTTCGTTGGGTATGTATTCATTAAATTAGGCTGGCTAAAAACATAGCACTAATGAATTAGTTGAGCTAAGTAATTTTTTATTTGATTGTTAGATGAATTATCTATGATAAGTATAGTCGAAGAATTTGTGAAAATGCAAAGCTTATATAGCTAAGTGTTTGAGAATCTTCGGGGGAAGGGAAATGCAAAAGGCGATTTTAATGCCTATTGGGCTTATTGTTCTGTTAGTTCTTACTTTCTCTTTTTCTGTAGTTTTGATTAACGCTCAGAATGTTGGTGATTCATGGTCGATGTTTGGACATGATCTTTCTCATACCATGTCTTCTTTTTCATCTGCTCCCCGAACAAATGAAACTTTGTGGATTCGATCATTAAATGGACCGGTTCGTTCATCATCCGCTCTGGTTAATGATATACTTTACACAGGAATATTCAATGGATATGTTTATGCTTTACATTCTAGAACTGGCGAAGTTTTGTGGTCATATGCAACAGCTGATAATATTTGGTCTACTCCAGCAGTAGCAAATGGCAAAGTTTACGTAGGTTCTAATGATTTCAGCTTTTATGCCCTTGATATTAGTACGGGTAATAAGGTATGGAGCTTTGCTACAGGCGGCGCAGTTTGGTCCTCACCTGCTGTGGTAGGAAATATAGTTTATGTAGGCTCAGCAGATGACACTTTTTATGCTTTTGATGCTAATTCAGGAGCTCTGATTTGGAATTATACTACAGGTGGGGATATTCGGTCATCTCCTGCTGTTGCTAATGGAATAGTATATTTTGGGTCTCAGGATGGTTATTTCTATGCATTGAATGCCTCAACAGGCAACAAAATTTGGAGTTCTTTTACTAATGAGGGGGACACATACACTAATTCTTCCCCAGCCTATGCCGATGGAATAGTCTATGTAGGTTCTACAGATAACGCAGTTTTTGCTTTTGATGCCTCTTCAGGAGCTCAGGTCTGGAAATATACGACGTTTAAGAAGGTTTCTTCTTCGCCAGCTATCTATGGGGGAAATATCTATATCGGCTGTGAAGATTTTCTGTTTTATTGCCTTAATTCTAAAACTGGACAATTAGTCTGGAGTTATAATACGGGCTCTCCAGTGTACTCCTCTGCAGCTATTGCGGATGGGATAGTATATGTAGCATCGTGGGGAGGAAAAATTTTTGCCTTTGATGCTTTTTCAGGTAATATAATTTGGAATTATCAAATTGATGCCTCAATATTTGCAGCCCCTGCGATAGCTAATGGGATAATGTATGTTGGTGCTTATGATAACAGAGTTTATGCATTTGGAGAATATGATTCTACTCTAATTTCGCCTATGCCCTCACCAAGTTCCTCTCCAACTTTTAAACCTACACCGTCGGTCCCAGATGATGTTATAGCAAATTTAACTACTACTATTTGGACTCCTGATACGCCCAACGCAGTTGTTGCGCCTATAGCAGCAGCTGCTGGCGCTGCCGTTGCTTCAGTAGCTGTTGCCGCAGTTGCTACTCCGGCAGGATTGCCAACCGATAGAATAGTTAAGCAAGCGCAGAACCTGCTGCCCTCCACCGTAAAAAGTTGGCTTTCCAGTTTTATTGCTTCAAAAAGAAAAATAAAAGTTGAAGAAAAAACAGGATCTATTTTTAAACCTACCAAAACAGAAACTTTGGTGTATATATTTGCAATAATACTCTTGTCTCTATCTTTTGCTTATGTTAAAGTTGACAGTCTAAACCAAATTCTAATTATTCTCCCAACGATTTTAATCACGAGCATTTTTGTGGGATTTGCTAAAACCTTCATCTCGATAACATATTCAAGACATCAAGGAGTATGGACAGAGTATAAATTATGGTATTTTGGTTTAGTGCTTTTCATCTTTACTACTTTACTTTTAAGAACTCCTTTTTCAAAGCCAGCTCGTAGTGTATCATATTCACCAAAATATACTAAGAAGTTAGGGTCAACTCTCTCTATAACATCAATATTTTTGTCATTAGCTTTTGCAGTTTTCTTCCTTGTATTAATCTTAAGTGGGTTTACATTAATTGGAAGCACGGGGCTGGCGATGTGTATCATAGATGCATTCTTTGATACTTTTCCGATAAAACCTATGAATGGAAAAACAGTCTATGATTATAGCAAAAAAATTTGGGTTATTTTGTTTCTAATTACTTTAGCGATATACATTGCATGGTTAATTTTAGGATAAACTCACATTCAGTTATTAACAAATATAGTCTTCGCTTAAAGTAGAAAAGATAGGTGAATTGAATATACAACGGAATTAATGCTGGCTTTGAAATACTACTGTTGTTGAAGTGACATTTTGCGAACAGTTTGATTCGCCGATGTTGTAATATTAGAAGTAGATGCTATGCGGGGGTTAGTTTTGTTTTGGTTTTGGCTCAAAGCTAGATAAACTACAATGGCGATTATAGTAATTACCACAACTAAAGTTGCGTTAATAACAGTGGTTGAGAGGCCAAATTACTTTTGAGAATAATCAGGCATAACAAAACAAATTTAAACAATCAACATTTGAAGAATAAAACTAATTTGTGCTTAATGGATTAGTTGATTAATTAACTTTTTAATTTGAAAAGGAGAATTTAAAAAGCGTGTTTTAATTTTTGCTCGTTTCATAGGTGTTGATTACGTCAAAGATTTGAGCAATGAGGTTTTCTTCGATTTGCTTACGGCTTGTCTTTAAGTGTTTTTTTAGATGGTTTTCGATGGCGCGGTTCATTGCTTTCATATCGGGTAGTAACAGAATTTGATATTTGCACTTGCATGTGATTATAGCTTGCGGGTTTTTTGCTTTTATATATTTATCAAGACTTATTATTTCATACATATTGCCTGCTCCCATCTTTACTAAAGCGCATAATCACCCTAAAAATCGTCTTTCAAAATCAGGCATATTACGAAAGATGATATAATCGAATTATACCTTAAAAGAGAGGAAGAAATTTAGAGAAGTCTAATTTAAGCAAGACCAGTGAAGTTGAGATTTAGATACACATACCTATTACTGTAATCAAGAACCTGACTCTGGGAATTATAAATCCACAATTCTAGCAACAATTTATATGGATAACTTGAAGAATTCAAATCCCATGAAGCGCTCTTATTAATAGTTACCAACTCGTCATCTATATTCATATTATTTATAATAGCTTCATTAGTTGTAATTGAGCCCTGAGCAATTGAGAAGCTTAAAAGATTCTCCCATGTTTGATTATTCGCAACTGCAAAAGAATATTCATAAATTGCTTTTAAGGGACTTGGCATATTGGCTTTTGCATCAGGTAATTTATCAAATTGATTTAGCAGTTTTAAATATAAAGTGTAATACGCTGAATGGCCTTCATGATTTCCAACGCCGATATAAACAGAGTAATTTTCACCTAATTCAATGTTGTATGGATAATCATCTATTTTACGCATAGAGTCCAAGATATATAGCTCAGAAAATGACTCTCCTTGAACAGGCTTAATTATTTCTGACAAAGCAGGCGATGCCATGATTAATACACCTATAATTCCTATGGCAAAAAAAATTATACGATAATCGTCCAATTTCATTGATTTTTCACCTCAATCTTAAGATTTAGCAAATTACGGGTATATCTTTGCTTAAACCATCTCCATATTTGGAATAGCACTACAAGAAATATTACAATCCCGATGATTGAGAATACAATAGAAAGCCAAAAAGAAGATTGCCTCGAAGAAGAGGCAGATTCCCTTGCGTTTTGAGCTGCAGTATTTATTTGACTAGCAAGCAATAAAGCGCCATCTGCCTTAATTGCAGTAGCGTCAAAATCATTTTGCCGAAAAGCATTTTCAGCTTGAGCTAAAAGACCTAAGGCATCATTCATCTGACTTATCAAATTATTTATATTTGCACCTGCTGCTTCAGCTTC
>CAZQTZ010000189.1:0-3996 GCA_964596465.1 uncultured Candidatus Bathyarchaeia archaeon | reverse complement strand
TTGTGACAAATATGCTTGTTTAACAAGCCATAGAGGATAATTATTACCTAACCAATCAACGAGTTGCAAACCAATAATTGGTGTTAGGTTTGGATTTTGCATTTTTACGAGTGCTCCAACATAGGCCTGTTCACGCCCTAATGAATACTTTGATCCAGTATAAGCGGCCCACTCCTGATCAATATAAAAATAGTCAATAGAATTGTATTGACAAAATAGTGACATATTATACATTCCATTTGGGCAAAGTAATCCGCTATTTGAAGGTTCAGATGATTCATCTGCTGATCCAATTATGTAGAACGGCCCAGGTCGGTTTGTATCAATGAATACTTGTTTAATTTGAGCATATAATTGTGCGAATCTAATTTGCCAATAATACCACCAGTTATTAAGTAATGTTGAATTACCTATTATTGTATTTACTTTTTGAGTGTTATTCATAGAACTCCAATTTATCGGTAATATTGTGGTCCATTGTTCAAATTCTTTTATCTCCTGTTGGCTGAAACTATAACATCTGCTTGTAGTTTGGTAATTCCAGTGATAATCCTGATTGGTAAAACCATTCCATCCATCTGTTCCAAACCAGAAGTCCCATTCGATTCCATCTTGAATCATGTTTTCTAAACGAGATGTGTAAAGATCAATCAGTCGCGTTCCTTTGGATATATTATTGACGTAATCGTCTGTAGCAAATTTTGCAAAGAAGTCAGGAATAACGCAATTATAGCCGGGATTTTTTGTTAATAAATTATCGTTATCGATTCCAGTTGCTCTTTTGCCATTGGCATCTGTAAATGCTAGTTCAGGGTGTTCAGTTGAAATATAATCATATTCTTGTTGATTATTCCACGCGATACCCGTTGTTTCAAGTCCAACTTTCCATCCATGAAAGTGAAGTCTATCTATTAGAGTTTTAAGCTGTTGATAGTTCCACCCCATCCATGTGCCTGCGGATTCTGAAAAAGAGTATCCATACCACCATATTCCATACTGGTGCATGTCGGTTAAAGTTATGGCAGTTACCCATTCATGGTTTACCACATAATTATCTACCCAAGAGTTGATGTCGATGCTGTTAGGGTTTAAATCCGTAATGCATATGCCTCTTAAAATAACTGTTAATTCAGTTGACATATCTTGTGCGATTGTTCCGTTTGATTGTAGTGTGGTTGTTGTTTGGTTGCTGGCGTTGCTTAGGTTTATGAATAGGGTTGAGGATAGTAGAATTATTATCGTTATTGTGATTATTTTTATTGTTTTCATTTTTTAGTTGTCCTTTTTAGTTCCACTCTTCACTTTCAACATATATTCAATCTTAAGGTTTGCGACTTAATAAATGATGTGTGTTTCAAATTTTGATTCACTAATTGTAGCAAAAATTTTTAGGTAATTATAAAATCCGTGAATAATTGTGTATATACTTACAAGTTGATGAATTCGGATGATTCTGGTTGCGCATGTTTATAAGAGGAGGAGAAACTCTGGTATCTATGATGTTTGCCAAATGGTAATAGATGCTATTTGAGTTTTTGTAGGCGTTCTCTTATAATTTTAAAAGTTTTATTTCTTAATTTTGAATAGCTTTTCATCTGTTTATTTTGTAAATTCTGAGTTATCTACTACTAAAAAACTAACTTTAGATAAAGGAAAAACCAGTTTCTTTAGAAGAACAATAATTGTGTGGATGTCAATTTGAAATGGAGAGGACTGGAATGGAGTTAAAGTTGGAATCACATTTCCAATTATAGTTTTTCCAGAATTCAGCTTAGGCGGACGTCTATTTGTATTGTTAATGTGTTTTACTGCTTTTACTTCATTTTTATGTTATATACATAAAAATAAAACACGAGTGCCTACATCTTGAAAGATTACTATTCAAATAAATGTCAAATGATAGTTGGAATGAAATGATGAAGTCAGTGGATTATAAACTAAAACGTCTAGTTCTAATTATAATCGTATTTTTATTATTCAGTTCTGTACCTTTAAGTCTTCTTATCTCTGAATTTCCGACTATTTCTTCGTTAACTGTGGAAGTAAGAAAAGAATTCACAACCACTCCAGTTAGTGGTGTTATTGTGTCTCTTTCGGGTCCAGTAATTGGTTCAGAGATTACTCAGACAAATGGTCGTGCAGTATTTAGTAACTTGCCTTCAGGAGTTTATAACATATCTGTTAGTTTGGATGATTTCTCAACGGAGAGTCAAAGCGTAGAAGTTTATGGCAACACAACAACTTTTGTTCATTTTAAATTCTCTAAAGCCTATTTTTCTTATGTTCCAATTCAGCCTTTGCTGGGTCAGGATGTTGTTTTTAATGGTTCATTGAGTGATAGTTCAGCTGATATTACTGAGTTTGAATGGGATTTCGGTGACGGTGAAAATGGGTCTGGTGAGGTTTTGTCGCATGTTTATTCTGAAGCTGGCTCTTACACTGTTGTTTTAACTATTACTAGCGCAGTTGGGACGTCGACGTATACGCAGCAAATAACTGTGGCTAATACAGTGTTGGATTTGTCTTTCTGGACCTGGATTGTGATTACTTTATTGCTGGTTCTGATTCCACTTATTCTGCTGCCTTTTTTACTTCGACGATACAAAATAACTAAAAAATAATGTATTCCAACAAACCAATAAAAACAATTTATTATGCTTTACCTGTAATTACTGGTTTAAACGTGTACAGTACATCGTCAATAGCTATAATATTCAATTTTATCATTTTAATTACTAATCTACAACAAAAAAATTTGAAAAATCTGCGTCAGATGCCAAAAGTATCAGAAATTGCATTTATTTTGAGCTTGAATTTACTAAATAAGAATAAACTATAAATAACTGCCGCTTCGCATACTTTGTGAAGGAGAAGGTAGCCTGTACTTTTCAGTAGGTTTACTAGAGGATATTAAGGGAATCGTACGGTTAAGTAGAGGCTCGTTTGTTGTTTGGGCTGCTTTTTTCTTTGTTATAATTGCTTTTGTTTATGTTCTATGTGTAACTCCAGAGTTTTCTTCTGCTCTAAACCCTGTTATAGGAGGAGGCCAGTCAAGTGGAGTTTACAGTTTTAAAACATTTTCCTCTGCGCCTTCAGTGTCTCCAACTTTGATTCCGTCTCCTACGCCAACAGTTTGTCCAAGTACAGGTGATTCTGATGGCAGCCCGCAAAGTACACTTACAGTGGTTCCTGAATTTAACTTGGGCGGAAGTCTACTTGCGTTGTTGACGTGTTTTCTTGCCTTCACAATATTTCTAAGATACAAAAACAACGGTAAAACACAAGGAACTTAAATTCTTTGGAGTTTATAGGTCAAACAAAAAATAGGGGATAATTATGAAAACAGGCGATGGCAACCACAAGCATGCGTTTGCCATTTTATTCTTGTTGCTTAGTTTGGCAGCCTCAAGTTTTTTTATTCCCCAATGCCAAGCTGCCTACTCGTTAACTGTGGAGGTAAGAAATGAATTCACTGATGGTCCAATAAGTGGAGCTACAGTAACGCTTAGTGGTCCAGTTACAATGTCTGGTGTAACTGATTCAAGTGGACGCGCAGTTTTTGGTGATTTACCCTCTGGAAGATATGATTTGGTTGTGAGTGTGCAAGATTTCCCTAACTTAGCCAGTCACAAAATAGAAGTTAACGGCGACACAACTACTTATGTGCTGTTTGGGTTTACTAAAGCATATTTTACTTATTCTCCAGTTCAGCCTGTAGTCAATGAAGAGGTTATTTTTGATGGAACCCTAAGCACTAGTTCAGCGGATATAATTGAGTTTAAATGGGATTTCGGTGACGGTAAAACAGCGTCTGGTTCTATTTCATCACATGTTTATTCTCAAACAGGATCTTATACTGTTCTTTTAACAGTTAACAGTCCTGTTGGAACTTCAACGTATACTCAACAAATAACTGTAGCTAAAACTGCGTTGAATCTGCCTTTTTGGCCTTGGATTCTGCTTCTTATACCTTTGATTTTGATTCCTCTGCTTTGG
>CAZQTZ010000188.1:0-4032 GCA_964596465.1 uncultured Candidatus Bathyarchaeia archaeon | reverse complement strand
GTTGGTCCGAGCATTTTATGTCCAGAAAAACAAATAAAATCCGCGTCTAAATCTTGAACGTCAACAGGCATATGAGGAACCGATTGAGCACCATCAACCATCATCAATGCACCGTTCTCATGAGTTATTTTGGATATTTTTTTAACATCATTTATTACTCCACTGACATTGGAGATGTGGGATAAACTTACAAGTTTGGTTTTTTTGGAAAGACTCTCTTCAAAGTCGGTGTAGTTTAAGGTGCCATCGCTGTTGATTTTGGCATATTTTATTGTAAAACCAGTTATTTTTGATAAAAGTTCCCAGGGGACTATATTGCTATGATGGTCCATAAGAGAGAGCAGTACTTCGTCGCCTTGCTTTAGTTTATGAAGCCCCCAGGAGTAAGCGACCAAGTTTATAGCTTCAGTGGTACCTCTAACAAATATTATTTCAGCAGGATCTTTTGCGTTGATAAAATGGCTAGTTTTTACTCGCGCATTCTCATAGAGCTCGGTTGCTTCCTGAGATAAGGTATGCACGGCTCTGTGAATATTGGCGTTATGCTGTTCATAAAAACTTTTTTCGGCGTCTATAACTTGACGTGGTTTTTGAGTGGTTGCGGCATTATCAAAATAGATTAGAGGATTGTTGTTAATTTTCCGTTTCAATATTGGAAAATCTTCGCGAATCCTGTATGGATCAAAGCCTATTTTTCTTCTTCCACCTTGAGCTTTTTAGAAAGCGTGTCTGCTAATTGTTCTTCCTCAAGCGCTTGCTTTTCTTCAGATGTGTACTCTTTGGGCAGCCAATCAGGTAATGCTCCTTTCTTTTCGAAGAATAGTCTTATAGCTCGTTTAAGGGCGCCTACAGCTAGCACGCCACAATGCGACTTGACACTGGGTAGTCCACCTACAGCTTCGTTAACTTTACTCCAAGTTATGGTTTCCCATGCTGCTTTTAGAGTTAAATTTTTGACTAATTCGGTGACTATGCTAGCGGTTGCTATGTTTGCTGCGCACCCATAGCTTTCGAAGGTGACTTTTATTATAGATTCGGTTTCTTCATCTATCTTGACGTAGTAAGTTATCATGTCTCCACATGCAGGATTACCTGCTACGGCTTCTACGGTAGCGTCATCCATTCTTCCTTGATTTTTAGGGTTTCTAAAAAGGTCTAAAACTTTTGGGTTATAGGGTAAAGGTGCTCGCGACATATCTAATCTACTCCAGTTGATCCAACAATTCCTCTGATTCTTTCTACTGCACTAGGCAGTACATTTAGGACATAATCTATATCCTCTTCAGTATGGTAACGTGTGGTCTTCATCAGGATGCTTCCGTGGGCTTCGCTGTAGTGTCTACCGATTGCTACCAGCACGTGACTTGGCTGTAAAAGGCGTCTACTGCATGCGCTACCGCTTGAGACATAGACACCGTTAAGACTTAACTCGATGGTTAATGCTTCGCCCTCGCAGCGCAGGAAGCTGATGTTTGCGTTATCAGGAGAGCGCATCTTGCCTTTTGGCCCGTTAAATCGCAGATCAGGTAATTTCTCAAAGACACCGTCAACAAGTTTGTCCCGTAAAGTTCTCATATGATTAACATTAGATTCGAAGTCATTGAATGCTAGCTCAGATGCTTTATTAAAACCAACAATGGCAGGGGTATTCTCTATGCCTGGCCATAATCTTTGTGTGCCGACTTGACCTTCTAAGATTTTCTCGGCGCGGACACCTTCTTTGATGTAGACAGCCCCAATCCCGCGGGGTCCAAGAATCTTGTAGCTACTAAGAGTGGCGAGGTCAACTTCAATGTTTTGTACATTAAAAGGGATTCTACCATAAGCATCAGAAGCGTCAGTATGGAATAGAGCAATTGGGTTTCTATCCTTGACTATGTCTATCGCCTCTTTAAGAGGTTGCATAGTACCGATTTCATTGTTCACTGCAGCGATGCTTACTAAACAGGTTTCTTTATCAACCGCTTCTTTGAGTTTCTCAAGATTGATAACACCTTCGCCGTTTACGGGTACCTTAGTGGTTGTATAACCATAACGCTTCATCAAATCATTGGCCACGTTAAGAACATTGATGGGTTCAATTTCGCTTATTACAATCTTTTTTGCCTTAGATTCTTTCATTGCAACTGCAGAACCTAATAGGGCAAGATTGTTAGCCTCAGTCTCACCAGGAGTAAAAGTGATTTCTTCGAGAGATTTAGAACCTATGTATTGGCTGATGCTTTTAGAGGCTTCAATGATTGTTTCGAAAGCTTCCCAACCTAGTTTGTGAGTAAGGGTTGGATTTCCATATGCCCGCTTATTATAGTAAGGCAACATGGAGTCAAGTACCTCTTGCGGAAGCATTGTTGAGTTCTCATTGTCGAGGTAAACTTCGTGCTTTAGGCCCTGATGTAGCTTGAGTAGTTCTCTAACGTTTTCAACCACACACATCACGTCAACAAAAAATAAAACATATAACAGCCTTATATTCTTACCACATTTCATTAAACTGTTATATTATAAAAGTAAACAGCAAAAAAGACAAGGAGACATGCTGAAACCAGCATAAACAGCGAAAAAACACTATTAACCCGCAGCTTAATTTACGATTTAATAATAACTAAAATTCAGCTTGATGGCGTAATACGTGAAAATAGCCGAGTTATCTATTCCCCAACAACTAAAGGATGCCATTATCGAAGAGGGCATAACTGAATTGTACCCTCCCCAAGCGGAGGCTATAGAAAGCGGAGTGCTTGAAGGAAATAATCTGGTTCTAGCGAGCCCAACAGCTTCAGGCAAAACCCTTGTTGCAGAGTTATGCTGCCTAAAGCATGTCATTGATTGTAAAGGCAAAACAATTTACTTAGCACCATTAAGAGCTCTGGCCAGCGAAAAATTTGAAGACCTCCAAAGATTCGCCAAACTACGTAAGGCAGATGGTAGAAAAGTAAGCATTGGAATTAGTACAGGTGATTTTGACAGTAATGATGTATGGCTTGAACGCTACGACATCATTGTAACAACTAATGAGAAGGCGGATTCGCTTCTGCGGCACAGGGCGAGATGGATGGAGGAAATCTCGCTTGTAATTGCTGATGAAGTTCACCTACTTAACGAGGCGGAACGTGGTCCGACGCTTGAAGTTGTTCTTGCTAGAATGCTACAGGTTAATCCGAAAATGCAGGTACTGGCTTTAAGCGCGACTATGGGTAATGTTAACGAAATCGCAGAGTGGCTTAAAGCCAAATATGTCGTCACCGAATGGCGACCAGTAAATCTTAAAGAGGGAGTATTGCTTCAGGACGAAATTCTGTTCAAAGACGGCGGTGCACGAAAAATTGAACAAAACACAAGCAACAATGCAGTAAATTTGGCTATGAATGTTGTTAAAACTGGGGGGCAAGCACTTGTTTTTGCTTCAACAAGAAAAAACGCAGCGGCTATAGCTAGGAAAATCGCGGACCATACAAGCGAAGTACTAAGTAAACCTGCTAAGCGTGCTTTAAAGCTTGAAGCTGATAAAGTGCTTGTTGCTGATGAGAAAACTCGATTAAGCGAATCACTATCAGAGCTGGTTAGTTGCGGAGTAGCATTTCATCATGCAGGGTTAGCTGGACCGCACCGTAAACTTATCGAGACATTGTTCAAGCAAGGCAAAATTAAAGTTCTCGCTTCTACACCTACGCTGGCGTTTGGAGTGAACCTTCCCGCACGCACTGTAATTGTCCAGGACTATCGACGTTATGAACCAGGCTATGGCAACTACCCCATTAGCGTTTTAGAGTATAAACAGATGGCGGGTAGAGCGGGCAGACCAAAATACGATAAAAACGGCGAATCTATACTCATAGCTAAAACAGCTGACGAATCCGATTACCTCATGGAGAACTTTATTCTTGCAAAGCCTGAACGCATTTGGTCAAGACTGGCCGTAGAGAAAATCATCCGAGGACATGTATTAGCAACTATTGCTTCAGATTTTGCCCATACCGAAAATGGAATCTATGACTTCTTCGGCAGAACCTTCTACGCATACCAATATGATGT
>CAZQTZ010000187.1:0-4112 GCA_964596465.1 uncultured Candidatus Bathyarchaeia archaeon | reverse complement strand
AAGCATTATTAAGATAATCGTTCAGCCAACATTCCGATTTATCAATTTTTAGGATAGCGAATAGGCTTGGTGCTCTAAAGTCTAAGTCAAAGAGACAAACCTTTTTGCCTAATCTTGCAAAGGTAGCTGCTAGGTTTGTAGATAGAAGTGTTTTTCCAGTTCCACCTTTGTATGAATGTACTGCAATTATTTTACCCATGTTATCTTTCAACCTCGGTTTCTCTATCGGCATAGAAGTATGCTTTTCGGCCTTTTCGTTCTTTTTTCAGGTAACCCATAAGTACGAGTTGATTTAGATAGGCGCTTTCTACTGCCCGTGCTCTAAGTGTTTGTTGAGCGATTTCATCAGCTGTTGCTCTTCCAGAACGGCAAACGGTCATAGCCGTTTTACGAAGGTGATCAGGCATGCTAAGTAGAGTCATGACATCTAGCGTGTTATCTGTGAGCGGTTGTGGAGTATCTTTGTGGTCATGTTTCTGTAGTTCAATCATAACTTCCATTTTTTCATTTAATCGCTCTAAGTTTTCTCGAATTTTTTCGAGTATCAACACGGGTTTTTTACCCAAAGCCTGTTCTTTACTCATTATGCATCTCCACTATTCTGCCTACTTGTCGAACAAGTATACTAATAGTGTTTATTAAGTATTGCGAAACAAGCATACTTATTGAAGATAAACAAGTTCAACGCAAAAAAAGACTAAAAATACGCTATAGACTCAGAATTCACCTAAAAAAATCTCAAATAAAATATTAAGAAAGGATAAAAAAGAAGTTTAGAAAGGAACTGGAACCTGATTTCTTGCTTCCTCAACAATAGGCAAGACTTGTTTCAGTTCTCTAAAGTACTTAAGAACCGTAATACCTCTCTGTGTTACTGCAAACACCACACGGCTCTTACCCATAGTTCTCTCTTCTACAAGCCCTTGCTTTATGAGAAAATCCAGATACTCTTTCAATACACTACAGTTGACATTAGCTTTGTACATGATGTGCGTAAGTTTTAGTGGGCCACGCTGTGCGAGCACCTTCAGTATATCTACGTACATCTCTAGTTTGCTGCGCCTCATATGCTTTCCTTTGCTCCTTTTCTTAATACTTGATATATAGCTTTTATGTATCTTAAATTCATCCATTCCATGATTATTTTCCTCAAAAATCGCTTTCAACTACTGCACGGTTTAACACGTTTAACCTATTTTCAAACGCTGTAACCATGTCATCTATCAATATTTTTTGCAATTCTGTCGAAAGTTCCTTAATTTCGGAGTAGAAAACGACAGCCATCTTTTCTTCTAAGCCTTCACGGCTTTTGAATGAAATATTTTGATCCAAGGAATTTCCTCCATATGATTGAACCTACTTATGTCGAATTTATTTAACTGCCTTATGAAAAGAAAATATGAATTCTAAATCCATATGTTAAAAATAAAAATTATAGGGTTTGATTCCAATAATAAATATAGGAATATTTGCCTGTGACTGGAAACTTGGGATCGTCATATACAATATCTAAATTTAATCTATATTGCAGTAGCAGTCTACAAGTAATATTCCAGATTTGAGGCGAGATTTCGTCTGGCTCCCAGTATCCCCATATTTTATCATCTTGGTGCCTCATGCCCCAGCCATAATTATGCGGTAAGACTAATACCGCATCAGCTGTTCTAACATCCAAAGATGTCCGTATGGTCGAGGTAGCCATCACGTCATGAGAGAATTGTTCAATTGCCCAGAAGTGCTCCTCAGTCATTGTACCATAAGGATTGTCATCCATTTGGGGATAATTAAAAATTATAATGTATTTTGCGCCTGCTTGATAAGCTGTAAGCATTTGGTTATAGAGCTCTACCCCACTATCAAGGTAAGGCTTCTCAGTATATTTCCAAGTAATTATAGCGCCCCATTCCTTATTCTGGAGATTAGCAGCTCCACGTATGAAATCTATATCTTTGATGTAGCTACTATTCCAGCCCAGTTGGGTTAGCAGAACATCATATCCACCTAGGTAGTCATACCAGTAAAGCGCATAATCAGAAGTAAAAGTTTTGATCCCGGCATCATCTAAGGATTTTAAAGCAGAATTATGTTGAAAATACGAAAGAAACATATTTGCATCTACATCATAGTTTTCAGGTCTTGTTCCATTTATTTTGGCAGCTTGTAACCGTGAGTAAATCTCAGAAAAATAACCTGTTGCGTTTGATTTAAAAAAGTCCGAGTTTTCAGAAAAGAATGTTGCCCAATCATAATCTAATTGGATACCTCCCGGTTCATCATCATAGTATGCGCCTAAGAAGTGTTTTCCCCACAAAGTAGATCCGTTACAAAATAATTGAAATTGCCAAGGCCAATAAGTCTTATTATATGTTCCTAAATTTACGATTATATAAAGACCTTTATCTACTGCGTAATTGCAAATCTCTTTGACAGCTGTTTCATTTCGGCTTATTGGAAATGACTGTAGAACGAAGAGGTTTGCATACGAAGAAATCTTATCTATCAATAGCTTTGCTTCGTTAGGAGTATTTCCGCAGAAACTGATACCAACAAAAATAGAAGGTTCCTTATTGCCGTCAGCTAATTTTAGAGGTATGAGTATTGCTGTAAAAGTAGTTGTTATTAAGAAGATAACTGTGATGAGCAAAAGAAACCTCTTCATATATTTCCCTGTTCCTCTTTATCGCAGATACATCCTTTGTTGATAGTTGGATGCATGTTGAATTAGCACGTTCAATAGTAATATGTGTTATTATAATACATCGATTAAGAGAATTTAAATGACTAATTCAGAATAAAATTTAAATTGACACATTTTTCAGCAGTTAAAGAGGTAAAGTTAAATTCTGAAAACACATAAAACCGTATTTATGAAGATTTCAATAATATTAGGCGCCATCATTGCCACGATTCTTTTCTTCTTCGGATTCATATTTACTTTAAGCGCAGGTGCTTCATCATTGACACCGGATCAAAGAATATTAAGAATTATTGAAGGTGTAATTCTTCTAGTGGCTGGTTTTGGATTAGCCTATATTGTTTATGTGTTCTCTCGTAAACCTACCACTATAATTCAGCAAGTAGAATTGTCGGGTCAAATGAAAGCAGCTCCACTAAAATGCCCCACTTGCTCTGCTTCAATTGATACAAGTAAAATTAAGATTGTATCGGGTGTACCTTACGCAACTTGTCCTTATTGTGGAAATACATTTGAAGTTGCAGAGGAGCCAAAATGGTAAAAAATCGACGACTTAAAATTATTATTACGGGCGTAATTCTGTTTAGCATAGTATTAGCTGGATTTGCTGATGCTCAAAGTCGAGTCTATCATTTAGAACACGAGTGGGCGCAAATTTGGATAAATCCAGAAGGCACCGTAGATCTGATATATGACGTAATTTTATCTCTTGATTCGGGTTCAAACATAAACTATATTTTAATTGGCCAACCTAATGGTGATTTCACTATAGGCCAAGCTTATGACCAAAACGGGAATTCCCTGACCACATCTGATCAAAGTTCTGATGGTGACTACAAAGTTAAAGTCTCTTTTAATCAACCTTTGACAGCGGGCACCTCAATAAGATTTAATGTAACAACAAATGTTGGGGGAATGATTTTCAATGATACACAGAACCTCAACCATTATGGAATGCAATTTATTCCAACTTGGTGGGATGAAGCACCTGTAAATGATTTACGTATACAAATTATTCTTCCTTCAGAAGTTACAGTTGATGAAGTATTTACAACTCAAGAAGCCTTCTGGAATAGCACGTCTATTATTGAAGATCGCTTAGCGATATATTGGGAAAAGCAAAATCTTTCTCCAGGAGAGAAGTATCCAATCGGGGTTTCCTTTCCAGCTTATTCAATGCCCAACTATACCCCCACACCAACTATTCCTGACGGGCTTTTTCAGAATGTAGGGATTGCAGTTGCAGGGGCATTTTTTGCTATCATCTGTATCTTCACGGCAGTTTTTGTTATAACCCGTAAAAAAAATTACACTTCACCTAAAGTAAGCATTGAAACATTAGGGATTAGACGAGGGCTAACTGCAGTTGAAGCTTCTTACCTTCTTGATTTAAAGCCTACTCAAATCGTGACAGAGA
>CAZQTZ010000186.1:0-4148 GCA_964596465.1 uncultured Candidatus Bathyarchaeia archaeon | reverse complement strand
GGATGAAGGTGCTGACGCATACCTTGTTAAACCAGTTAAACCTGAAGAGCTCCTAGCATTAATTGAAGATAAACTCAGATCTAAAAAATTATAGAATTTTTTTATTTAGTATTTGTTGATAATCTTTAACCATTTGATTATGTTCAAAAGCTAGTACTTTAGGTAATAATTTCAAATCAAATAATTGAATTTTTTCTATTTCAGTTTCTTGCTTTGTTAAGTTCCCTCCTATTGGCTCAACTATAAAGCAAGTAGGGTAGTAATCATATTCAAATCCACCTTGATTGCCTTTTTCATGATAATCCCCGATCTTAGTTACAATCGCTATATCAAGACCAGTTTCTTCTTTAACTTCTCGAATAATAGTTTGATCAGAAGTTTCTCCAGGTTCACTTCTACCCCCAGGTAAAGCCCAGTATCCAATAAATGGCGGAGTCAATCGTTTATTAAGTAAAATTAGATTTGGCTCGAAAGGGATTATAGCCGTGGCTGTCTTACCTCTAAAGGACATTTAAATCATATCTCTACATTTTATATATTAAATATGATAAAAAGGAAAATTAGTAAGTGATAGAGTAAGAACCTATCTAATTAGAAAAGTACTATGATTTTCCGTTTTCTGCCGGGATGAAAACTGCTGCAGCTATTGCAGTAGTCCATAATCCATTTTTGTCACCTATCGCTGTCTGTGTTATGTTAGCAGTTTTTATTATTAACCCACTAGTTTTAAAGAGCTGTTTTCTTTCGTCCCAAGCGGTTTCCGTATCAAACTGAATTCCCATTGTGGTAGCAAGCATCGTAGCAGCTAAGTCTTCGGCATAATCTCCAGCTGTTTCATCTGTTTGACCAAAAGAATGATGTTCTGAAAGGTAACCATATTGATTCTTTCCGGATGGAATTGCTACTCCTATTGAGGAAGCAACTAATCTGTGAGGTTCGTTAGTAGCATTACGGGCAATAACTACAAAGGTGATTTCGCCAGGGCGAATAAGTTTTAAGCCTTTTTCGCGGGGAAGGAGTTCACATGCAGGGGGCACAATACTAGAAACGCTTACGAGGTTACAATGTTGAATGCCTGCATCTCTGAGAGCTAGCTCAAAAGATTGGAGCTGTTCTTTGTGTTTGCCGACGCCTTTGGTTAGGAAAAAATATTTGGGTATCATGTGTTATATCGAAAATAGAAAAGTGCAGAATGGATTTATTAGTCTTTTGCTTCTAAACATCTTATTAATTGGGTTAAATGAGAATTAGTAAATTAAAATAATCAGTTGAGGCTTAAAATGAAGTTTAATCATAGCGTGTTCAAAGATGAGACTAAACTGGATATAAATTATATTCCTAATCATATGCCTCATCGAGATAAAGAACATAGATTATTGATGGAATTCTTTAATTTTATTACACAATTCCCTGGGCGCATGGCTCAAAGAATTATTGTAACTGGAGATGTTGGAACAGGAAAAACTGCGCTTTGTCAACGTTTCGGCATGGACATTACAACTGAAGCTAATAAACGAAATGTAAAGTTACGTTATGTTCATGTGAATTGCAGAGAATACAGAGGCAAACTTTCTTTAATAATTCAACATGCAGTAAACATTTTACGACCTAATTTTCCTAAGCGTGGCTTTTCCTCTGAAGAAATCCTCAGGACCCTATTACAGAATTTAGATGAAGAAAACATTTACATGATTATAGTATTAGACGAGTTTGATAGCATTATTGAAACTGAAGGATCTGATTCGGTTTATAGCTTAACAAGATTACAAGAAATGAGAACTAATCTACCGCAACGAATTTCACTTATTTGTATTATGCGAGACCTAAATCCAATTGAACATTTAGATGCAAGCGCCAGAAGCACACTGCAACGTAACATACTTCATCTTGAAAAATATTCAAAGGAACAACTTTTGGACATACTAAATGATCGAGTAACAATGGCATTTGATCCTTCGGTAGTTTCAGAAGATACCATCAGCTTAACTGCAGATTTAGCTCAATATGAAAGTGGACATGCACGGTTCGCTATTGAACTACTATGGCGCGCAGGTAAATATGCTGATGCTGAAGATTTAAATGAAGTTACACCTGAATGTGTTCGTAAAGCTATATCCAGCATAATCCCGATGGTACAAAAAAGTGAATTAGAAAGTCTAGGCTTACATGAAAAACTGTTTTTATTAGCTACTGCAGAAGTATTTTGTAATAATACCAAGGCTTATTCTACTCTTAGCGAGTTAGAGCAAGCTTACAACGTAACCTGTGAAGAATATGAAACAGCCCCCGTAAGTCATACCCAGTTGTGGAAATATGTACAGTACCTTAATGCATTAGGCATATTAAAAACCGAAGTCAGCACAACAGGACAAAGGGGCAGGTCAACAATAATTTCTTTACCTTCTGTATCTGCAATTGAACTGTCAAAAGAAATCCGCAGCATACTCGAAAGAAGCAAAAGGTGATTTAGGATGGATATGGAGGAGATTTTCTCATCTAAGCCAAGAATGAAAATTCTTAAATTAATCTGGAGATTAAGTGAGCTTAATGTATCAGAAATTGCTAGAAGAGTGGGTCTTAATTTCACCTCAACTAGTAAACATCTAAAAATCTTAACCGAAGAAGGCATTCTACTAGAGAGAACTTATGGCAGAATTCGCATGTATAGATATAATTCTGTTTCAACTAAAGCCAAGGCCGTAGAAAATCTAATAGAAATTTGGGAGCAGACAAATAAGTAATAAAAAACATAATTTTACAGGGAAAGAAATTTCATGACTATGATTGATGTTTCAAATAAAGCAGAAATATTTCGTCAGGCAATAGCAACAGGCCAAATTAAACTTAAACCTCAAACAATAACCCTAATCCGCCAGGGAGCAATCGGAAAAGGCGACCCCTTATATGCAGCTAAAATTGCGGGTATTCTTGCTGCAAAAAAAACTAGCTCAATAATTCCTTTATGTCATCCTTTGCCTTTAACCAACATCAATATTGAAATGAAAATAATAAACGAATCAATCGTAGAGGCAACTGCCTTAGTTAAAACTAAAGCACAGACTGGTGTGGAAATGGAAGCTTTAACCGCAGTTTCAGTTGCTCTTTTAACAGTATGGGATATGACAAAGCAGTATGAGAAAGATGCATTAGGACAATACCCTCAAACAATAATAGATAATATACATGTTGTTCAAAAATTTAAAGAGGTATAATCTTGAGTGAAAGCTCAAAAGCACATAAAGCAAACTCAACAAAAGCATTAACCTTTGCTGTTTTTATATGTAGTACATCGCGTTATGAGGCAATGAAAAAAGGAGAGATATTTACTGATGTTGCAGGAGAAATCATAGAGAATTTACTGAAGAATACAGGCCATAATTTAGCGTTTAGAAGGGTTATCTCAGATGAGAAAATAATGATTGAACATGCCACAAAAAATGTTCTTAGTAATCCAGAAATTGACGCGGCAATTTTTTGCGGAGGCACAGGAATAACCTCACTAGATATTACAATTGAAACTGTCTCGCCCTTCTTTGAAAAAAGTCTTCCAGGGTTTGGAGAATTTTTTCGACGTTTAAGTTTTGATAAGTTAGGCACTGCAGCAGTCTTATCACGGGCAACAGCGGGCGTATCAAAAGGTAAAGCTATATTTTGCATTCCAGGTTCTCCTGATGCAGCACGGTTAGCGGTCGAACTACTTATATCGCCGGAAGTTGCTCACATCGTTAAGCACGCACGGGAATAACGGTATGGCTTTAGTGGACAATTTTGGTCGACCTCTTCTTAACCTTCGTATATCGATTACTCAGCGTTGCAACCTAAAATGCACATATTGTCATAGAGAAGGAGAAGCTCAGAATATTAATGATTCTGAAGAGAAAATGTCTGTTACCGAAATTATTAGGATAGCTAATATTGGAATAGATTTAGGAATAACAAGAATTAAGCTTACAGGCGGCGAACCCTTGATACGCCCTGACTTATTTGAAGTAATCAAGGGCATTGCTTCGATTCCACGATTACGAGATTTATCTATTTCCACAAACGGCACTTTACTTGCAGATAAAGCAAAAAACCTACGTTTAAGTGGCTTAAAACGGCTGAACATTAGTCTTCCTACTTTAAATTCAGATAAATATAACAGAATT
>CAZQTZ010000185.1:0-4181 GCA_964596465.1 uncultured Candidatus Bathyarchaeia archaeon | reverse complement strand
CATTTTCCCTCAAAACAAAGGGCAGCAGCGAAAGACCAGGCTCTCCTGGGTCACCTTCTGTGTGTTTCCAATACCACGCATTGACAACATCACCGCTATTCCGCGGAGGAAGTTGTCCGTTTAAAACAGCTCCTGCTGAATAGACTTTCCCTGACATGCTAACAAAACTCAATTCCCAAATATACGGTTCGGAATTATGTTCTGGCTCCTGTTCATTGTCCGCAATGAATTGCCTAGGGGGGTCCTGCTCGATTGTGTCGAGACTTAAAGGAGAATTTCCGGGAACCCATGAATTCGGATCGAATGGATCAAGTTTATGCATTTGAAGAAAGTGGACGATGTAGCTACCCATTCTGACAAACCTTCCTAAACTGGTTATTATACTAAAACCTGTTAAGCTCTAAAGTGTATATTAGGTCTGGTGACAACAAAAGTCAATCACTACTTCTAGGATGGACTACTCTTGGATAAATAAAAACCAAAGAGTGTTCTGAAAGATTTCGGCATAACGATACCGAAGTTAATAATATATTAGTTTAGAAATTTAAGAGAGAAAAAATAAAAAATATTATTTCTAAAAATAGGAAGAAGTAAAAGAGTTTATTCAAATTCTATTGTTGCTGGTGGTTTATCGGTTATGTCGTATAGGCATCTGACTACGGTAGGTATTTCTGTTGTTATTCTTTGGGAGATTTTTATTAGTGTGTCATAATTTATTTTGTAGAATTGTGCTGAAATGGCGTCTGTTGAATTTACTACTCTTACTGTTATTATGTTTCCATATACTCTGGTTCCGTTTTTAATTCCGGTTGCTTTATCATTGTGGAGTACAGCGAATGCTTGAAATGCACCTATTGTTTTTGTTTCTTGTTCAACGATTTCAGTAGCTTTTCGTACAATTGCAGTTTTCTCGGCTGTGACTTCTCCTAAAACTCTTAGTGATAGGGCGGGCCCTGGAAACGGCATCCTTTCCGAGATTTCTGGAGGTAGCCCTAATTCTCGTGCAACTGCTCTAACTTCTGGCTTAAACAGCTCTCTTAATGGTTCAAGGATTTTGTATCCGTACATTTGAGGATTAATCCCGATTTGTTCTAAAATATTATGTTGGGATTTTATTCCTTTGACCGTTTCGATTATGTCGGCTTTTATTGTTCCTTGAGTGATAAATTCTACTTTTTCTTCCTTAGAGATTGTGCCAAAGGTGGTGTAGAATTTGTTTCTGAATGCTTTGCGTTTTTCTTC
The DNA here is from genome assembly GCA_964596465.1 of uncultured Candidatus Bathyarchaeia archaeon. Classification (GTDB taxonomy): domain Archaea; phylum Thermoproteota; class Bathyarchaeia; order Bathyarchaeales; family Bathycorpusculaceae; genus JADGNF01. Next base: position 2,939 of record CAZQTZ010000185.1, on the reverse strand, counting down.
AGCATCTGTTTTTCCTTTAAAGACCTCAAAAAACTCCTTTTTAACATCCACCAATCTAGCTTTTATTCCTAATTTTTTAAGAATATCCATTACAAATTCTGGTTCTCCCTCTCTGCGTAATCCATCGTCGATAAAAACAGCAATTAGGTTCTTACCTACTGCTTTATGAACCAAAAAGGTGGCAACTGTGCTGTCTACTCCGCCTGAACAAGCGGAAATTACCCTCTTTTCTCCTACAATACTTTGGATTTCTTTTAGGGACTGTTCAATGAAGTTTTTAGCGTTAAACATTTCTTTTTCCTCTCACGTCATTAGACGTCTATAGGTTCATTTTATTTGCTTTTTAGGTTTTTCCATAAAAAACTGTTACAGATCACTAACGCCATTTATCAAGATCTGTTGTTTCAATTATTAGAACAGATTGTTCCAGACCATGGCATTTTAGGGAACTTTAGCTATTATTAACATTCAGGTGTGAGCATGCGAAGTAAATCCATCGATAAAGATCTTGTTTCAAGGGTAGTTCAAGAGGCTTTAATTAAACGAGCCCACCCGAGTCACTAAAATGAAGATATCAAACATTAGTTAAATAATTTTATTTTTAGTAGAAATTAATTGTGTCACATTAGTTGTTTTCTTATTTTCTATAATGATGCCTTTTTCAAGACTTGTTTTAATAGAAAATCCTGTATGTGATTAAAGATCTCTTCTGCTTCTTTAGCTGTTTGAGCCTTTTTCTGGTGTTCCTTGGCGTGGGATTCAATGGCTCTCCCCATTTCTGTTAAATCCGGAATTAGTAGTATCTCTGAACCACATTCACATTTAATGATTTTATGAATACTCTTAGAAGAAGATTTAGAAAAATTGTGTTTCTTCATTAATTTTCAATGCTTTAACGTAATAGTTATAATTAAGTTTTATTCCAACTCTTAGAATTGTTCTCATTTGTTGTGAATTAGTACAGTAATTATGACTTTAATCGTTTTTTATCAATAAGATAAAAAACAGCGTAAATTGTTGGTCACTATTATTAGAAATTGTCTATTTTTGTTGTTTTAAATTATTTTATCTTAACTAATTATGCTGGCAATTATAACTATAGGTAACCATTCGCTATCTAACATTAATCCTGCAATTGAATTTCTGCAGTTATTTTTAAAAACGTATGCTATAGTCACATATCCATAAATTACTCCGAAAAGTAATGCAGGTACAAAATAGCTATACGTTTGAGTCGTAATGCAAAATATTGATAATGCTAGTCCGATGCTGTTTAGAGTAAATAAGAGTTTTCTGGTATTATTTTTTCCAAGTTTTATCGGTATTGTTCTGATACCTAATGCGGCATCGCCCTTTTTATCTAAAACATCACAAAGTATGGTTCCAACAATTATTCTTACAAAAATGTAGCCAAAAACGATTACAGATATGTTTAGTTTCTCTATACCCGCTGCGATAGGGAGAAGGCATCCTGTAAGAGCCCAGCTTAAGGCAACAATGATGCTTTTCACGCCTATTATCTCCTTAAGCCTTGGGAGGGCATTTGAGATTTTTACACTATAAATTAATCCAATTATGACTGGCGAAAAAAGAATTACGGTTGCCATGATACCTGAGAATATGCCTATTATTAAACCCGTTATCATTGCTATAATCGAGAGACCTAAATAATATTTTGAGGCATTAGGTAAATTTTTGTTGTTAATTGAATCTTCAGCTTTGTCAGTTACCTTGTTTAGGCTATAGACTGAAAAAGTAATCAGAAAAGCAGCTAAAAGTAAGGATGGCGCTATTGCTATTTTGTATAGGTAGCAGCCAAAAATTACGACCATTGTACTGTTAAAGGACAATAATAGAGGAGTTGAAGTTAAAGGTTTTAGATTTCTAAGTAAAGTTTGAAGGTATATTTTTTCTGTAAACTTATTTATGAATCCTTGCTGGGTGTATGTTGGTCTTGTCTGAGTTATTTGATTCTTCATTTGCCCTATCCCCAGCAAAGATAGATTTGTAGTATGTAATCTCACTTATGAATTACTAATCCATATTTATAATATGTAAAATTGAGCAGGGCGCTGATATAAAAAACTAAAAAGATTATTAATAGAACCTGTTTTCTTAGATGATTAATCTAAGTCAATTTTTTTGCTTCTCTTTACGATTTCTTCGAAAAGACGCTCGCCCCATTCAATGGCTTGAGGATTGTTGGAAAATAGGTCCATACTATCATCATATGTTCCTGCTAACGTAAAGAGTCCAAATGAAAAGCTGGTCTCAGTTAATGCAAGGGCAATCTTAACGTCATTGTTTAGGTAGATTCTTAGCGTGTTTGCATCGAGATATTTTTTAATTAATTCGAGATCGGCGGCTTCAATTACGTTTTTTAGAACATCATCGCTTACTACTAAATCTATGGTTGATCCATGTTCAACTTGTTGGCCGAATTGTGATATAAAATCCGGGTGAAATACGGGTGATATTCCTTTGAACCATTTTGAATGTTTAAAGGTTTCCAAAAATGTCTTATGGACTACGCCGATTTTTGATGCTTCATTGCGTATTACCGACGCGTCACTTAGCGCATTTAGATTCAGAAGAAGACAGAGGGGTATGTCGGTGATGTTGTGTAGGAGCCAAAAGTCTTTAAATTTCTCCATTACTTTGGAGGTGTAGATGTATTCTTTGAAGATTTTTGCTTCAATTAGGCCAAGAGATGATAGTTTGTAAAGTCCTTGTTCTTTTGTTATTAGGTTTAGTTCTCCGAATTCTTCTAGAATGTGAAGGATTGTTGTGTCTCTGGTTTCTACATTAACTCTGAGGTCAGAGACTTTTTTCTCTCCCTCTAGGAGTTTGAGTAAAATCTTTAGTTTGAGTTCTGATCGAAGCGGTGATAAATAATCCAGGAGAATCACCTTGTAAAGATTATGGTTATATTAGTCTTT
>CAZQTZ010000184.1:0-4191 GCA_964596465.1 uncultured Candidatus Bathyarchaeia archaeon | reverse complement strand
AATCAATATTGTTATCAAAACCATTAGGGGTAAAACTATTAGACTGGCTAAAGCTAACCATGCGTTAAGCAAAAACATTGCTATGAGTATGCCAATTAGACTTAGAAAACTTGAGATTAGCTGAATTAGACTTTGGCTTAATGCTTGATTTACAACTTCAACGTCATTGGTCAATCGGCTCATTAATTCTCCTTGAGTCTTGCGATCAAAAAAGCTCAGGCTCAAAGTCTGAAGATGCTCAAATAGGTCTTTTCTAAGACCCTTTAAGACGCGTTGAGCTACGCGTGCCATGAGAATGCTTTGAATTGTCTGAGTACCCCATGCGACTATGAAGATGATTAGCAGAAGAACAGCCATTCCTAGTAAGCCTGCTGAATCGAATACTGCAATGTACTTATCGATGGCGACTCCTGCATAATATGGTCCAAGTAGATTTAGCAGTGAAGTTATAGCTACGAGAACGCCGATTATTATTAATTCAATTTTGTATGGTAACATGTAGCCTAGAAGGCGCTTTAAAGTGATTCTGGGTGTTTTGGCTTTACCGACTCCTCCGAAGCCTCCATGAGGCCCTCCTGGTCCAGGGAATCCTTTTCTTGCTTCTTTTATTGGTTCCCTTCGAACCTGTGGTCCGCTCATGCTCTTATGCCTCCTCCAAGCTGAGAGTCATAAATCTCTCGGTAAATCGGGTTTTCAGCTAGTAATTGCGCATGGTTGCCTATTGCCACAATTTTACCTTTATCGAGAACAATTATTTTATCTGCCTTCAAAACCGTACTTATGCGCTGTGCAATAATGAAAATAGTTGATTTGCCCATCAACTCTTCTAAGGCCTGTTGAATTTTTACCTCTGTTTGTACATCTACGCTGCTAGTGCTATCATCAAGAATGAGGATTTTCGGCTTAACAAGTAAAGCTCTAGCGATGGCAATTCTTTGTTTTTGTCCTCCTGATAGTCCTGCTCCCCTATATCCTACATCGCTATTGTAGCTTTTTTGGAAACCGTTAATAAATTCTGAAGTCTGGCTTGCTTTGGCCACGGTTTCTATTTCCTCAGCGGTAGCATCGGGTTTTCCATAGCTAATGTTGTCTTTTATAGTTCCGGAGAAAAGAATCGGCTCTTGAAGTGAGACTGCAATGTTTTCTCTAAGCGATTGTATAGTGGCATCACGTACGTCTATCCCATCGATGGTGACTCGTCCACTGCTAACATCATAAAAACGTGGTATAAGGTTAACAAGTGTAGTTTTACCTGAACCAGTCGCACCTAGTATTGCTATCGTTTCACCCGGTTCAGCGATAAAGTTAATTTGACTAAGGGCTGGTTCTTTGCAGTCTTCAGTGTAACTGAAGCAAACATCTTCAAACGCGATTCTACCCTTTACATCTTTTAGCGGTCTTGCTTCTGGTTTCTCGACAACTTTGGGTTTTGAATCCAGCACTTCATAGATTCTCTGAGCTGAGGCATTAGCCGCGGAGAGTTGACTTGCCATTAAAGCAAGGAAAAGAAGCGGGAATATGCTTGTTAAGAGATAATTCGTGAAGGCTACTATCTCACCCACCGTTAAGGTTCCCGCTATTGCCTGTTGACCTCCAAACCATAGTACTCCTAAAATTGCCATATCTATTACCAACAGCATGGTTGGAAATAGAATTGAAAATAGAATGTTGACCTTAACTTGCTGTTTATACAAGTCCTCATTGACCTCGCCGAATCTATTGATCTCTTTATCCATTCTAACAAAGCTCTTCACAACACGAATGCCGGCAAGATTCTCCTGCAGAACCATATTCAACTTATCCAATCTTTTTTGTACTCCAAGAAAAAGCGGTTGCCCTTTTACAAAAAAGACGCCTGCGAGGACCAACGTTAAAGGCAGTAGAAGAAGAGTTATTCCAGCTAGCTGAATATTTATGGTCAGCATCATTATAATGCTTCCAATAATCATTATGGGTGCTCTGACAAACATGCGTAAAAGCATCATAACCATTATCTGAGCAATGTTTACATCGCTTGAAAGACGAACAACTAATTCTCCTGTTTGGAACTTATCTAAATTACCGAAACTGAATTTTTGAATCTGACGAAAAACCGATGATCGAACATCATGAGCGAAATTTTGTGAAACTTTAACTGCAGTAAAGGTATTAGCAATGGTCATGATTGCCTCAAATGCTGCTAATGCAATCATTATTCCAACTGTAACTGCGATAACATTGATGTCGTTTTTTGTTATCCCTTCATCAATCACCCTTTGAATTAATTGAGGTTGAATGAGTTCAGTGAGAACTGAAATCACAAGAAAAGTGATCGCTATTGCTGCTTGTAGACGATACGGCTTGGCAAAAGAAAGTATCCGAATAAGACTTCTCCCGTTTGACTTTTTTGTATTATTGCCCGCCAATCGCCTTCACGCCTTCATTTAGCAATAGTTAACCATTATGCAGAACTGCTTTGATTAAGCATCGGTAGCATTAATACTTTAAGAATATTTTTTCGATTTTTTGAACTTTATCTTACTAAACAAACCGGGTAAAATCCAGTTATTTTCTAATCCAATATTAGATTAATTCAGCATCCTTTTTTCTTATCAAAATGAATCAGAAGAAGAAAAAAAAAATAATCATTTTCTGAAAAAGCAGATTTTTCTCTTCTTTCAGCTCTTTTTACCCTTTAATTATTAAGAAAGAACAACACCAGAAGAAAATCAAATTCTGTTGTTCTTCTGAAAAATTTTGGCTTTGCTTTAGCGCTAAAAGAAGAAAAGATTATTTTTTTTTAAATGGATTTTTTTTTCAAAATTACTCTAAGGTTTAAGGTTTTTTTGCTCTCTGTAGCGCGGCTATGACGTTTTGTTTGCCCATGGCTAGTACGTAGGGTCCAAGTTTAGGTCCTTGCGGAGCATCCATTAGGATTGTATAAAGTACTTTAAAAAATTCGCGTGGTTGGAGGTTGTTGTTCTTAGCGGAGTTGAATATGCCGTTTTGTATTTTATCTGCATCATTTTCGGTTTGGAGAACTTGGATTAAAGCTTCGATGGCGGTTTGTTGTTCTGCAGTAAGGTTTATGGTGGTTTCTTTGATTTCTTCAAAATCGCGGGTCCAGTTATAGGCGTACTCTATCCTTTGTCTAAGGTTTTCGTTGAGTTGTTGATTCTTTTGCAGGTATCCATAGTTTTGGAGTTTTTCGGTAATGAATTGTTCTTTACAGTCTTTAGGTGCCATCTTCACAAGGAAGGCCATGAGATTATATGGGACATGGATTGTTGGTTTTGCCGGAGGATTCATGGTCCAGCAGTATAAGTATAATCCACGTAGTTTGGTTAGATCTTTTTCACTAACCTGCTTTTTGCCAAAGTAAGCGTCTTCCAAGACGTCCAATTCGTTCATGTAAGCGGGTATATCATAAACGTCTAGGGTACGGGTGCCAACGAACCTCTTAAGCATTAGCAAAAGAAGCGACTGAGGCGAGCCATATTGGAACCAAACCTGTGGAGTAAATACGTTGCCAGCGGATTTGCTGATTTTCTTTCCACCTTTGTCTAGGAACATTTCATATCTAGCATGACTAGGTGGTTCGAATTCGAGAACTTCCTTACAAATGCGGTCATTGATTCGTACAGAATCTGCTATGTCTTTACCGTAGGCTTCAAAGCGTATGTCTAGAGCCTTCCACCGAGCCGCAAATTCACTTTTCCATGTTAGTTTGCCTTCGCCTTTAGTGATGTCAGCTTCGCCTTCATGGCCACAACCTGAAATTAGTTTACCCCGGATTTCTAAACCCTCGCACTTATAGGTGACTTTGTCGGTTTTAGGATCAAATTTGTAGGCTCTTGTAGTATAGAGGTGACCACATTTTTCGCAGACTGCAAAGTAAGGCAGCACCTCAGTGTAGGTTTCTTGGCCAACTTCCTGCTTTACTATCTCGCCAACTTTCTTTGCATTAGTAAGTAAGGTTCGAATCTCATTCAGTAATAGGCCCTTTTTGTATACTTCATTAGCTGAATAATACTTGTATTGTATGCCGCATTTATCCAACGCTTCCAGTAGCAGGGAACCCATATGTCTACCATAGCTTTCATGACACCCAAACGGGTCTGGTATGGAAGATACTGAATAACCAAGATATTTTTCCATATCTTTAGAAAGGCCTGCTGGAACTTTGCGCAGACCATCTTTATCATCACAATA
>CAZQTZ010000183.1:0-4191 GCA_964596465.1 uncultured Candidatus Bathyarchaeia archaeon | reverse complement strand
ATTCAAGCTTTAATTTCTCTATGCGTTGCTAACTTTTGAATATCTTATTTTATGCTTCTATGATTGTTGCTAAGGTGTTGCATGATCTTTTGATTAAGCCTATCCAGAGAGATATTAAGCGAACAGTTGAGGATGCCATTTTTGTTCCAGTAATCAGAAAGGCAGGTTTTGACTCGTCAAGGGCTAAGGTCAGGTTGAATTGGGGGGCTCCTGATACTACAGAGTTTCTGATTTCTGATTTGATTGCTGCTGCAGAAAAGGCTTAGTCCGTCCTCTGATGAGTTCCGGAAGAACGCTGCACGGTTTGGTTGGCAGCTCTGGGAAGACAAAACCCAAAATAACATTAAGGCTGGGGGAGGTGGTTGAGGTTGGATTTGGTTTTGGTTGCTGCAGTTATTTCTCTTTTGTTATCTGTAGCTGTTGCAGTGTTCGGAGCAAATTATAAGCTGGCTAAAGACAAAGTCTCCAAACTGCTATCAGACATCATTGCAGCTATTGAGGATGATAAGGTTACAGAAGAAGAAGAACTGCAAAAAATAGCTGAAGACGCTAAAGCTCTCATTTAAATTAGTATCTAAAGTCTTTTTTTATTGCAGAAGCTTTTTTCATGGAGCCTATACTTTTGAACTGATTATATGTTATCAACTATGGCATTGAAAAATTGACACAAACTATAAATCATTTCTATGTTAATTTAAAAATTAAATGCTTTCTCTTGAAGAGAAGAATATTAAAATTTTAATTGAGCTTGGGCTTACCTACCGCGAGGCAAAAATCTATTACACACTTAACAGGCTAGGCGAAGTCACAATAAAAGATTTATCTGAAAATGCGCATATGGACCGACCGAACATCTATGGAGTAATAAAAAAACTTCAAAAACTGAATTTAGTTGAACAAATTATTGATAGTCCAGTATCTTACAGAGCAGTTCAATTAGAACAAGGCGTTCAAATGTTACTTGAACAAAAAAAGAATGCTTTTTCTGAATTGTCCAAAGCAGCAAAAGAACTTTTAGAGTCAAATAAACTTGGCAACAGAGAAAAACTTTACGAAGAAAGCAAATTGATGATTATACCTAAACAAACACCTACCGTAAAGAAATTTGATCAACTTTTCCAAGAAACAAAACAACTAAACGAAGCTATATGTTATTGGTCTAATCCAAAACTATCTCTAAGGTATATACCAATTTGGAAAAAATTACTTAAAAAGAACGTAAAAATTAGATTGATAGTTTACTTGAAACCTGGAAAAGAATTGCCTAAACAAGTATTACTTTTAACAAAGAACCCTTTATTTAAGATCAAATATGCAAATTCAATGCCAAAAATAGCATTAAGCATCTATGATAAAAAAGACGCGTTTCTTACCACTTCCATGAAACCATCTGATTCAATGCACCTATGGGTAAGAAGTGTGGACTTTGTAAGCTTTTTTGAAGAATACTTTGAAATGCTATGGGAAAAATCTGCTGAAAGCAATTGCTAAAACTATGTTTGTACTTACTATACTTGCATTAAGATTTTGTTTGAAAATTTTTAATATTTTGTGATTTGGGGTGTGTGTTTTATCAATATACACCAATTTTTAAAAGATTAGTTTGTGTAAGGGGCAAACAAAGACTTAAAGGAAAAGAAAAAATATGCAAAATTTAAAAATGAAAATAGCGACGATTTCAATTGTACTATTATTAACTATTTCTATGTCTATTACTCTATTACCAGATGCATCAGCACATGACCCTCCTCAAGAAATTACAACTCATGCTTATGTACAAGCAGTAATTGATCCCATTGGCGTAGGTCAATCAACTTACATATACATGTGGCTAGACAAAGTCTACGATGGAGCATACATAACCAATAACTTGAGATTCCACAACTACAAACTTACTATTACAGCGCCAGATGGAACAATAACAGAAGAAATATTCGAAACAGTTGTTGACTCCACATCAAATCAAGCATACGCTTTTACCCCCGACCAAGTCGGTACATACAACATCAACTTTACATTTCCAGGCCAAGAATATACCAAATATGAACATAACCCAAACTCAGCATATGTAAATGACACTTACCTTCCAAGCTCAGCAGTTGCAACTTTAACTGTCCAAGAAGATCCAATTCCTATAATTGAACCAAGTCCGCTACCAACAGAATACTGGACAAGACCAATATATGGTGAAAATCCTGAATGGTATGTAATATCCTCAAATTGGCTAGGTGCACAAGCACCCGGTTACTATAACGTAGCAGGCAGTATTGCAGGTGCTTGGTTCCCCTGTGATGCTATTGGTCCTCAAACTAGTCACGTTATGTGGACTAAAGCATTCCAAACAGGTGGCATCGTAGGCGGCAACAGTACTCTCTATCCAGGTGGCAGTTGGTTTGAAGGCTCAGCATATAACACAAGATTCTGGAACCCAATAATCATTAACGGTAAACTATACTACAGTGAAGCTTTCTCATTCAAAGGAGGCGCGAACGGACCTACAGTATGCGTTGATCTGCAAACAGGGGAAACCATATGGAAACGTACAGATGTACCAAACCCAACTTTTGGATATATCTATGATGTCCAAGACCCTAACCAACGTGGTGCTTACCCTCCAATTCTGTTCTCTGGAGGCGGAGTGTTTGGAGGTAGTCTCTGGAAAGCATATGACGCTGAAACAGGAAATGCACTATTCAACGTAACTAATGTTCCACAAGGAACTGAAGTCATCGGAAAACAAGGCGAAATTCTCATTTATGTTCTTCACAATGCTGGCACTGCTAATAACCCACAATATTACTTAGCTCAATGGAATTCATCAAAGTTATGGGAAGGACAATATTCTGGTCCTTCTACTACACCCAGTATCGTCCCACCAGTGACAGACGGTGCAAATCCAATTCTGTACGACTGGAATGTTTCTCTGAACTCACTTAACACTGCAACTAAAACACCCACAATACTTCAAGCATACCCTGATATGCTGATTTGTTTAGACGGCACATTGCCTTCTGCAGGAAATAATATTCTTTCACCACCTAGCAGTTCACCATATACCTATATCGGAATTGATCTCAAAGAAGGCTGCATCGGTAACATCATGTGGAAAACCCCCCTAACGCCTCCTCCTGGTAACTTAACCGTTCTATTCAGTGGTGGTGATCCAACTGTAGATGTATTCGCTGAATACTACCAAGAAACCTTCGAATTCATAGGCTACAGCATGGATACTGGCAAAAAACTCTGGACAACAACAGGTGATCAAGCTGCTTTATCCTTCTACAGCACTGGCTACATCGGTATGGGCCCTCAGATGGCATACGGAAAACTTTACAGCGGTCCTGCATACACAGGCCTTCTATACTGCTATGATTTAACAGACGGAAAACTTTTGTGGACATATGGAAACGGCGGTCCAGGAAATACCACACACAGCGGATTTGCAGTGCCCGGGAATTACCCAACAGTTGTTACAGCAATAGGTGACGGAATAATCTATACAAGTACTTCAGAACATCAAGTGGAAACTCCAATCTATAAGGGAGCATTACTAAGAGCAATAAACGCTACAACAGGCGAAGAACTCTGGACACTTTCTAACGATAATAACGGTGCATATCTTTCATGGGCAATGGCTGATGGTTACGCAACAACTTTCAATGGTTACGATAACCAAATTTACTGCGTAGGTAGAGGTCCAAGTAAAATCACCGTTTCAGCACCAGACATTTCAGTGCAACCAGGTACATCTATCATAATAAAGGGTACAGTGACTGACGTGGCAGCTGGCACAGAGCACACTGAGCAGAAGGGCAAATTTGCAAATGGTGTTCCTTGTGTTTCTGACGAGAGCCAAGGCGAATGGATGGAATATGTTTACATGCAACAACCTAAACCAACAGACGTAACTGGAGTGACAGTAGAACTATTTGTTTTAGATGCTAACAACAACTACCGAAGCATCGGAACCACCACAACAGATACCAATGGTTTCTACAGCTACCAGTGGTTGCCAGATATAACAGGAAAATTCACTGTCTATGCACAATTTGCAGGGTCAAAAGCTTATTGGCCTTCACAGGCAACAACAGCATTTGCAGTAGACGCAGTAGAAGCTACACCAGCCCCAACAGAAACCCCACCATCAGCAGTTGAGCAATACTTCCTTCCAGCAGTCGCAGGTCTATTTGT
>CAZQTZ010000182.1:0-4202 GCA_964596465.1 uncultured Candidatus Bathyarchaeia archaeon | reverse complement strand
GCCTAAGCTTGCGCCTGCAGAAACTCCAATTGTATAGGGAGTTGCAATAGGGTTTCTAAGGATTGCTTGCGTTGTTGAACCCGACATAGCTAATGTTGCTCCAGCAAGTACTGCTAAGAGAACTCTGGGCAATCTCAGTTGCCATACTACTGTATCGGCTAATGGATTAACGGTAAGCCAATCAGGGAAAATCTTTCCAAATATTGCGGTGTAAGCATCAAGAAAAGTTATTGATGCTGAGCCAAGAGTAATAGAAACCCCGATTATTACGAAAAGTAAAATCGCGCAGAAAACCAAGAACATCATGCGTCTTAAAATTAGTTTTCGATACTTACTCTTTTCGTCTTCGGCGTCAAAAGGAATTTTCTCACTAGATAAAGCCATAGTTCTTTTTCCACCATATCATTGCTATCTTTCTATTTCTTATTAACCAGAGTTTTCCATTAGTATCGACTAAGATACCCCTCAGGTATTCACGCAATTCACCTTGTTTGCCCGGATTTATTTTATATAATGCTGTGAATTTGGAAACAGCATCATCTAAATCTGCATATTTTTGCTTAGATTTAAAATTCCAAATCTCAACATTGGCGAGTATGCCTAAATCGTGTAGAATATTGTAAATGTAAATATAATCTGAATCTACCATGATTGAACTACCGTAAATTATTTTTTGTAATTCTTCGTCCATCCACTTGGAAGCAGATAAGAAAAGATAGACACACTTCTTTGCAGCGGAGTTCATCTTAAGCAGCGCATTTTCAATATCAACCATAAAAAATGAGAGGGAAGCAACGATAACATCATGAGGAAAAAAATCACTGCCTAAGGTCATTTCATCCCATGATTTATTAACATATAATATGTTGGTTGATTGTTCTTTTTCCGAATTCGCCTTTAGGAAAGCTATCATTTTTCCAGATGGCTCTACAGCAGTAACCTGCTTAACCTGTTTAGCTAAAGGTATTGTTAATCTACCAGTACCAGCACCAATATCTAGCACTGTATATTGTGGCAGTAAATTCATTTTAGCTAATTGATTCTTTGTTAAATCATGTAGTAGTTCAATGTTTTCATTACAACTTATTGCATGTTCATCCCAATACTTAGTTTTAAATGAATCAAATCTATGAGTGTTTAAAATTACGAACTCTCTTAATGCACCCCAATTTACCAAACCTACCATAAATCAATCAGTCCCTTTATTTGCCTCATAAAAAAGAAGAGCCCTTTCGGGTACCTCTTATGTGGCGCCATTGGGTATGCCTATCAAATCCTCATTTATGTTTAGAGCTGGATATAGGAAAACGCCGCTCGTTTCAAGGTCGTAGTTTAATCGTAGGAATCTTGTAATGTATTCTTGATGTACTGCTTCAGCATTTAAATCAGCGAATAACTCAGGGTAGAGTATGTTTGATAGGTACACAGCACCTAATGTTCCTCCCATAGCGTTGTTTCTAAAGTCACCTGCAATGATATAGACGTGATTATTTTTGAAAGCCTTCAGATTGGCAAATGCTGCTTGACTCATATACTCTTGTAAGCAGTTTTTAATACTGGTTATATCACTAACGTCAATACCTTGTTTTGGATCAGCATATTCAAAACCGCCAAAAGTATATCGTACAGTATGCAGGAAAATGTATTCAGGATCTTGTGTAATTACCCATTCAGCATCAACGCTAATTGTCGATGAATTTAGATAGCTTGGAGATACTGAGGCTATATTTTTGCCACCAGATAAAATGCAGACCTGCCCTAGAGTGTCAATTGTGGCGTATGCTTTGATTGTCGAAGAAATTGTGTAAGGATATGTGTATAATAGAACTGAGTGTTTTTCATTTTCTGTAAGAGTATCAACTTTAGTGCTTAGAGTATCAGTTAAATTAACCAGCCATTTTGCATACTCGGTTGCCTCATGCACTTTATTAAATATATAACCAGCTTTCAGTATGCCTTGCATAAACTTTGAGGATTCAGGGCTGGTAACATTTGGGTAATATAAGCCTAAGAAAACTACATCAACACCAGGCAATTTTGAGGTTTTTTCGGCTATGGCAGAAGGAGAGTTAGAAAACGCTAGTAACACATCAGGATTTAAATTGAGAACTGCTTCATAATCCGGTGAATTCATGTTCCCGAGAGAAACTATATTTTCGTTATCTGGGAAATAAATTGATCTGAGTTTGTCAACGGCATAGTCAACACCGACCACTTTATCTTCAAGACCTAGAATTCGTATTAATTCTACGTTTTGAATATATTCCACTATTATTCTATTTGCTGGAAGTGAAACAGTTATTGTTTTTCCGTTGCCATCAAGCAAAATAATATATGATGCCGAACCAGTTATAAGGGCGTAAACTTGGTTCTTGTCGGCTTCAGTAATTTGTCCGTCGTTATTTGCATCAGCAAATTGCGTTGTGACTACAGTACCATCGATAATTTTAGTTAAATACACTATGTCTTCATTATCGATAGCTTCGTCCATATTGGCATTTCCAAAAATCTCTAGTATTAAATTTAGTGATGGAGGAGTTGGGGTTGCAGTTGGCTGAGGCGTAAGGGTCGGTTCAGGAGTATTTGTAGGTTGAGGAGTTATAGTGGTTTGAGGTGTAGTTGTTGGTTGAGGTGTAGTTGTTGGTTGAGGTGTAGTTGTTGGTTGAGAGGTAACTGATGGTTGAGGTGAGTCTGTGGATTGCGGAGTTTGCGTTGGGGCAGTAGATTGAGTTGGAGTTGAGGTTACTGTGGGTTGAGGAGATTCCTCGAATTTATTAGAGGAGGGTTGGAACCAATTTTGGCTATATCCGATAATTATTGAGGATGCTAGAATTATTGTTAATAATATACCGTAAATGATGTGTTTTTTCATTTTTTTCACGCAGTATTACGCTTCTATTAAAAAGTAACACTTAAACTTTGTGTTACTATTTTTAAAAAACGTAATACTTATGTCCCAGTTCACCCTAATTTACAAGAGGAACATAGATGAACATAGCCATACAAGATGTTACCTTTAGTTATCGCAGTTCACCATCACTTATCGGAGTATCATTAGAGCTAAAAGAATCACAAGTCCTAGGAATGATTGGCCCAAATGGTTCAGGAAAAACAACATTGCTAAAATGCATAAATAAAATATTAGAACCTAAACAAGGCAAAATTGTGCTTAATGGAAAAGAAATAAAAAAAATGAGCAGGCTCGAAGTCGCTAAGCACATAGGATATGTACCACAGAGCTCAGTCGCAAATCCTATTGACCTTCCAGTTTTTGAAGTTGTTTTGATGGGTAGAAGACCACATATAAACTGGCAAAGTAGCGGAAAAGATACCGAAAAAGTCTGGAACGCCTTAAAGATGCTAAATATTGAACAACTCGCATTGCGTAATTTTTTTGAGCTTAGCGGTGGAGAACAACAAAGAGTTCTTATAGCAAGATCAATAGCTCAAGAAGCAAAAGTCCTTTTATTAGACGAACCGACAAGCAACTTAGACATAAAAAATCAGCTAGAAGTGATGGAGTTAACACGAAAATTAGTGGTAAAGGAAGGACTAGTTGCAGTAGTTGCTATCCATGATCTTAATCTGGCAGCTAGATTTTGTGATAAAATTGTAATTATGAAAAAAGGCGAAATATTCGGAGCTGGCTCCCCAAATATTGTGTTAACAACTGATAGCATAAGATTAGTGTATGGAGTCGAGGCCACAATAAACTATAGCGAAAATATACCATACATAATACCTATCGCGCCTCTACTTTAAACAAAATAGGTCTCCAGAAAAGCATTTAAAAATTGTCATCATAATATTGGCGCAGACATTAATGAAAAAAGTATTTATTACGAATTAAAAATTTTTCTTAGCTTATCAATATTATTGAACATTACACAATGTCCTTCGCCTTTAAAAATTTCTAAATGTGACTTAGGCAAATTCTGGGCAATTTGATGTGCGTTTTCAACTCTACAGGTTTTATCTTCAATACCTTGCCATATGAAAAGTTTATCAGAGGCAATTGACGAAATAGACACGTCCCAATTTTTCATAAAAAGTTGGTGTTCCTGAATTAATGCTTTGATGCTTTTGTTGCCTTGACGAAAAGCTTCAGCCATAGATTGATAAATTAAAGTTGCCCATCTAGAATTAGAGAAAAACTTTTTGTCGCTTATTGATAAGCCCTTGAGCATACTTTTTCCGCTTTT
>CAZQTZ010000181.1:0-4221 GCA_964596465.1 uncultured Candidatus Bathyarchaeia archaeon | reverse complement strand
AATTGGAAGATGTTTCTTAATGCTTCATTATCCTTTTTGGCGTCTAGTTTTGAGAAAGCGGGAAAAAGCATTGTGGTGATAGGTGTGGCAAAGAAGGTTATAAGGACCACAAAGTTCATGGCGATACCGTAGTTGCCGATTATTTTGTCATTGTTGAGATAATATATGGGCAGTAGAAAAGCGAAGTATTGACCCATAAATCCGCTGATGATCCCTGCGATTGATAAAGGAGCGCCATAGTTGAGCATCGATTTTATGTATGCCATAATTTCGAGTTTGTTAGCGCCATTTTTAGGCAATGCCCTGTAGAGCTTCCACATTAGAAGCCCGCCGATTAATCCAGCTATCAGCATTGCTGCAGTATGACCAATTACGGCGCCGTCAGTGCCAAACCCTAAAAGGGGGCTGACAAGAACTAAAACAACACCCGTTTTAATGGTTGATTGACAAATCAGCATTATGCTGTTAAGTTCCATCCTTTCAATACCAGTAAATGCTGTTGCTGCGTTTGTTATGCCACCAGCCATTATTGTGATAGAAGCTATTTGGATTAGTGATGCTATTGGGCGTTGATAGAGATCCGCTAGAACACCTGATAGTGCAAAACAAATTATTGAGAGTACTAATCCGATGACAATTTCGAAGATGAGACCAGATACTATGACACTTTTAACCTCGCTTTCTCGGCCTTCTGCGCGATATTGGGCTGCGCATCGTACCATAGCCGAGTTTACACCCCAATCGCGGAACATACCTATAAGAGCGGGGATTGTTAGGACAACACTGTAAAGACCATACAAACCTGATTCTAAAAAGCGCCCGATGAAAATGGTTCCCACTGATGATATGATAGTGGAAATCACTAAGCCCCATAATAGGTGGAAGCTACCCTTAGCTGAAACCTTAGCCATATCAGCTACTTTACTCATCATCAGTCACCGTGCGCCACTTATTGATATCAAATTGAAAGAAGTTAGCGAAAGATGTCTTTATCGCTTTTGGTAGATTTTGCGTCAGATGGCAAACCAGATGTGAGTTAGTTTCTATGAAGATTAGGGAGGTATATGATTTGGGGTTTTTGCTGCTATGCTGTAGGTAAGTATGCTGGTGATGGACATTATTATGGTGAAGCTTATTTGCATCAGACTGTTCCAGGTGCCTAGTATGTTAGCCCATGGAACCCACCACCAAACTACGCTTGTAGGAGGCAATCCTCCGCCCCAGAGGGTGAAATACAGAATATCCTGCAGGCCTCCTATTGCGAGAAACAGGATTGTACCAAATAAGGCGAGAGAGAGCTTTAAAGCACGATAAGTCCTGTTTGAGGCAAACCAGTAAGTTACACCAGCCATTACGGCAAAAAGCACAAACAACGTGTTATAAGTAAACCAATAACTATTAGCCCAATCATAAGAAAACTGCAGCCCATATTCATAGAGCGTAGCATGAACAATGTAGTCAATTCTAGACATTAAAGTGAAAAACAACAGTATAAGAGTCATGAGTATTAGGGGTTTCTTGAAATGGGCTAAAGTTTGAGATAACACAATCTCCCTCGATACCCAACCGATACGTATGAATTTAAGACAAATTTCAAAAATCGGAATAATACCAAAAAAAACTATAGCCAAGAAGTCTTGGCATGTTAAACTAGGGATAAAAATTTAGTCTTTTTCTCTCTCTCTCTTTACTAAACTACTACTTACTCTTACTACTACTATACTACTATACTATACTCCCTTAAGCACACCCTCAACACAACACGACACAACAACATAACAATAGTAAAAGAATTTGATAGCTGTTCTTTTAAGAGAACGCTCTGTTCCTTTAAAAGAGCTATTAAGTGGTTTCGCTTATTGTGATATTGTTGGATGCTATGCGTAAGCCCATTACTGCTACTGTGTTATTGTTCATTTTGTTAGCTTCATGCTTAATTATAATTCAGCCTATCCGAGCAAACTCAACCATTATTGTTCCAGATGATTACCCAACGATAACTGATGCTATTGGAAACGCCACGGATGGCGATAGTATTTTTATCAGGAAAGGAACTTATAATGAAAAATTTTTGGAAACAAACAAGACCCTTTCAATAATAGGTGAAGGCGCTGAAATAACAAAAATAGATTTACAGCCACCCTCCCATCAAGTAATAAACAAAGGATTGGGCATGAATGGACCATACGTTGAAAATATTACAGTTTGGAATAATTCCGTCAAAATCTATGCTAACGATACCAAGATTTCCAGCATTACAATCTCTAGTCCTGGTACTGCATATATTGTTGGGGAAAGAATTCAGATAACAAAAAGCACCATAGCAGTACCTATACTATCGATAGTTGGTTCTTACTCAAATATTGTAGAGAACATGATAAGCGCTGTCTTAACTGTAAATGGCTCGTATAGTAGAATAGAAGAAAACAGCATAAACGAACTGCAAAATTTGGGTTCGTATGTCTTTATTTCAAAAAACTCAGTTTTAGGCGATATAGGAGTCAAAGGTAAATATTGCAGAGTATCCGCAAACAATGTTAGTAACATACGTCTTCTTGACTCGTACTGCGAAATTTCTTTAAATGATGTTAGAGGCATCAATATAGAAGCATCTTCCTGTTTTGTTCATGATAATAATGGTGGAACAGTTCGCGTTGCGGGGGATGAAAATATAGTAGCTAGAAACTTGTTGGTTCATGGAGGGTATGGTGTAGAACTAAGTGGTTCAAGTAATGTTATTTATGCAAATATAATAACTAACAACACGATAGGAATAGTAGAATCAGGAAAAAGCAATAAGATTTACGCAAACTGTGTAGCAGATAATTTTTGGGGAGTTGACACTGGATATAATGGAATTACTGCCATCCTATATTACAACAATTTTGTCGATAACCGTTACCAAGTCTCAACTAATTTTCCAGTAAACAAAATTGATTACTTTGATAACGGAACTATAGGGAATTACTGGAGTAATTACAACGGTACAGACCTGAACGGCGATGGTTTAGGCGATATTTCATATCTTATTGATTCTACCCGTTCAGACCGATACCCACTAATGGCACCCTTTGATATTGACAACATAATTGTATCAGTACCAGAATGGGTAAATAATATACCTACACCCCAACCTCTTCCGACAATGTTAACCTTCCCAACATCCTCCCCAGCGATAAGTCCAAGTCCTTCAATTCCAGAAATCCCGCCATGGAAAATTCTACCATTTTTACTAGTGATTACATTAGGAGCGGTCCTAATCGTTAAAAAGAAAAAGGAGAAAATAGGTAGTTAGCATCTCAAGTTCGCATTATGGTCTTTTGATAAATCGTCCTGTCTTTATATCGCGGTAGCGGTGTCGGTTTTGTCCTCTTATTTTGATTTGTGTTATTTGCCATGTAACTGGTGAAGTTGATCTGAAGCATGTATAGGGGCTCTCTATTCTTTGCTTTAATAATCGAGGATGCCACTTTTTTGTGCTTCAACACCTAAAGCACCCATTTGTACAAGTGTTAGATACTATTCTTACTAAAATTGGATATTTTAAAAAGACAAAAGAACAACATCAAACAATTCTCTCTAGATGTTGTTCTTCTAACAGTTTTATTTATTTCTCTTTTGAGTCTTAGAGTATAGATTTGAATGGTTTTTTCTTTATAGGTTGAATATAATATGCCATACAGCCCATTGCACATGGAGCTAACATTATTGTCTCAATGGCGCTTGGCATTTGCATGTTTTTCGTCCTCTCGGATGCCTTTCTTTGGTCAAACAGCGTTTAATGTTGCGGCTAAGTGCTATACTCTCTTTTTCGATTGAAATTCATTATGTTCTTCAGAAAGAACAGTTTTCCAATTACTTCTCTTTAGTCTGTTGTGCCGTGTAGAGTCAAGGGTGTACTTAGGGGAGTATGGTAGTAGTAAATAGTGTAGTAAAAGTAATATTTTTTAGATTTTAGATAGAGAAAGGCAAAAATTTTGTTTATTATTTTGATGTTTTTTGATTCAAGTAGCTTTTAAGAAATATGCTTAGGATTATTATCAAGACTATGGAGATTGTGACTAGTACTATTCGTAGAATATCGTTTAGTTTGGGTAGAGTGTACCATAGGTATATAGCGCCTAAAAACAGGATAGTGAATAGAAAAATGAATTCTAAGAGATTTTTTTTAGGTATTTTTTTCATATTTTCTATCCAAAAGGCAATTGTTGTCATTTAGTC
>CAZQTZ010000180.1:0-4278 GCA_964596465.1 uncultured Candidatus Bathyarchaeia archaeon | reverse complement strand
GTACTAATTATTAGAACAGGAAAAATTTTAATTAGTAATGTCTTCAAGGGGTTCCTGAAAACCGGTTAATTTTATTACAGTGCCGCATGTACTGCAAGATATTACAAGTTCTACAAGTTCATCGTTAACTACTTTTGTATCTAGAATTTTATAGACCTCTTCAGTTTCATCATCAGGAGAGATTGCTGTTCCGCATTTTGGACAGGGGAAAGTGCCGTCGCCTTCGATTTTAGTAAGATCTATTGTGAATAGGCCTGATTTTTTTATTACTTCGTTGTTAATCATTTTGTTTTCACCTTTCTTGCTTTTTTTGTTACTTGCCATAAGTATCCCCTAAATATAATTAACAATTATGAATTAGAAATCTGTAAGCTGGATACATTTAAGATTTCATAATTGAAAATGCGGGATAATAGAAGGGGATAAATATTCATTTTTATCACTCAAGGTTTTGTGGTGAGACATACTCGCCGTAGCTTGCTTTAGCTCTTAGTAAACGACTGCGTTGTTGGTCTAGTACTTGGAAGAGTTCAGCTGGGACATCAGCTACTTCTTCGCGATAGAAGTCAGATACACGATTTAGTTTTGCTAGATTTTCGGGGATGCGGATAGTGAATTGTTTGATGTAATCTTCTAGTGCATATTCTTTGTTTAGAACTTGTTTAAAGAGTTTCTGTAGATCTTCATATTTTGGAATCCAACCGGTTGGTGACTTAAGGGCGCCTACTTCGTTATGTACACGTAATTCCATCCATTTGACCCAGATATGTTTGTCTTGGACACTGTTTAGATATTTTCCATTGTCTTTGTCTTTTAAGAAGTAGTTGACACCGAATATAGTCGGAGTTTTTTTAAGACGTTCACCGAATTTTATGTTGTTTCTTATGTTTTGGCCTAAGGGGATTGAGATGAAGTCTTGAATGCTCATCATGTTAATCTCGGGCACGCCTTCTTTGCCTATGGTTGCAAAAGTTGTTTCAGTTTCTAGAGACGCACCATACGCGATAATGCCATGCTCCCAATCGAAGCTTTGTTGCACGGGAACATATGCTTTAGTATCGCGACCGCCATACATTATCCCAGCTAATTCAACGCCTTCAGGGTTGTTTAGTTCAGGGTCACAATTATCTAAGGCGTTTAGAGCCACTGCATATCGAGCGTTTTTATGGGCAGCAGGGATAGGATTACCTGAAGAGTCAATTTTTCCTTCATGCCATTGTCCTGAGAAGTTTATTCCTTCTTTAGGAAGTTCATAGCCCATTCCTAACCAGTAGGGTTTGCTGTCGTTAATTAGGACGTTGGAGAAAATTATTTCGCCAGGATTGCTGAGAACCTTGAAAATAGCCATATCGTCTTTGGGATTTACATCTTGGATAATTCCGAATATTCCTGATTCCACATTTACTGCACGTGCTACTGAATCAATATTACGCAGATATGCAATATCATCACCTAGTATAGTTTCGCCGGGAAGCATAGCAGTGGAAGTTTTTCCGCATGCGCTGGGAAATGCACCAGCAAAGTAAGTTTTTCGTCCACCAGGACCATGTACACCCATAAGGAGCATATGTTCTGCTAACCATCCTTCCTGATGGGCTTTACGGATAGCAAGACGAAAAGCCAGTTTCTTAAAACCTACAGAGTTTCCAGCGTATTGGGTATTTACGCTGTAAATTGTGCTTACGGTATGATCGATATAGATACGTTTCTTTTCGTGCTCTGCGCTGACCATTTTTTCAGTAAGTTTTCCAGATGAGTGGAGTACACGTAGAAAATCAGATCTAGGTCCGGCTTGAAGGAATACTTCATAACCTGACCTGTAAAGTAGTGATTCACTGTGAGCTACATACCATGAATCGGTACATTGAACGCCTAGTATTGTGAAAACTGAATCTGCTGGGCCTAGAGAGATGAATCTAACAATCATAGTTCTGCCTTTCATTGAGTCTTTAAGAAGCTCTTTAACTTCAATTAGACCTTCTTCGCGGTCTATTTGGTTCAGTGCTTTGCTGAAAGACTCCCCCTTCGGAACAAGATATTTGGTGGCTAATCTATCTCGTCCTTGGTCGTATTCACCATCAAAATGAATTGTGTGCCCGGGAGTGCGTAAGGCAGATTCTTCACCTGTAGTCAACGCTTGTTGACGCACATAGGTTATGTCCTTCTGTGAATCACTGCAGATAAATATTCTACCCGCGCCGCAAAGGTCGGCGGAGTCTGCTATAAATTGATGAACTTTAGGATTGTCAATTGCTGACAATTTTTGATAGTCATTCTTGCTAAGTTTTGGGTGTAATGATTCTATGTAAGTATTCATTTTTTGCACCTAAGTGTAATAATTACTTGACATTCCTGTTGTGAGATTCTCAATCAGAAATAAACTTTTTGGATACACACGTTGAAAGCTATTATAAAAAATGGAAATGAAAGTGATTTTTTGCTTAGAGTTCATGGACTGCACCAGGAACTCTTGGGAAGGGTTGAGTTTCGCCGATATGTTGTACTCCGCTTATCCATCCGACTAGACGTTCCATACCGATTCCTGCACCTGCAGAGGGTTTGATTTTGCCTTCTTTTGCAAGTTTCAATAGAACCGCATAGTTTTCTTTTCTGACTTCATCGCGTTCGATTTTCTTAAGAATCTTGGTGTATTCCCATTCACGTTTAGCGCCAGAGAGAGTCTCGCCAAATTTTGGCAAAAACAGATCATAGTTGTCCCATCGCCCAGTCTTGAAGTCTTCGAAGTCGTAGAATTCTCGCGGCAGGTTAGTTATCCAAACTGGATCTTTGATTTGAGCTGATATTTGCATTTCCCAACCTTCCCCATATTCCTTTTCGAGGTCTTCACGATCTAAAACTTTGAAGGGAGATTTTGGAACCTTGATAGAGTCATATCGACAGAGTTGCGTTAGTTCTGCTCTAAGGTCCTTTTTTAGGCCTTTTATGAGAATTTTTAGTGCTTTTTCAACGAAGGTGAAAACATCTTTTGAGGTAGCGCCCTGAATTTCAAAGTCTAATTGTGTGAATTCGTAAATGTGTTTGCCTGTTATTGCACGTTCAGCTTTTTCTATGCGAATGTTGGGAGAGAGTATGAAAAGTTTGGGATAAATGAGGCTTGAAGCGACGAGTTTGTGTACAATCATGCTTGCAGTTGTGTGTACTGGCTTTCCATAGATGTCAACTTCTATGCGTGTTTCAATAGAGGCGTTTGGGTCAGGCCATAATGGGTCTGTACTTTGGGAGAGCGCTACAGGAAGTAGCCATTCAAAACCTGCGTCTACGTAGGTAGATGTGAGAGAACGTAGAGTATAAGTCATTATTTTGCTTATGCAGGCTTTCTTTTCCAGTTCACTGGGTGTGAGCTGGTCAAGTTGTTTTGGTAAGTCTGTTATGGAAATACATGGAACGGTTATTTGTTTGGTCTTCAAGATTCTCATCTCGATTTGTTGGTTCATTGATATACAAAGAAGATTATAAATTTTTTATGAAAAACATGGTAATTTTTCTAAAAACTATAGCTTTTTATATGTAATTCTCGTAATATTTACAATTATGTCGGCAAAACTTGATGATAAGGATTTAGCCATTCTATCATACATACAAGAAGACAGTCAACTGACAGCAAAACAAATTGCCAGAAAAATAAACGCACCCTTAACAACCGTTTTCGCAAAAATCAAACGAATGGAAGATCAAGGAATAATTAAAGGATATAGAGCGATTTTAGCACCAGAAAAACTGGGCGCAGGAACATCTGCGTTTATTTTCGCTTCTGTTTCTTATAGATCCAAAAGTGATGGAGCCTCAGTTTCTCAAAGATCAGTTGCTGAGGAAATCGCCAAATTCGCAGAAGTTCAAGAAGTACATATCGTCACAGGCGATTGGGACTTGCTGATAAAGTTACAAGCAGCTAGTGTTGATGCAATTGGTAAATTTGTGGTAGATAAACTTAGACTTATTAGCGGATTAGAAAAAACTTTAACATGTATGATTTTTCAGACTGTTAAGGAAACCACAAGTGTTGCATTACCGTTAAGAAGAACATCTCGAAATTAGCAACTCTGTTACTTTATGCCTAGGGAGCGCTTGAATAGTATAGTAAGGGTATAGCCAATAATACAGTGTTTTTGCCTTTTTTGGTTAGGGTGTATTCAACGCGTAGAGGTGGGCCCTGATTTACTTTTCTTTCTAGATAACCATATTTTTTTAGAAGCTTTAGTTTATCTGAAAGAGTTCTGGAGTTGACTCCTAGGGCTTTTTTGAGTTCTCCAAATCCTA
>CAZQTZ010000179.1:2449-4361 GCA_964596465.1 uncultured Candidatus Bathyarchaeia archaeon | reverse complement strand
AAAAATCAAATATTTCTAAAATCCCCGCATTTTATCTTCCCTTAAAAAGAGTATATTGGAAAATCAATAACAGATTATCTTATTTGGCGGATTAAAGCTCGATAAATATAGATAAAATAAACCGCTGCGAAAGCTGTTAATCCGATTTCTAATCCAAGTATTATTGGATTTCCTTCAACTGCTCTAAAGTACCCGTGAAATAAAATATCAGAGAATACTAAAATTTGGAGAAATATAGCTCCTCCAAGACAACTTAATCCTAAACCATGAAAGGCCAAACGTATCCTGCGCATCGCAGTTGCATCAAAGGTCATTGCAATCGGACAGTACATCACCTATTTCAAGACATATGGTTTATGAAGGCTAAGATAAGATTACCACTAAACATTGTCATTGTTACTTAGCAGGGGCACTTGGTTTTTCTTTTCGATCTATGATATGTTTAAGTTTCTTTTCCATCTTTAATTCATAAGCGTGCTCTTTTACTGGGGGGCCTAAACGCTTGTGTTTATGAGCAGAGCGAGGAGGAATAATACGTTTTTCGCCAATCTGAACCAATACTTTTTCGCCATTAAGGGTATCTTCAAAGGACTCAAGAGCTTCAACAATCCAGTACCCAATGCTTTGAGTCACAACCTTAACCTTGTACTTACCCATATAGTAGCGAATTTCTTCGCTCAAAAAAGACACCTACTTTCATAATTGTAATTGCATTCGAAACATAAAAACAGCTAGCACCATCAATAATGCAGAACAAGTCTGAGTCTGATGCTGACTACTTGCTAAGAATAAGAAGGAACGCCATTTTCGATGAAAAAAGCATCAACTCAACTACTCTTGAAAGGAACAAATTCAGGTCATAAAATTAATACTCGAGAAGAAATCTAATGTCTTACTCTAAATCGTAAACCCTAGGTTAAATTATAAAGATTGAACATTTTTGCAGACATTAAGCATAACCAAGAGTATACTAGGCAATGTAAAAATACTAAAAACCCGAGTATATTTAGGAGTACCAGCCAAATTAATAGTCCTAATATTTCCGCCGGCGGACAGATAACCACAAATAAAAGCTTGGGCAATCGCTTCGGCTTTTTGCTCACTATTCAAAGGCAGGTAATGCCCACAAAAATACAGAAACTCAGCTACATCCCAAGATTTGTCACCATTACGACCAGCCTGTTCAAAGTCCAGAAGGTACAAGCTATTATTTTTACCGATTATGATATTATCTGGTTTAGCATCACCTAAAACCACGTTCAGCGCATGAACCTTTGCATAGATTGCACCTACTTGCCTAAAAAGCCCAAGTTCTTTTGTCATTAGAGAGGTGTTGCTTGATTTACCAATTTTTTTAACTATAGTTGTTAGATTTTTACCCTCCAAGTACTCCAGAAATACCAGTCGTTCATTTGCGCTAACATAGAGAACTTTAGGAACATTGAAGCCTTCACGACTAAGAAGCTCGTTTATAGCACATTCTCTTTCTAAACGAGATTTTCCTAAAAGAGAGAAACTTCGAGCACCAACGGACCACATCGAAAGGGGAAACCATTTAAAACTGGATAAATCTTTGAAGCGTTTTACAAGAACTCTCTTTTCTGAATTATCCGAAGTAGCTTTAATGAGATATACATCGTTGATGACTCCGCCAAATTTGTTAATCTCAATTTTTTCATAATCTACCCGAAGAACTTTTTGCGCATAACCTTGGATGTCAATATTTTCCGCTAAAGAAACATAGCCTTGTGCAGTCGGAACAGAAATAAATTTTTGCGGATCAATAAAATTTTTTCCTACACCAAATTCGCTACGCCAAGGAAGCATTTGGAAATGAGAGAAAGCCTCAGTGTTTTGTGAAAGGAAATTTAGAAATTGAGGAAATACACCAAAAAAAGAAGAAAATAGAGTC
>CAZQTZ010000179.1:0-2439 GCA_964596465.1 uncultured Candidatus Bathyarchaeia archaeon | reverse complement strand
AAGCGAATCCTAGGTTTTTTACTTGATTGAACAAAAGTTTCTGAAATCATTACATCCTTTTTATAATAGGATATAACACCGGTTTGCGCCAATTCATCTAAGGCATCATGATAACCTTGAAGAATCATAGTGTTTTTTTCTTTTTTAGTTTCTCCGCGCAGAAAAGGGGATGCACGATAAGCCATTGGCGGAAAAACTCGAACTCGACTTAACATAACTTCATACATAAAATATTCAGGTTTTATTCGCAGAGTGTAAGAATATTCAGGATAACTTAATACGATATTTTCTAAAAGCTCTAAAATGAGACGTCTTTTTAGGTTAATTTCTTGCCTTTTTAGGTATTCAGAGTTAAATAATGGTAAATAGGGAAATAGAAGCTCATTCGCTAAAGCTTCACCTAAAAAGCCGCGATCGATATCTCTTTCGAATACCCACTGGTCAACAACAAAGAAAAATATATTCCTGCCTTCGATGATTTTTACATAACTCATTAGTCTAGGCTGGAAATTATGCAATACTTCTATTACTTGAATAGTTGATTTTAAGCTTGATTTCTGAAGAGAATCATAATCCGAATGACAAATGGCAACAATGCCGTTTGATCCAGCAACATGCTTACAAAAGTCTAAAATTTGGAGGCTTAAAGCATTTTTTGAGTTGCTGGATTTTTCAGTCAAATTTTCACCTGCCACTTTAATACTAAATGTAAGTAAAAAGGCGTATTTAATACATGATAGTTATTAAGCGTAAATTATGCTTTAATTACAGATTGTATATTTTAATGATTTCTTGACATTTATTGTTGAATTCATTTTTAATAGAATTGGTAATCTGGTTACCTTCTGTTGTGAGAGAATAAATTTTTCTTGGTCTTCCATCAACTAAGTTCCATTTACCAGCGATTATCCCATACGATTCGATATTATTTAAAAGAGGGGAAAAATTATTTAATTCAAACTTGATTCCCATATTTTGATAGATTTGACCTATTATTTGGGTGACCTGCATAGGTTTTAATTTTAATAAATTGAAGACTACAAAATCTAATAGGTTTTTAGGTGAGTCCTTTTTTATCTCTTTTTTAATAGTTGTCATTTTTCTTTAGCTCTTGTTGTTGAGTTGTACACACATACAATATGTACCAAAATAGACATATTGCTTTAAGTCTTAAGAGTCAAGCCGCAATATAAATATTCAGCTACACAGACAAGCAAAAAACAACTAAAACAATAATTAAAGACACCTAAAAGTAGATAAATTAAGCATCACTAAACACCTAGAAGAATATTCATGACAGAAGAATATAAAAAAGAAATCATCGAGCGCATAACAAAAAACCTACTAGACATTCAATTACTTCGAGTCATCGATAATGATTCAATGTGGGGATATAAAATAAAAAAAACATTCCAAAAATGCTTAAACATAAATCTTCGACATGGCGCCCTATACCCAACATTAAACGCCTTAGAACAATCAGGTCTTCTCATAAGCAAATTACAGAAGCAAAATGGAAGAGAAAGAAAAATTTACAATGTAACAAACAAAGGCAAACAATACCTCCAAAGCTACTATGCAATCCTTGAAGAACAACTAAAAATAAAAAGCGCTCAAGATTGACAATCATTCTTTAAGAAAAGTAATCTATTTTTCAGAAACTTTCAGCGGCATTCTACAGTAAAACTTTTATCCTGAGTTATCTGAACGAGTCTGGGAGGATACACAATTGAACTTTGACTCTAGCAAAATTTTAGGCGGAATAGGCGCATTGATGCTTTTTATCGGGTGCATCCCACCTTTAATCGGTTATACCTTCGGCATACTACCGCTTGTTGGATTAATACTCCTATTAATAGGCTTTAAAGGCTTAGCGGATTACTATAAAGAAGCAGGCATCTTTAACAATGCTTTATTCGGGACGATTCTAAGCATAGTCGGAGCAGTGGTTTTTGTTGCCGTCATGTTCATCGCCGCTATCGGATTCCTAACTAACATTTTTCCAGAATGGAACGGCGACTTAACAACAATTGCACAACTAGACCCAACACAAATAGCCGCTGATATGAATTTTAGCGCTATTGCACCATTTTTAGCAGCCGTATTGCTTTCGCTTGTCATCTTATTTGTCTTTGTTCTGATAGTAGCTTTCCTTTATAGACGCTCGCTAAATCTGCTTCGAGATAAAAGCAATATTGGATTATTTGGATCAGCAGGAACCGTTCTACTAATAGGCGCAGTTTTAACAATAATCTTAATTGGATTATTACTTGTCTGGATTGCCATACTATTGGTAGCAATAGCCTTTTTCCAACTCAAAGAACCACAACCTCAAGCTCCAATAAACCAGTATCCGCCACCATATCAACCACCAGCATAATCTAAAATACAAATATACTCTTTTTTCTTTTTTTAATAACTAAAAGAACCTAACAGTAA
>CAZQTZ010000178.1:0-4399 GCA_964596465.1 uncultured Candidatus Bathyarchaeia archaeon | reverse complement strand
CCAAAGCTCTACACGGTCCACACCACGCCGCCCAAAAATCAATCAGAACTAATTTATTCTTCTTTATGGTCTGGTCAAAATTTGTTTCATTCAAGTGGACTGGTATACTACTCATAAGCATTCTCCCCAGTTAATTCTCTACTTTGCTCTGATATAAACTGTTCGAGAATTCTTGGAAAAAATGGTATACAAATAATCACTCAAATTTGGAAAATTCTTTCCGCAACTAGCCTTGTTAGTATAAAACTTTTTAGGTATAAAACGCTATTTTTCATCAGAGCGATATCCATGTCAAAAATTACTCGTATTGGTGTAACTTTTCCTCCAGATCTTCTAAAAGACTTTGATGAGATTATAAGCAAAATGGGTTATGAAAGTCGTTCAAAAGCAATTCAGGATGCAGTAAGAGTCTTTGTAAATGAACGTAAATGGCTTAAAGAAGAAGCTAATACACCTCAAACTGGTGTATTGTTAATGGTTTACGATCATGATGTGCGCGGATTAGAAAGTGACTTAACTGAAACCCAGCATGAGCATTCAGAATTAGTGACTTCCACTCTGCATGTCCATATTAGTGAACGTGACTGTTTAGAGGCAATAGCAGTAAAAGGAAAGGCTCGAGAAATTCGACATCTGAGCGATGAACTTGCTACAAAAAGAGGAGTAAAAATCCTAAAAACAGTGGTTGTAAGCACTTGATTCTTAGGATTTCACTTGAAACATGCGTTCTAAAGATGCTCTAGCTTTAGCAGCTATTTTTTCTGGGATACTCACGACGTATTTTTCTTCTTTTAAGGATGTATAAATTCTATCTAGCGTATTGACCTTCATGTTTGGGCATAATGCGCCATCATAGGCAAGATAGAATATTTTGTCAGGATTCTCTTTACGCAGTCTATGTAGTAAGCCTTCTTCAGTACCGACTATGAACTCTTTAGCGTTACTCGCTTTTACATATTGGCACATTTTAGATGTGCTTCCTACATAATCTGCAACTTTTCGCATTTCCCGCGTACATTCAGGATGGACCACTACTATCGCGTTTGGATGTTGTTGCTTAAGAATTATGATTTCCTCAGGTTGAAACAGCAAATGAGTCGGGCAGAATCCCCATTCGGGTATCGGAATTAGTTTTTTACCTGTTTTTTCAGCTGTATATTCTGCAAGATTCCGGTCAGGGCCGAATAATATAGTGTCCGCTTTTAACGAATTTACTACTTCAACAGCATTTGCGCTAGTGCAGCATATATCCGCTTCAGCTTTTGCTTCTGCAAGTGAATTCACATACAACACTACTGGGGCATTTGGGTATTTCTCTTTGGCGCGTTTTATCTCATCTACTGTTAGCATCTGTGCCATGGGGCATCTTGCACCACGGGTAGGTATTAGGACTTTCTTTGTTGGATTAAGTAACGATGCGGATTCGGCCATAAAATCTACGGCGCTAAAAACAATAATTTCCGCTTCAGTTTCCTGCATAGCTTTTCGACTAAGCTCAATACTGTCTCCCACATAATCTGCGATGTCCTGAACTTCAGGGCGTTGATAATTGTGGGCGAGGATAATCGCTTTCTTTTCCTTCCTTAAATTGTTAATTTTGGCGATTAATTCATTCATTACATACGCCTACAAGTGAGAAAATAGAAGGACACATGAGAAGATATATTCTTTTACCTTACTACAACAACTTTTCCATATTTTACAACAACATAATACTTTATTACGATTTTTTGTAGTAATCAAAAATAATAACGATTACGGAGTGGATTTAGATTATAAACCCTTAGCTTAATCATTTGCCTCAGCTAAGTTTTCTTAATGAGATAGTTTAAAAAAACTGTTTTAATAACATAGACTTTAAATTCCCATACGTTTACGATCCTTAATAATCCAATATATTAACACTGAAACTGCAAAAATCTTGCACGTGATGGTTAAATAGGGCTATTTTTTTACTTGAGTAGCAAATATTAAATATTCAGTGCTATAACAGACAGTATCGGTTTCTTAGACAATTATAGTAGGAGGTGATTTCTTGCATCTAACTAAATGGACTTTGATTATTGTCGGAGCAATCGTTCTAGTAATGGGCATTGCTGGTTTACCTGGAGTTTCAGATATGGGTTCTGAGCCTGAATGGCACGCAATTCTTAAAATCATCATCGGTGCTGTAGCTATTGCAGTTCCGTTTTTAGAAAAACACAAATAACCTTCATATAAAAACGAAGCTTCCTTTTTTATTATTTTTTTATTACTGCATGGTATATGTAGTATTCAAGTTACAACTGTACTCTCTTTAGTGTAAAATTATTTTTCTTTTGTTTTTTATGTATCAATTTTTTCTTTTCATTTCGAATTCTCATTAATTAACGGTTCTATCGGGGGGTTTTCAAGGATAAGTGTTTTTAAAAAGTCTGAATGCTTCTCTATGTGTTTAACTATGCGGGCATCGGTTTTCAACCCCTTCAGTCTTGATTAAATAGAATTTCTTTTATTTGAGTGATTCATAACTGAAATTCGGTTTTTGAGCTTGACAGAAAAGATCACTTTGTTGACGAAAAACCTGACAACCTCAAAATCTTCCATAAAAACAAAAAGCCACCAACCAGAAATAAAATTATACCGCCTCTAAATAGAACAACAATAATTGCTTTTTCAAGCGTGTTGTTCTTTTGAAGAGAAGTAAATTTACTGGCGCAATTATTACAATAATTCCTTTCTTTTCCTTTTGTGCTAAATTTCTGACATTGCACTTGTCGCGATGGGTATAAAGAACATTAGCAGTGCTCTTAGAACTCGAATTTCTTCGTTTTCTTGCATTCGAAACACAGACAAACAATCAACAAATTAACAATTTTGCCAGATGAGGAGATAGCCTGAAGGATATATAGAAGAATAAAAAGCCCCAACCCTACCCATGCCGGCCAAAAACGTATCCCTAATATTAACCGTTGCATCTTGCCGCAAATCAACAGTATACAGCATCATCTAAATAGTATAACCAAACTAAACTAATAATGTTCATTGCAGCAGGTAAGTATATCTGCTCCACCTCGCTCTCGGAAAATAGCCATCCTATTTTAAGCGCGTACTCTTTATCTAATTTGATTACATTACATTTTTTCAATCCTTCATAGGGGGTACGATGAATACGATTCAAGCTTCGCCTCTGATGGTTTTACTGATAATCGTGAATGTCGTTTCACTATTAGTCTTTTTAACCGATAAGTTAAGGAGTATGAGAAAAAAATGGAGGTTTTCTGAATCAAAATTGCTTTTAGTTGCATTTTTTGGCCCTTTCGGGGCTTATGCGGGTATGCTTCTATTTAGACATAAAACTCGAAAAATTAAGTTCATTTTAGTCCCAATTTTTCTCGTTATACACTTAATTTTGATAATTATTTTTCGTCTTTTTTAAGCTCCGCTTTTCTATTTCCAGTTGCATCATCTTTCTAAAATCAATTAATTTTGTGTGTTATAAAAGAACTGATGAGTTAATCGGGGCTATTATTTGTGGATTATTAATGTATTAAGTTTTGTGTATTAAGACTTATAAATTAACACTTATAATAATATATTTGGTGACAAAATTGGTGAACGTAACTAGCTATCATATTTTGATATACGGTAGCGAGCAAGGATACCAAACAAATAGAGCTCAAATACAGCTCTCAAACGGAACAACAGTTGTTGCATGGCTTCGATTCAACGACCCAGGAATGGCTTGGGAAGCTGACAGCGACGCAGGAGGCATCATAAAGATGCATCTCCCATCATCTATGTTCCAAAGCGTTGTGGACATCCTCCGCAATGAAAAACCAATAAACATCTACTTCGCTCAAGGTCGAGGATTCTTTGGTACCAGCACAAGTGAACCTGTAGGCGAGAAAGAAACATAGACGTATGCTTCTGAAAATTGAAAAAAAATAAAATTTCCCTCTCTTCTTTTTTAAAACACCATCTTTCTCAGAAAAAATTAGTCATCATATGCATCGATATAGAATAAAAAAGACAAAACCACTTCCGTTTAGAAGTAACTGCTGGAAATACATCAATAATCATAAATTTCGAAGTTTTCGGTAGTCATGTAAAACTGATTAATCATTTCCTTTAATTTTACTATCTTACCTTATTTTTAAAAATTAATGACTTTTCAGAATAAACTTTTTCAGGCGTCAAAAAACCAATTCACCATTAAGATATTTATCAGATTTAAATGCTGTTTTTTTCTTAAATTTTTCAAATGAAAACAGAAAACCTATTTAGCCAGGTTTCATCCGAAATAACAGTACATAGTTTAAACAAAGAGATGAACAATAATAGACTATTTAGTACTTATTTTATTGTCATTTGGGCTATCATTAGATGATTTTGCTCTTGCTTTTGCCTTAAGCCTGCT
>CAZQTZ010000177.1:0-4401 GCA_964596465.1 uncultured Candidatus Bathyarchaeia archaeon | reverse complement strand
GCATTTTCAATAATTGGCGTTTCAATGTTATCAGGGTCAACTCTTGAAGGCTTAAAGTATCCCCTACTGGAAGCCATCGTCATCATAGGTGTACCAATGCTAATCGGGATGATTTGGAACCAATGGGCGGGTGGTGCTGCAGGTTTTCTTTTAGGAAGCCTTTATGCACTGTATTTTTCAGACCAGCTATACGCATCTCAAGGATCCGCAGACATTAGCTTACTGGGCAATCTAGTAAGTGCAATGCTCATAGGCTACATTGCAGGCGCATTAAGTAAACGCTCAACAAACTATCTACGAATGCTATATGCAGGAGTAACAGCAGCAGTGATGGGGTCATTAATTGTATTTGTTGTCGGATTATATTCCCCAATCTTAGGCGCAAGCATGTCAAGTGTTGTACTGATTTTCCTACCCCGAATACTAGCAGGAATATTGGTACCTTTCATAGCTAGAGCATTTCTACGACATAGCAAAAAACAAGCTATGCAGCAGTAACCCCAAAATTTATTGGTTAGTCAGGTTTAGTTGCTTCAAGTTTAAGGCTCTCAACCGCAATACCCCGATATTGCCGCTCACTAATGCCTTTATCTTCAGAAAGAATTTTGACCTCAAACCCACTTTGTTTTATTTTATTTAAATAAACATCTCTTAACAAAGCACCTGCCACGCAACCTGAAAGCAAAGCTTCATCATTTTTTTGATCCTCATTAAGTTCTTTCAGAAGAACGATATCAGAAATGTACATTTTACCACCTTTTTTCAGTACACGATACGCTTCGTCAAAAACCTTAGATTTATCAGGAGCTAGATTTACCACGCAATTACTAATTATAACATCAATTGATTGGGTTTCTATGGGCAGATTTTCTATATCGCCTAATCTAAATTCAACATTTATTTTTTCGTTTTTTTCAGCAATGGATTTGGCTTTGTCAATCATCTCTTCTGTCATGTCTACGCCTATGACTTTGCCTGTTGGCCCCACTTTTTTTAGAGCTAAAAAACAGTCAAATCCTGCGCCACTTCCGAGGTCAAGCACAACATCACCTTCTTTTATGTTGGCTATACCAGTAGGATTGCCGCAGCCTAACCCTAGATTTGCATCAGGTGCTAAACTTATCTCTGCATCTGAATATCCAATGTCTTTAGATATTTTAATTACATTTCCGGCATCTTGGGCACCACAACCACAGCTACAACAACAATTAGTCTGGTCTGCTTTTGCCACTTTAGCATAGGCTTTCTTTACAATTTGTTTTATCTCTTTATCTTCCAATTAGTTCACCGTAGACAGATTTTCAAAACAAACGTTTCATAATCACATATTTAAATATGTAGCAGTGAATAAGAGTATCTACAGCATACAAATCACAAACTGTACAAAATCACTTAAGACACCAATTTTCTCAGCTGTTCTCAGGGAAGAACAGCACTGTTCTTCAGAGAGAGCTAAATACATTTTTCTACAACAATATAAAATATTAACAAAATTAAACGGAGAGGACGTTAATCACCTTAAAACATAAAATAAAATCAATACTAATCATAAATCTAATTCTAGCAAGTATGCTAAGTTTTTCGCTTATAGCCACTGTAAAGGCACAAAGCACAGTCGACAACCATACAATTGGCCTTTGGCACCTAGATAAAATCAATCCGGATGGATACAGAGAAGTAACTCCCGACGCCACTGGAATAAACAATGGAATTGTCGGAGTTGACACCTCAGCTATGCTTGTTGAAGGCAAGTTTGACAAAGCATTCTACTTCGATGGGCATAACTTTGTCTACGTACCAATTGCCTTCCTCGTAGGTTTTCCGCCCTCACCTCAACCCATATACATCCCCATCTCACCGAATTTAGACATTCAAGAAGAAATCAAAATTGAAGCCTGGATTAACGTTCAAGGCTACACGGATGCAGCTTACAACAACATAGTTGTCAAGTGCACGCGGGATGACCCCAACTGGGAAAGCACCAACAGAATAGTAGGCCTAGCTGTAAGAGCAGGCCCAGATAAAGACGGCATAGACGTACCCCAAGGCACACTAAGTGGATTTATAACAACTACATCAGACGGCTTCAACGAAATAATAACCACAGAACCCGTTATCACCTTAAACCAATGGACCCACGTCATTTTCGAACGCACCGCAACTGGAATGCATCTATATGTTAATGGATATGAACAAACTGTCCGACCAATCCATGGCACACAAAACCCTCAAGGCTCAATATGTAATGGAACAGAATTCTACTTTGGACATGACTCAAAGATTATCATAGACGAAGTAAAAATTAGCGACCTCGACCCCCAAGTTGTTGAGTCAGCATTTGACATTGGTCCGAATTTAATGATAGTGATAATTGCGGTTTCAATTACTTTCGCCATAGCCTGGCTTTTACGCAGAGCAATACAACTGCTAGTATTCCGCCAAAAACCATAATGAAAGGAACAAAAATGAATAAACCACGAAGCAGTTGCTTAGATTTCTCTGCAAAAAGGAGAGATTAGCATGGGGATTGGTTTCAAACTAGTCGAGTCGCTGCTTCGCCAAAAACTTTTCGATAAGGGCATAGAAGGAAAACCAAACAGCCCAACCATTGTTTCTTTTGCAGTTACCCGCGCATGCAATCTAAGTTGCCTGCACTGTCATGTCTCAGCTCGCGAACCCATGACCAACGAGCTTAGCTTACAGGAGGGAATGCGAGTGATAGATGAGCTATCAAATTTGGGAACAGAGGCCCTAATATTTAGTGGAGGCGAACCTCTTCTCAGAAAGAATTTTGTCCTATCACTAGCTGAGTATTGCGTTGATGCAGGCATCTTACCTGCTATGCTGACAAATGGTCTTTTATTAAATCATAAAGTTGCCGAAGAGCTGAAAGATGCAGGAATTCTAGCCGTCGGCATACCAATTGACTCTGTTATACCTGAAAGCCATGACAAACTCAGAAATTTGCCAGGCACATTTGACAAAGCCATAAAGGCAATCAAAACATGCAAAGACATCGGATTAGAAGTAGTCATCACCACCATGGCACTTAAAGACACTTATGCGGAGATACCTCAACGAATTGATTTCTTAGGCAGACTTGGCATTGAACAGGTAGCCGTTTATGACCTTGTACCCGTCGGCAGAGGAAAAGACATAATGGACCAAGCAATGGATCAGAATCAACGCACAGAACTGATACGCTACCTATATCGAACCCAAGAAACTAAGGACATGATTTTTACAATGTCGGGCGGAGTTCCGTTATACCCCGAACTTACAACCAAAATGCACAAGACAAACGATACCAAATCCCGTGACCTACTACTGAAACAGTTCTGGATCCACAACCCAGTCGGATGCCACGCTGGTATAGCCTACTTTAGTCTAAGACCAAATGGCGATGTGTACCCATGCACATTTTTACCAATAAAAGTGGGCAATATACGCGAAAAAAGCATCAAAGATATCTGGTTCAATGCACCCTTGCTTAAACAACTCAGACAAAGAAGCCAACTGAAAGGAAAATGTGGCGAATGCGAATACCGCACCACCTGCGGCGGTTGCCGAGGACGAGCCTACGCCTGCACAGGCGACTACTTAGAAACCGATCCTGTATGTCTGCGAGATTTCCTACTGGAAAAGAACATCCACCCCGCCGATATGAAACGCTTTGGCTGGTGCGTAGGATAAACCGTTTTTAATTAAAGTACCATACAAAAATATTGTAAATATTTAACAGTCAGAATTTTCCTTATCCATTAGCAAAAACGTTGAGTAGTTATATTCAACATCTCAGAATTGAAGGAACAATTATCGTTTTAACGATTGAAAACAAGTAAAAAAGAGCTGAAAAATTCAGGTAAACTATTACTATTGATTAGTCTTAAGTTTGTTGATGATTTTTTGCGTTTCTTCTTCATCAGGATGACTGATGGCACCTACTGGGCAGATACTCTCGCATCCTCTGCAGAACACTATGCATTTATTTGGATTTACAATAGTTCTTTTCTTGCCGTCTTTTTCTTTGAATTTGAAAGCACCTACGTGGCAAAAATCAACACATTTTCCACAAGCAGTACATTTATCGTAATCTATTTTCGGATTCCAAGGTATTTTCCTTCTAGGAATGCCTTCGTAAGTTTTTTCAGCCATAATTTATGTCATATCCTTGAGGTGACATTGACTAAAATTCAGACATCTAACAATATTTAAATATTGCTAAAACTTTTTTCTTGAAATTTTTAGAGAAAAATAAGACAATCTTTTGGAGTATAGTTGACATGAATATAGTATGTTGTTGAGTATGGACAATTAAATGAACAGCCTCCATCATATATCCAAATGCGAATAAGCAAATATTCGAAATCACGATTAATTCAAATACCCAAGAAAACAACC
>CAZQTZ010000176.1:0-4410 GCA_964596465.1 uncultured Candidatus Bathyarchaeia archaeon | reverse complement strand
AAGGTTTGACCAAAAGGAAGGTTTGATAGGGCTTCTCCGGCGATTCTTCCCGTAGCCCTTATAGCCCCGACTTTTTTATCTTCCTCATTTTGATAAGTCTCCATTGCGTCTATTGCCGCTTCTAATGGATCAAGAGATACCCCAGATCCTCTTATGGACTCAGCCGCCTTGTTGAATACGTGGGAAGCTATAACAAAAGTTGCAAACTTGCCAAAAGTTTTATCATCCACCCAATCTTTCATTACCCACCACAAGTTAGCCACCTCTAGTTGAAATGGTGCAACCAACTGAAACAGTTTTGCTTTTTGAGCAAGTGGAACCTCGCCGATCCCTCTACCGGCAACCATTCCTCTTGCAACACCATCTGCATATCTTACTGGGTCGGAGATGTTTTCGGCCAGTGCTTTTTCATAAGCTGAGTTCCAGATGTACTTAGTTCCAATCTCATCAAGCACCGAAGTCAACCAAGCTGCTCCTTTCTTGACATCATTTACCATTCCCCTGTCAAATTTATCGTAAGCATTAAAATATCTCTCTTTAATGAAACCAGACTCAGCCATTGCTTTGTTTTGCTCAAACAACCCGCTCAGTGTTTTTCCCAAGCCTGCATATGCGTACTTGGGTCCAACTTCAGCTATGCCCTGAGGTACATTAAAGATTTGAGCGACCGATGACGACAGGTTTCCCAAAATGACATTAGCCTTGACTCGACTGTTAAGCCAGTTTAGCGCACTAAAAACTCTTCTTCCTGTTACTTTCTGTGCGTACCTATCCAGCGCGTTAGTTTTACCAGCTAAGTCATTAGCAAAATCATCCAAATACTCCAGAAAATTATTTATCTTTCCCTTGTTTGCACCGCTTTCAGTTGCCATTGCCAACTCGTCACGCAATGCTCTAAAAGTGACTATTTGCGGATCTATGTACTTTGCGTATGTCGCCCCCTTAAGGTAATCCAAAAATCCACCAACTGCGTCCTCATCAGTTATCGACCCAAGGCGCTCCTGTGCAAAAGACAACCATTTTGACTTTGGTCTAGTTCTTTGGCTCACTCCCGCAAGCGGAGAAGCGATGTTAGACGGAGTGTCGAATATATTTTTTAGACCCTCAAAACCTTGTGCTACCTCTCTAAAGTGACGGTAGTAGTCTTTTCTTTTGGGGATGATTTTTTTAGGGTCGTTAGGATAAATCCTTCGCCTGACCTCATTCACCTCATCCAACAACTGATCGTATGCTTTTCTAAACCATTGATCTGCCTCAACCACTTCCCGCCATTTTGGAGTTTCCTTTTTTAGATCCTCAAGGCTTATTTGACCCTCACCATATAGTTGAACCAAACGACTCTCTTTACTCTTCTTGTTTATACCAAGTTTTTTAACAACATTGTTATCTAATTCATCTAACCACTTTTCCTGAGAGACCACAAACTGTTTTTTGCTATCGTCAAACGGGTCTAATACTGTTTTTTTAACAATATCGTAAGCACCACCGTATGCTCTCTTGAAGTTCCTGTGCAAATCCCTCATCTGAGCAGAAAAACCATGAATATCATTCATCTTTTCAACAACACTGTCACTAGAGGCGGCTGATCTTTGTTTGCTGAGTGATCCAGTCGCTTTATCCACAAGCTGCCTTCCTGTAAGAAGCCCCTCCTGGGACCTGAGGGCCCTTAACCATTGTGCGTAATCTTGTTTAGCTGTTATCTCTTGAGCCTTAATGTGTCTAAATTTTATCTTCTTAAGCGTCTCAGGAGTGGGCTTGCCCACGTACACTCTCATAAACTCTTTTGTTTTAGGTACTGAAACCAGTGAATTTTTTGCCGTGGGTAGACTGAGAGCGTATGCCAGAGCCTCGCTGTCATCGGTTATTCCGGTTGTCTCTCTTACTGCCTCAATGGCCTCTTCTACGGCCTTACTGTTCTTTGCTCTTAAGGTCTCAACATCTCCCTCAACGAACTTCCTGGATCTAGCCATTGATTTAACTCTGTTAATAGCGTCAATGCCTGCCTTGGTAAATGCTGATCTGGTTTCATTGTTAACCTGATTCCTGGCTTGTTTTAGGATAGAGTCATAGTAGTCTTGTTCTGCTATACTCTTTGTCAATGGAAGGCTTTGCGATTCTATACTTTGGTCTATCTGGTCTAGTAATTGCTTGGTGGATATGGGGAGTGTTTTTTTCTGAGTAATACCCATGGCTGGCACGTCCCCGACACGATACATAACATTCTCCTGAACATGAGGAGATAATATTCTCCATTTCTCTGCCTCCGTCATTTTAGATATTTGAGTAGCTTTAAACCCCAACTTTTTCAAGTAATGCGAGGCGGTGTCATTAAAGTTTTTAACCATTCCCAATCGGTCGGAGACCATCTCGTCTAAATCCATTTTTCTGATAGCGTTGTACATTTGTGTCAACTCACCAGGGTCATTACCTTTCATGGTTAGCCTTGGCTTAACTGCCTTAGCGCCACGAATTGCCCCGCTTGAAGCAAAGGATCCCCGACCTCCAACCAAACCAGCAGCTAAATCAAGACCTATACTTGTTGGAGTAGTTGGCGTGCCTGCTGTTCTGTCCAGACCTATCCCCTGAGCCACATTAGCTAAAGCTGGCACAGCCCTTGATGCAACAAAACCTGTCTTTTGACCCAATCCCATTCCAGTAATCGCTTTGTTTATAAATGGGTTGGTTATTTGTGACCCCTTACCAAAAATGGAGGCGTATGTAGTACCTCTACCAAACGCTCTCGCCCTATCTCCTGATGGTGCTCCTAGCGCACCCAAACTACCTACTAAAGCAGCTGAGCCTGCTCCAGGTGGTGTTAGTGATAAGCCGAACCCTGCAGCCTTTAAAGCCCCCTGTACCGGTTTACCTTGACTAAAATCTTGAGCAGACGACGTTAGAAGTTTTGCTTGTTCTTCCCCCCTACCTTTAACCATTCTAACAGGAGCACCAATCCAGGGATGTTTTTCTACGGCTCTGGTTGTTTGGTTAAGGGCTTTAGTGGGAGCTTGTAGTGATTGTGGCAGGGGAGTGTTCATCACCCTCCTAGCAGTAGCTCTAATACGATTATCAAGAATATCCCGAAGGCGATCTTTTAGTGTTGCCATAACCTGACAATATTATAGTTGAAAAGAGGTTTGCAAAAGTTAGCGAGCGACGTTGAGGTTTGCCCACGGGTCAATAGCTTGTCTTAGAATTTGCCCCTGGGGAAACAGTTCATCATCTCTACCAGTCATTTGACCAATCATTTGAGAAGTTGCTGTGTTGCTGAATAGGGGCGTCAACCCTGTTTGGGGATTCATTGTAGTGCCAGCCATCAAATTAGAGGTAGCCGTTCCCGCCATGCCACCAGCCTGTTGGAATTCCGCAAGAGCTGTATCTAGCTGCAATTGCGCAGACTTAGCCTGCGCATCTATCTGCCTTCTATAGTTGAGCTCGTCAAGCTGAATTTGCATAATTTGATTCCTGTAATCACGAAGCGCATCCACCCTCATCTGAGACTTGGCACTTTCAGACTCCGCCCTCATTCTATTGATGTCTTGTATTCTGTCATTAAATTCTTTCTCAATATTGGCAATAGCGTCTCTTTTTTGCTGCTCTAACTGCATTAGAGCATTATTGTAGTTTTCCTCTAGCTCCACCTTTTGCCGAGCAATAGTTCTAAACGTCTCGTTTGCCTGCATGTTTATGTCTCCCATATTTCTCATCATCTCCCTATTGGCCAGCTCACTCCACGCTTCACCAGCGCTTGATGATCCTCCAAAACGTTGCTGAGCGCCAATGTTTAGTTCTTGAAATAACCTTCTGGCTGCGTCTTGAGCTGCCTGAGTTCTTGCTCGTGCTTGCTCCTCAGACTCGCCAATTTGCCTACTTGTTTGCGTCTTTCCGGTGTCTAGTGTCTGCTTGGCTGTTCCGAATTGATCCTCAATCCTACTCAATGCACCAGGCAATTCACTTCTCAACCTAGACTCTGCTGAGCTTAAGTGAGACATGATTGGGTCATACATCCTATTGATTTCTTCCAGAATTGGATCAATGGAGGGAGGTTGATATCCACCGCCGTCACTATCGGATGGTTGTGGATTGCTCTTTTTTGATGTTGGGGTGGCGGGTTGTGGCTGGGGGTAATATCCTGCTGGTGCTGGTTGGGGACCATAAGGCACCTGATCTGAAGCATAAACCTGTGAAGATCTGCCTGGTAAAGTTCCTCCATATATCTTTTCTCCTAAGTTAAAAATTGGTTGAGGAAACCCTATCATATCTCCAAGGTTACCAACCAACGTGCCAACCACCTGTCTAGGAGTAAATTGCTGAGTCATCGATGGTGAAGAAACTGATGTGGGAGTATTAAAATCGAATGCCATATTTGTATGCTATAAATAATAAAATGGGGTTTGCAAGAGCCTAGACACG
>CAZQTZ010000175.1:0-4465 GCA_964596465.1 uncultured Candidatus Bathyarchaeia archaeon | reverse complement strand
CAGAAGGTGGTATATTGCCCTGTAAATTTGAGCGCAATTTCAAGAGGACATAAGGAAGGACCAAAACCATCATTAAAGAAGTCAGTCCAGCGGAGAAGAAAACCTCCATTATTGGGGTAGTTTCGAAGTACCATACATTTCCGCCTATAAATGGAAAGATAAAACCAAGCCATATTGTGGGTATAAGAAATAGGAAGTAAATTGCCTCTAAAAGTAATACAGCACGAATTTTTCCTTTAAGACTTGGCAGAATAGCTTGCCCGTTTCTGAAAAAGACGAAAGCAATGTAAAGTGCTAGAAAACTGCCCGCCCATCGCATAACGCCCCCTATAGTTCCTCCAAGCTCGCTTGCATAAAATGTCGCGACCCACCAAGGTAGATTCATTTTTAATTGATAAAACGAGAAGTTTTGAACTAAATCATAGCTGAATACGGCACTTTGAAAAAATTCGTATTGGGTCCAAATGAAAAAAGCACAGACTGAAACCAAGATAAGAGAACGGGGAAAAAGACTTTGAGTTAAATAAATTTGCTTACTCATTGTGATTCACAATATTTTCTTGCTTAACCTGCCTCTAATTGTTCTTCATGGAACATTTTGTTCCCTTAAAGGAACAGTAAATGAAAAAACGCATAGAAGGTAACATAAGATATACAAACCCTCAGAGATTTGAATTAAGAGATAAAACGCCAAAAAGCGCACTTAATTTTCTATCAAAAGACTAGATTAACATTCAGTATTATTAATTTATTAGGCAGATATCGATTGCAATCAATTGAGGGATTATAAGTGAAATATGATATCAAATATAAACCGTCATATTCGATGCTTGTTGTTAATTTAGATCAAGGGGAAACTATCACTGCAGAATCAGGCGCTATGACTTACATGGACCCCACAATCGAAGCTCATACTCGTAAAAGAGAAAAGAGCTTCTGGGGAAGTTTAGGATTAAGCGTTATAGGCGGACAAAGTTTCTGGGTTAATGACTACACAGCTACTGTAGGACCCGGAGAAGCAGGTTTTGTTTCCGCACCTGTGGGAGATATTGAGATGCTAGAGGTTAAATCTGGACAAGGATACATCGTACAGAAATCAGCCTACATCGCTAGTACACAAAACGTAGACTTAGATGTCAAATGGGAAGGATTTACCAAAGGCCTATTTGGACAGGGTCTTTTTATGATAAAAGCAACAGGAAGCGGATACCTTTTTATCAATACCTTCGGAGCGATTGATAAGCATACCCTTATGCCCGGGCAAACGCTCATAGTTGATAATTTTCATCTAGTAGCATTTAGTGACAGCTGCACTTACAGAGTAACTAAATTTGGAGGACTTAAAGAGACCATTCTAGGTGGTGAGGGATTAGTCACACAAATCACAGGACCAGGCGAGGTCTATATACAAACAAAAAACATGAAAGAATTTGTAGATTGGCTCTGGGTTCTTCTTGGACCAAGAGTACAATCTAAAGCCCGCTAAATCAACGATTTTTCCTTTTTTCTTTATCTGTCTATACTGAATGCTTTTTCGCGGACTGCGGGTTTTTGCGGAAATTGATCAAGCAGTATGCGTTCTTCTTGCTTCCGACTTAAAACCACAGGTTCGATACGTTCAGCTAACTCTAAAGCGTTCGATAGCTTGCTAGAGCGTTCAGCATAGATTTCGAAAAGCACATCTCCCTTTGCCAACTCATCACCAATTTTTGCCTTCAGCATTATTCCTGCTCCTTTCTCCTTGGGCGTTCCTGCAGCTCTTGCAACTTGAACTATGCCATCAGTATTTATCCATAAAACTCTACCTTTTTGTTTAGTTCGAACTTCAACCCGTTCTGGACCAATCGGTATATTTTCAGGTTTGATATCAGGGTTCCCGCCTTGAGCTTCGATTATTTCACGGAATTTCTTTTCTGCTTTCCCAGAGGTCAATATTTGTTCTGCCTTTAATCGACCATTGGGCTCACCGACCATTTCGAAAAGCATACTTGCTAAGCTAAGCGCTTTTTCTTTAACATCTAAAGGCCCATGACCCATTAACGTGATTAATGCCTCGCGTGCTT
The DNA here is from genome assembly GCA_964596465.1 of uncultured Candidatus Bathyarchaeia archaeon. Classification (GTDB taxonomy): domain Archaea; phylum Thermoproteota; class Bathyarchaeia; order Bathyarchaeales; family Bathycorpusculaceae; genus JADGNF01. The sequence goes on along the minus strand of CAZQTZ010000175.1, from coordinate 2,402 downwards.
CTAATGCTGCTCCGATTCCGAATCCTAGGGGTTGTTCACCTGAAGTCATGGCGCATTGAACGTTCATACCAAGTCTTTTTCCTAAATCTACAAAATCAGCAGCCAACATGTAAGCTTCGCTCATAGTTTTTATTTTCGCACCAGTCCCAGTTGGAATATCGATAGCTATGTGAGTAGCTCCAATGGCTTTTTTCTTACTCATTATCGAGGGTAACATTAGTGGATCAATGCCTAAAGGATACTCTATTTTAATGAACAAATCATCGGCAGGAGCTAACTCTAATGCGCCTCCCCAAACAAGACAACCATTAGTTTTCTTCACTACGCTCTTTATCTCAGATAACGTTAAATCTACTGGACAGAGAGTTTCAACGCGATCAGCTGTGCCTGCAGGTGAAGTGATAGCACGCGATGAAGTTTTCGGAATAGTATAACCTGCAGCTGCAATTATAGGCACTACGATCATAGAAGTCTTATCACCTGGTATCCCTCCGATGCTATGTTTATCCAGAATCGAGCCGGCGCCAAAATTCAGACTTTTTCCAGTTTCAACCATAGCACGAGATAGGGCTTCATTTTCGCTCATATTCAAATCATAGATTTTTAATGCTGTCAAGAAAGCGGAAATTTCTATGTCGCTTAGATGCTGCTCGACGACATCTTTTACTATTGTTTCAATCTCTTGTTCCCGCAGACGTTCTCCACGTAATTTTGCTCGAACATAATTTAGGGATTCAGGCATAGGAGCGACTTGCACATCAATTGTATCCCCGTCTCTAAGTCCTAAGGTCTGAGCAATTTCGAGATATACCCATATACGATCATGTGGAAAATCGGTGGCTACGTTAACTAATGCTATCAATTCTTTATCATTATATGTTAATCTGAGCCTGTCTGAAGAATGTAAACCTAATAATCCCGCTATTTCATCGTCTAGAATAGCAATTCTTTTACCGCCTGCTGTAATGTTTAGGATACCAACAACAAGCTTCATTCAATCACGCGTTCTATGATGTTGATTGAAATAGTTAAAGATTTTAATGGATTTAACTCACATTAGTGATATAGAGGAGAATACAATTTTGAAGTATGTAGACTTCGTAGATTTAACCTACAAGCCAAAATCCTCCGACCTTATCTGCACATTTACAATTGAACCTGAAGACATAAGCCTTAAAGAGGCAGCAGGGGGAGTCGCCGCTGAAAGTAGTGTAGGCACATGGACCGAGCTTACTACCGTTAAACCATATGTTGAAAAACTTGCTGCTCATGTGTTTAAACTCGAAGGAAATGCCGCAACCATAGCTTACCCGATTGAACTTTTTGAGCAAGGCAATATGCCTAATATTTTAAGCAGCATTGCAGGTAATGTTTTTGGACTTAAAGCACTTAAAAACTTAAGACTTAATGACATCCAAATACCCGCTGACCTTGTAAAAAGTTTCAGTGGACCAAAATACGGAATTGTAGGAGTCCGTAAACTTCTCAAAGTCCCACAAAGACCACTAGTCGGGACTATAATTAAGCCTAAGTTAGGACTTAAAACCGAAGATCACGCTAAAGTTGCCTACGAAGCCTGGGCAGGGGGGTGCGACGTAGTAAAAGATGACGAAAACCTAAGCAGCCAAACGTTCAATCCTTTTGAAGAGCGCCTAAGCAAAACATTAGAAGCTAGAGATAAAGCTCAGGATGAAACAGGAGAAAAAAAAGTCTACATGGTCAACATTACCGCAGACACAGAAACAATGCTTGATCGAGCAGACATGGTCGTAGACTACGGTGGCGAATATGTTATGGTTGACATTCTAACTTGCGGCTGGTCAGCATTACAAACTCTTCGAAACCAAGACCTTAAACTTGTTATTCATGCACACCGCGCAGGCCACGCAGCCTTTACCAAGAACACTCAACACGGAATCTCTATGCGGCCTATTGCAAAAGTAGCTCGCATTATCGGTGTTGATCAACTTCATGTTGGGACTGTAGTTGGCAAAATGAGTGAAACTAAATTAGAAGTGCTTGAAAATATTGATGCTCTAAAGATGGAAATGTATGGATTAAAATCTGTTATGCCAGTTGCTTCAGGAGGTTTACATCCAGGATTAGTACCAGCTCTGCTGGAAACTTTTGGGAAAGATGTCATAATTCAGGCAGGTGGAGGTATCCATGGACACCCCGACGGGACAACCGCTGGCGCAAAAGCTATGCGCCAAGCCGCTGACGCTGCAGTCCAAGAAATTAGTCTACAAGAATATGCTAAAACTCATAAAGAACTAAGAAATGCACTTCATACCTGGAAGAATTAACGCCTATTTTTCCTTTTTATATTTATTTTATTTTTTGGAGAATTATTTAGTTAAAAAAATTATTTTGAGTATTAGATGGGGATTTTAAACAGTTTT
>CAZQTZ010000174.1:2397-4489 GCA_964596465.1 uncultured Candidatus Bathyarchaeia archaeon | reverse complement strand
CAAAAACAACACGGCATCTTCAAGATTCCGAGGTGGCTATCCTAAAAACACCTGGAAAAGAATATGTTTCTGATATGGCATATGCTATTAAAATCCTTAAATTACAGACGGTCCTGACAATTCCGGCAGATATGCCTCTTTTAACAGGAAAAATCATCGACGATGTAGTTAGAAAGTATGTTGAATACGGAAAGCCTGCTTTAGCTGTAGTAGTTCCACTTGAAACAAAACAGAAGCTAGGTATGAGCTTAAGTTACTCATTTGAATATGATGGAAAAAGTGTCGTTCCAGCAGGAATTAACATTAACGATGGCACAAGAATTGATGAACCCGAATTAGATCAGGCAATTTACATAGTTAACTCCTCTGAAGTTGCAGTAAACATTAACACTATTCAAGAGTTACAGATTGCTGAAAAAGAATTTCTTAAACTCAAACAAAAGAAAAAGTAATCAATTTTGTTAAATAAGGATTTTTAAGTCTCTTTTTTGCTGATTTATTTTCATGGTGATATTATATCTTAATTCTCATGTAATAATTTTCTAAAGATTGTTTTTATGATATTTTGTAACATCTCTTGGATTTTGAAATAGAAAAACAACATATCTAGCGGAAATTTTATATCGCAAAGATTCGTCTATTTGCTTTGTGAGTTTGATGGCTAACGCTATGCCCAGTACTAAAGCTCCATTGTTTATGGTAACTTGGAGATGTACTAGACGATGTGTAGGCAGTTGTTTATACTGCAGTTACATTCCCGAATATGCAAAAGATACTGAAGTTGATACAAAAACTGCAAAGAAGATAGTAGACGAATTACACGACTTCGGTTGCAAATGGTTAGGTATCAGTGGTGGAGAACCTCTGGTGAGGCAGGACATTTTTGAAATTATTGAATATGCCCAAAAGAAATATGAGATGGAAACCAGCCTGATTACAAGCGGCTTTGCTTTTGATGAACGTCGTCTCAACGAGCTCGCCCGCCTCAATGTTCATACAGCAGTTAGCATTGATGGAACTCGAGAATCTAACGATAAAATAAGAGGTAAAGGCAGTTACGATAAAGCAGTTTATGCTATGAAACGGTTATCAGAGCATAACCTTCTCGATTGTGTTGTTACAACAATGACAAAATATAACATTCAGGATATGGCGCATCCTACCGAACTTGGTGCTGAATATAATGCAAGAATGATTGTTTATCACAACACTGTTCCAGTTGGGCGTGCAGGACCTAATATGCTAGACCTTGCTCCTACCGCAGACCAATATGAAACAGCCTTTAATGAAATATACGACCTCCAATTAAAATACATGAACAAAGTCAAGGTTAACGTTTACTCGCCTTTCTATGCTAGAATAGTAAAACAAAAAAATCCAGTGGACTTTTGGGACTGGTTTGAAAATGGCTTTCTAGGCAAATGTACCATAGGTGGAAATTACATCAGCGTTACTGAAAACGGAGACTATCGTCCTTGTGGTTTCCATGAAGGATATCGTCTGGGAAATATAAAAGAAAAGAAATTAGTCGACGTTTGGAACGAACTTCAAACAAACGAGCTTCACCTCAAGCTACGTGATAAGAGTAACCTCAAGGGCAGATGTGGTGTTTGTGAATATCGAGAGATATGCGGTGGATGCAGGACACGAGCAGAATACTACACTGGGGATCTCTTTGAATCTGACCCTGCGTGCAATTACATACCTAAGGTTCTTCGGGAAGATCCTAAGTTCCTAGAAAGACTTGAAAAACACTAGTTCCCCTTTCTTTTATTTTTAATATTCTATCGATAAAAGTAGAATTTTAATAGATTTATTTATGCTATTTATTAAAGAAATTTATGCTCAAAACCTTTAATTTGACCGATTTTACAATTCTTATTGTTGAATTTCAGTTTTTAATCACAAAATGATGCGAAATCAAAGAGTTTTTTTAAGAAAAATCTGGAAAAGCGATATTCCGAAAGAGTTTAATAGCCCAGACCTTAAATACAAATCTTCATTTGAGAAGGTTTCAATTATGAGTAACGAATCCTCTAGTGAACTAGTTGTAAATTCCGCACCACACATATGCGGTCCAATGTCTAAGAAC
>CAZQTZ010000174.1:0-2387 GCA_964596465.1 uncultured Candidatus Bathyarchaeia archaeon | reverse complement strand
GCTCTTGCGATTATCACCGCTATCTCAGCTGCTCTTTGGTCACAAGTCACAATAACAAACTTAATGACTGGAGCAACAGGATGGAACCTCGGTTTAACCGTCGTTATTTGTGCTCTTATTGCAGTCGGTGTTGCCGTGGGTACAGACTTTTTGCTACACAAACTTGTCTCCGATAGTGAACTAAACATCTGGTCTGCCGCGGTTTTTGGTCTTATTGTCACTGACTCTTATTCATTAGGATTGCCTACAATGAACTTGTCTATGGGTCCACCTGTTGAACCTCCTGCAGCGTTCATTTTCGTAGCTTTAATATCAGTTATCGGCTTGGTGGTATTCAAAAAACTACAAGGTCTTGCTGGACGCAAATTTGTTAATCCCGCCGCAGCTGCCAAATTCCTAGTTCTGCTCCCGATAATTGGTGGTTCATTTTTAGCTGTTGAGCACCTTCCGTCTGGTCTGCTAGGTGTACCATCTTTAGCTGGTCCTTTAAGCGCAGGTATCGCCCCAGTTGGAGCTAATGGTATGGCGTCATTCGCTACTTACATGACCGGGTGCTTTGGTAATCCTATGATTATGCCTCCTGATCCGACTGTAGAAGCCATTTTCTCAATGATGGTACTAGATAAATACCATGGATGGGTTGGTGGCGCTTCAAGTATAGCCGTTATCATCGTTGGTATCGCCCTATTTGCAATAGGCCGCAAATACTTCAAATGGAGAATTACTGCTTCATACTTTATCGGCGCAGCAGTTATGTCAATACTCATGTCCATGCTTTATGGCGACACTGAAATGCTTGTAAGATTGATGTTTACACTTTTCATCGGCAGCTCAATATTCCTAGGGTTCTTTATGGCAACTGATCCCGCGACAACACCTTATACTGGCACAGGGCAAATAATATTCGGAGTCGGACTTGCAGTTCTAACCGTATTAATACAAACCTACATGGGCTTCTTCGGAGGTTCACTGCTGGCACTAATAATTATGAATTTGACTGTACCTCTGCTTGATCGTGTAGGTATACACAAATCCTTTGGGAGATGAACAAAATGGCAAACTTAGTTAAAATTCCTGAAGTAAAAGAAAAAGCGCGAATCGCACCAATAGAAGTCTTCCCTGATCCAAAAACAGCAATAATCCTTACCTATCAACACGCTGGAGCACAAAACAGTCCTATCGTTTCTGTTGGTGACAGCGTAACCATCGGACAGAAAATCGCTGATTCCAAAGAACGTGTAAGCGCACCAGTACATAGTCCAATCTGCGGAAAAGTAGTAAAAATCGATGACATATTCAACAGCTGCAACGACACTACCTCTCAAGCGATTTGGATTGAAAATGACGGAAAGAAAACTAAAGACAAAGCTCTAACCCCGATACCTGAATCTGAATTAGCTAGTACTTCAAATGATATTCTCCTAAAGAGAATCCGAGAAGCAGGCATTATAGGCTTAGGCGGAGCAGGCTTTCCAACGCATGTAAAACTTTCACCCCCTCCAACTAGCACAATAAAACACCTCATAGTCAACGCAACTGAAGGTGAACCCTACGACTGCGCAGACGAAAGAATACTAATCGAAAAAACAGCTAACCTCCTACGAGGAGTAAAGGTTATCCGCAAAATCTTAGGCAATCCCAAAGTTATTATTGCAACAAAAGAAAGCAAAGTCGCAGCCATACCAAAACTCCGAGAAGTCTTCGGAAACGAACCAGAAACCGAGATCGTTGCCGGACACTACACTTACCAGCAAGGCGACGCTAGTTTACTACAAAAGGCAATATTAGGTTATGAAACACCACCTGGAAAACGCTCACATGAAATGGGAACAATAGTACAAAACGTAGCAACCATAAATGCAGTCGCCAACGCTGTCTTTGAAGGTGAACCACTTATCTCCAGAGTAACCACCTTAAACGGAGACATCGCAGAACCAAAGAACCTGCTTGTAAAAATCGGAACACCACTAAGCAACATAATCAGCCAAAACAACATTGACACAAATGACATAAACAAGGTTGTCGTCGCTGGAGTGATGATGGGTCACGCAGTACCTACTCTTGAAACTCCAATAAACAAGAGGACTTCCAGCATAATCGTCTTCTCCAAAAAACGAAAAGCTGGTCAACCAACAACAGCTTGCATACATTGCTCAAACTGTATCTCATCATGTCCAGTTCGTCTTCACCCCATTCTGATATACAACGCTATAACAAAAGGAAACTTTGACAAAGCTGAAAAACTCTACTTGAAAGACTGTATCGGTTGCGGAACATGCTCCTACGTTTGCCCATCAAGACTACCGCTAGCCAGCACTATTATCGCATCTAGACAATAAACCTAAAAACTAAACCAACACATGGTTTTCCATGTGTCTCTATTCTTT
>CAZQTZ010000173.1:0-4512 GCA_964596465.1 uncultured Candidatus Bathyarchaeia archaeon | reverse complement strand
GCATTTCCCCTCGAATTGCTAAGATTATGGTGAATCTTTCCCATTGCAAAGAAGGTAAAGTTTTCCTTGATCCCTTCTGTGGTGTAGGAAATATACTACAGGAAGCGTTGTTAGCAAAGGCGCGAGTGATAGGTTTAGATATTAATCGTTGGTGTGTAGAAGCTGCGCGAAGGAATCTAGATTGGCTTAAGCAAGAATATTCTCTTTCAGACCCTGACTATATGACCATGCAGGGTGATTCACGGAAAATAACATCTAAAATAAGAGAAGGCGTTGATTGCATTGCCACCGAACCAGATTTAGGGCCTGCTCTACGCCAAATTCCAACTGAACCTTATGCCGTAAAAATAATTGATAATCTTGTTCCCCTTTTTGATGACTTTCTAAGGGAAGCATATGAAGTTCTAAATCAAAGCGGGTTTCTGGTTCTTGTTACACCTTATGTGAAAACGCGTGCTGGAAAACCCGTACGGATGGGTATTCAGGATTTAGCTGAACGTGCTGGTTTTAGGCCAGTTAGGCTTTACCAGAAGACCTTCTTCTCTGAAAATAAACCCGTACCGCCGTTAAGTGATGCTTTTTCTTTTATTGATGTTGACGAAAGACACAAAATTGGACGGGAAATCAGTGTCTTTCAAAAAGCCTAGTAACTCAATAGTTTAACTTTATTGCCCTTCGTATTTTTCAAATTCATTATTGATTATATCTAATTGTACTTTTGCTTGCTCGAACATTTCGATAGTGTCAGCGTCAGCATGATAACGTTTTTCGCACACTACTCGTTTGATACCAGCGTTAATTATCATCATTGCACAGGTTCTGCAAGGGGTCATTTTGCAATAAAGTGTTGCACCTTCTAATGGTATTCCGAATCGGGCTGCCTGGATGATAGCGTTCTGTTCTGCATGAAGAGTTCGTACACAATGTTGACTTATTTTATCGTTAAAATCAATCATTCTACGCATATCATGTCCTGCTTCATCGCAGTGAGGTAATCCTGCAGGAGCACCAACGTAGCCTGTGGTCATTATTCTCTTATCTTTTACAATAACGCAGCCGCATCTTCCGCGGTCACAAGTAGCTCGTTTGGAAACGGCTTCGCAAAGATCTAAAAAGTATCTATCCCAGTCAGGTCTTGAACTGTTTCCCACTTCTATCCTCTCTATATATTTCTAAGTAGTCTACTGAACAAATTAATAAACATGAAGAAAAACCAACTTTTTCTTTTTTGCTTATGAATATTACTATAAAAAAATATAGCCGCAAAAATAACAAACAGCTTTTCTTTATTATCCAATAATATGTATAATTTACAGCTCTTAATGAAACATTACTGCAAATCGTTTAAATATCGCCTACAGATAATCCTTAAAACCGGGATATTTAATGAAAGCTCGCAATTACGGACCTGTTAAAGGACAGGCTTACACTCGCAAGGAGTATGTTAAAGGTTTCCCTCCTCCAAAAATCGTAAAGTTCACAATGGGCGATACAAAATCCACATTTGATTATGAAGCAAGACTTATCGCTCTTCAACGTACTCAAATCCGCCACGTTGCCTTGGAAGCTACCCGTGTAGCAACCAACCGTGTTCTTATGGATAAATTAATCAATGATTATTACATGCAGGTTCTTCCCTTCCCTCATGTAATCCTTAGAGAAAACAAAATGATTTTCGGTGCACATGCGGACCGTCTTCAGCAAGGCATGCGCCGCTCTTTTGGCAGAACGGTCGGTACAGCTGCTCGAATTGAGCCTGGTCAAGTCCTCATCATCGTAAGAGTTAAAGCAAACGCGGTTGAAACTGCAAAGGAATCATTGAAACGTGGAACTGCTAAGCTACCTATCCCCTGCAGAATAGTCGTAGAAAAAATTGAAAAACCAGAGCCAAGCGAAATTACTGAAAAAGTTGATGTAGCTTGAGCAGCTCAAAAACAGAACTTGTAAGCTGGTTTGAGACTCTCAGAGTAACTGATATCCCTGTTGTTGGCGGTAAAAACGCCAGCCTCGGAGAAATGATTAATGCTGGCATGCCTGTTCCGCCGGGCTTTGCCATAACTGCTTATTCTTATGAGCGCTTTCTTAAAGAAACTCGATTATCTGAAAAAATTTATAAAGTAATTACTGAGGTTATCACCGATAGTAATGATCCTAAACTATATGACATAGCTTCTAAGAAGATACGCGAGTTTATTGAAAAATCCCAGATGCCCAAAGATATTGAGTTGGCAATTAGAAATGCGTATAAAGAACTCAACAAGCGGTTTGATCTTAAAGACACTTTTGTAGCGGTTAGATCAAGTGCCACGGCAGAAGACCTTCCTGATGCTTCTTTTGCTGGTCAACAAGAGACATACCTAAACATCAAAGGCGCTGATGAGCTTATTGAAAGCGTTATGAAATGCTGGTCAAGCCTTTTTACTCCGCGAGCTATCTTTTATCGTAATGAGAAAGGATTCCCCCACGACAAAGTCTTCATAAGTGTCGGCGTCCAAAAGATGGTTCACTCTCGTGCCGCAGGTGTAATGTTCACCATTAATCCTGTTACCGGTAATGTTGATGAAATTGTAATTGAAGGTAACTATGGTCTTGGCGAAAGCGTTGTTTCTGGCGCTGTTAATCCTGACGATTTTGTTGTTGATAAAAACGAATTTAAAATCAAAGAACGCCGTATTGCACGAAAAACAATCCAATATATCCGTGATCCAGCTACTGGAAAAACTATCCATCTAGATATACCTGAAGACAAACAGAAAATGCAATGCGTAACCGATGAGGAAATCCGTAAACTTTCTGATTTAGCTAAAATTATCGAAAAGCATTACGGTAAACCAATGGATATCGAATGGGCAATTGACCAAGACTTGCCTTTTCCGAGAAGTATTTTTATTGTTCAGGCTAGGCCCGAAACAATTTGGGGCGGAAAATCTATGGATACATCAAAAATTGAAGAAGGTAACAACCAAGAACTCAAAATAGCCGTAAGAGGCATCTCAGCTGGTAAACGAGGCTATGGTGTAGGTATAGCAAGAATAGTCTTCAATCCTGAAGATGCAGCAAAGCAAATGCAAAAAGGCGACATATTGGTAACCGACGTTACTAACCCTGATTTTGTGCCCTTCATGAAGATGGCTTCTGCTATCGTAACCGATAAGGGTGGTATTACTTCTCATGCGGCAATAGTAAGTCGCGAACTGAACATTCCTTGTGTCGTAGGTACTGAAATAGGTACTCAAGTGCTGAAAGCAGGCGTAAAGTATACAGTAGATTCCCGAAACGGGATCATTTATGAGGGTATTCTAGCTCAAGCAGTACAACCTACCTCAACTCAGGGCGGAATTATAAATAATGGTCAAATGGTAGAACCCGTACCTGTTACTGCTACAAAAATTTACATGAACTTAGGAACACCTGAAAAAGCTGAAGAATACAAGAACTTGCCCTTCCAAGGCATTGGATTGATGCGTACCGAATTCATTTTTGCCAGCCTCATAGGGGAGCATCCTCTACACTTAATTGAAACAGGTCAACGAGAGAAACTTGTTGATAAATTATCTGAAGGCATTGCCATCGTAGCTAGAGCAATCCAACCTCGACCTGTTGTAGTCCGCTTTAGCGATTTTAAAACTAACGAATACCGTGACCTGAAGGGCGGCGAAAAATACGAAATAGTTGAAGAAAACCCAATGCTTGGTTGGAGAGGTTGTAGCAGATACATCAGTAAATGGTATGAACAAGGATTCCGTCTTGAGTGCCAAGCTATAAAGAAATGCCGTGCTGAATGGGGCCTTAAAAACGTCTGGGTTATGTTACCCATGGTCCGAACAGTTTGGGAGGCAAAACGAGTAATCCAAATCATGAGCGAAGAAGGGTTAGAGCGGAACCGCGACTTCAAGATTTGGTTCATGGCTGAGACTCCTGCAATAGCCATAATGGCTGATGAATTTAGCAAACTTGTTGATGGCTTCTCAATAGGCTCAAATGACATGACACAAGGCGTTCTAATGATTGACCGCGACTCTGAGCGTCTAGGTCAAATGGGCTACTTTGACGAAAGAGATTCCGCAGTGAAGAGAATAATCTCTCACCTGATTAAAGTAGCACATGAAAACGGTTGCACGGTATCAATATGCGGTGAAGGGCCATCAAATCTGCCAGACTTCGCTGAATTTCTGGTTCGCGCAGGCATTGACAGCATATCGGTTAATAACGATGCGGTCGTTGCAACAAAACATCTAGTTGCGAGTGTAGAGCAAAAAATAATTCTTGAGAGACTCGCTGAGCAAGCCGCTATAACCGCTGGGCAACCAATAAAGAAGCCTAAACCTGATTGGGTTTGGAATCCATAAATAGACTGATTCAAAACCTGAAGCCTTTTCTTTTTCTTTTCCTTCTTAATTCCTAGTCTGGGATAATAATATGAAAAGCTTCGATTTTGAAGAAGAAAGTATCAAGCAGGAAATCATCAAGATTGGTTGAAAACGTGTTGTGGTAGAAATGAGTGTAGGACTA
>CAZQTZ010000172.1:0-4587 GCA_964596465.1 uncultured Candidatus Bathyarchaeia archaeon | reverse complement strand
CTCCAAACTTGCAAGAAAGCACGACAGGAAGGAATAGTTGACTTTATCGGAATTTCAAGCCATAAACCATGGTTGCTAAAGAAAGCTATCGATACAGGTGAATTTGATACCGTGCTTGTACCAATTAACGTGGTTGCTAGGCAGGCACTTGAAGAGTTGGTGCCTTATGCAAAAGCACATGATGTAGGCATAATTGCAATGAAGCCATATTCGGTAAAAACTAGCACCCTAATCACGTGCCTCTATACGCCCTCCCTTTCGCTACTTAGCAACGAAGCAGAATTGAAAACTTTACTAGGCAACGACACAGCTTCGATGGCTCAAAATGCATTACGATTTGTGTTAAGTCAAGATATTTCAACGGTAATCCCTGGCTTAAAGTCAATTCAAGAAGTAGAAATCGCAGCAAACACAGGCAATCAATACAACGGATTAACTGAAAAAGAAAAGAATCACTTCAACATTCAACATGTTGACCCCTATTGTCGAGACTGCGGACTCTGCCTACCATGCCCTCAAAACATTGACATCGCCGCAGTTCTCAGATTCAAAATGCTCGCAGAAACATATAACCTTAGGCAGTGGGCAAAAAACCTCTACAGCGGACTTGAAAAGAAAGCTGATCAATGCACAAGCTGCAGAGAATGCGAATCTAAATGTCCCTATCAACTACCGATAGTAAAAATGTTAAGGGATGCACAAAAGAAATTAAGTCAATAAATTTTTAATTGTTCAACCTCGCACAAACAGGTACTAGGACAATAATTTGCTCTTTTGCATAATTACTCAGTCTAAACGCATTTGACCTTAATTATTGGAGCAGTTCTATGAGGATAACAATAATCAACTTGGCGTCATTAGATAGCAAGCAGAATAAAGAAAACAATGAAATAGCTATAATTCTTTTTTCAGCATTATCATATGTTTTAATTGGATTTGGTTTTCATAAATAGGCTTAGGATATGTTTCAATGAAAAAGTTTTTTTTAATATCAAATACTTCAAACCCTTCTTTCTGATACAAATACAATTGTTTAATTGCGCAATCCCCTGTCCCTATAATAATCGTTCTGAATCCTTTTCTTTTTGCCTTAAAAAAGGCATCTCTTAACAATGATTTGCCTATTCCTTGCCCTTGATAATCTGTAACAACTGCTATATTTTTTATTTCAACCTCATTTTTATTAATGGATTGAAGTACATACCCGGCAACAATTTTATTTTCTTTCTCTAGAACAAATATTTCAGAGTCAAAAATGTATTTGTCTATAGCCTCACGGGTTTCATCTGCTAGCAATAATAAATCATATGGAATTTTCTCATCTTTCTAAGGCATCTTATCACATGATTTTCAGGTTCTTTCTTTATCATTATCAATTCCTTATCAAGTATTTCTCTAATGAGATCGAGTTAATTTGAGCCAATCAAATCGGCAGGGGTTTAAATCCTAATGTTGTGTGTGTTGATGATCTTTCTCTATTTGCTTTTGCTTAACGACCATCTTTGTTCTACCGATTAGAACGTTTAGCGCCCTTTTTGGGTTACGTATGGCTCTAGCAAATCTGTCCCGATTCAGCGTTGGATTTACTAAAGTAGCTTTTGCGCATAATTCACGCAGATCGTCAGCTGTGAATTGGGGAGTCTCAATAAGTGGTTGAGCCCAAGATAGTGCTTCATCGCTAAACGCGGAGCTTAAATAGCCACTGCTTTCAGCTTGAGAATAAAGTTCAGTGCCGATTAGGGGAGTTGCGTAGCTGAAGTAGAATCGGTCTGCCCCTAGATGCCTTAGCATATAGGCATAGTCGATTGTTGCTTTGATATCCTCTTTGGTTTCGCCGATAAACCCAATTATGAAAAAGCAGCTGACTTTAATGCCGACCTTTCGGGCTTCCACAATAGCGGATTCAACTTTTTTAAGATCTTGATTCTTTTTAATTATTTGATTAACTACTCTTTGCACACCAGATTCCGGAGCAACCATTATTCTTTGGCAACCAGATTTACGCATTTTACTAAGTAAACTTGCATCTAAACGATCAGCGCGAACCCCATTAGGAGTGTACCATTCAATGTCAAGGTTACGCTGAACAATTTCGTCACAGATAGCTTCCATACGTCTATTATCAAAGGTTAGGTTGTCGTCTTCAAAATCCACCTGTTTAATCCCGTAGGTTTTAACTATTTGCTCAAGCTCATCAGCAACGTTTTTTGGGCTTCGACCCCGCCATTTCTTGCCCATCACAAGGTGATTACTACAAAATATACAATTGTTAGGACACCCACGACTTGTAAGTACGCGAGCACAGGGCTTGCTGATTTCACCACGTATAGGTGTTTGTCTTACCGCTTGAAATAGCTCTTTCATGGGCAATAGGTGTCTAGCAGGAAAAGGCAAAGAGTCTAAATCTTCGATTACAGGACGACGCGGAGTTATAGTAACCTCGCCATTACTTGTAAATCCAATACCTTTCACATTCTTTAAAGCAGCCGTTGAACCGTTCTTTTCCAGAATTTTTGCTAGTTCGGCTACAGTTTCTTCAGGTTCACCTATAATTACAAAGTCTATGTTTGGGTGAGCAAGGCTGTCAAGGGGTTTCGCCGAAGGATGCAGACCGATAAGGGCAGTTTTAATGCCTTCATCTACGCTTTTAACTGCGGAAGCTGCTTCAAAGGCAGTACGCCACCACCCACTAAAAGGAACCGTAATAACCACAAGGTCAGGTTTCCACTGCTTAACGCGTTCGGCTATTTGCTCTTTTGTTAGCCCTAAACGATATTTGACACCGTCAATTTCCTGCAGATTTCGCCAGCCCTCGGTGGGGCAATCAATGATCTTTACAGCATGCTCTTTTTCAAGAACAGCCGCAACATAAGCTATATCCAGAGGCTGAAAAGCTGCGGGTTTACCCCAAAGCTTTGGCTGAATACGAGGGGGGTTAATCAAGCAAATACGCAATTAATTTACCTCCAAACTCACCGCTAATAGATGTCCAAGAATAAGGGCAATTTGCTGGGAAGCCAAACGACGCATCACTTTAAGCATCTCTTAGCACATATGACAAACCACATGATTAAAGGATTCTGCAAACACACAAAAAATGAGCTCTTCAACCTAGAGGACTAGAAAGGAAAAATAAAGTATCGCACAAGAAAAAGAATAGGAAAAGACAATAAAACACCCAAGACTATGGCGCCGTTTCGAATCCGCAACGATTTTAGTATCTTGTCTGCATCTAAAGGCTCAGTTGGGTCGCCTAGTATGTATTTTTCGGGTTTTTCAAATTGCACTCGCAAAGCACCTGCCATGGCAGCCATAGGCCAGCCGTGATTGCGACTTTGAGTCTTTAGATGATCCCGCTTAGCGATTTTCCAAGCATTCTTGTAATCTTGGCCAAGAAGGAAAGCAGAAGCGATTATCAGCGCACCAGTTAGCCGACTTGGAATAAAATTTATTACATGATCTAGGTTGGCGTTAAACCAACCGAGGTTGATATTTTCTTTGTCTTTAAACCCTACCATGCCGTCTAAGGTGTTTACTGCACGGAAAGCTATGGCACCTGTGACGCCAAAGAAGCTGTAGAACATTATTGGGGATAGTTTAAAGTCGATTAGATTCTCTGCCATCGACTCTATCACCGCAGAGCTGATTTGGGAGCCATTGAGATTAGAAGAATCCCGACGTGAAAAATGTGAATACTGACGGGCTTCGACAAGATCATTGACCGCTATCGCTTTAGCAGCAGCTTTTGCCCAATCAGTTTCTAACTTAATACAAATAGTTAATTTTACTATAATAACTGCAATAATTGCGTAAACACCCAATCCTAGCCAAAAATTGAAGCCCCCCAGAAAAGTATAGATTGCCCAGAGCCCAAAGAACACCGGCAAACTAAAAGCCAACACAGTAGCTAAACCAAGAAATACCCCATTAAGCTTCTCACGTTTCGGATTTGGATGTTTCAGATGACCCTTAAGAGCTTTTATAAAATTGCCCATCAAAACAGTTGGATGAACCTTATAATAGAATGCATAGGGACTATTGGGAGAAGGATCACCAACAATCACATCTAACAATATCGCCAAAACCAGTATGCCCAACGCAACCAACATAATAATAAGATTTGCAATCACATAAAGCCCAACGTTGCACGTTACATCATATGTGTTGATAACTGCAGAAAAACCGTTTATATCAATTACGGTCAGAATTTAAAATATTTTAAAAATAAACAACTATAGCTTGCTTAATCAAGGATTTCCAAATTTTCAAATCAGACAAATCGGAAAACTTCGTATAAAAACTAGAAGTTGCAATTTTAAAAATTAAAAATCAGCAACAGTTCTCCATGCATAGACCAAATTTAAGCGCAACAGCTTTCCGTAAGCTCATCAAATATCGCTCAGACACCACTAGAGGACCCGACATCTTAGGCGGTTGGAAACTGCAGGCTGAGCTAGTCGCCCGAAGGCTTCTAGCTTACACCCCAGTCCCATCAAACTCATCTTTTATGAGAGCCTTCGTCTCGTAAAACGAGAATGGCTGCCTCTTTTCGGGAGAGGCTTCGAGCTTAGATGCTTTCAGCTCTTA
>CAZQTZ010000171.1:0-4622 GCA_964596465.1 uncultured Candidatus Bathyarchaeia archaeon | reverse complement strand
ATAATTGTAATTCCTTATTTTTAAGATAGTAAAAAAAATGATCTAATTTTAGAGAGGTGAGATCTAGAGAACTGGGCTGAAGGCGATAAACCGAATTGTTCAGAATCGTGATTTGGTCTATTTTCGAATAATTATTGAGTGCTGAAATAATTGTTAAAGGGTTATCTTTTGACGATTTTTCCAGCGTCACCAAAACTCTTAACCTGTTTGTTTATTATTTTGCCCTAAAATTTTGGTTACAAGCAGTATATCAAGAGAGTTACTTGCAATAGAAGGAGCCTTTCATTTCTTATACTCGTCTAATAAAGTCTGGTATAGTCCACTCGTTTTTTCAGCTATTTTTTTCCATGTAAACATTTTCATTTTCTTCAATGCTTGACCCCCAAGGTTTTCTTTAAGTGCCGAATTTGAAAAAAGTGTAAGTATAGCTTCACCGATTTCTGAAGAATTTGCGGGTTTAACAAGAACGCCATCTTTCCAATTAGTTATGAGTTCAGGAATTCCACCAACATTTGAAGCTATAACAGATTTACCATTACTCATAGCCTCCATAATTGCAATCCCAAGTGGTTCGTATATTGATGGTTGGACATATACGTCAATCTTGAGGTATAAATTAAGAAGTGTCTCGTTCGAAATTTTTCCCATAAATTTTACAGAATCTTGAATCTTGTGGGTACATACAAGTTTCTTTAATGATTCTTCTTGTTCCCCGTTACCGACAATAATCAATTTTGTATCAGGATATTTTGATGTTATAGAGGGTAGTGCATCGATAAGGTGTTTCACACCTTTTCTCCAAATCAACCTACCAACAAACAATATAGTGTGATTAACGTTTTCTGTATTTATTTGTTTTCGATGGGGAAGAATAATTCCATTATGAATTACAACGATTTTTTTTTCGGGGATATGATAAAAACATTTTATTTCATCAGCCAAATTAGCACTAACTGCGATAGTTTTATCCGCAAAGCCATACTCAATTTTAGTTAGAAGTGTTGTTAAAGGTTGTACGAATAATAAATCACGCATTATCCTCAGCGTTATATTAGATAGAGGCGTATTAGTGAAAGAGAATATTTCGCCAAAAGAGGAGCTGTGGGCTGTTACTATGAAAGGGATTTTTTTCCTTGAAAGAAGAGCATAACCAAAACTAGAAGGACTTTGACCATGGATAATGTCTATCCCATATTTGTTGATGATTTCATTTATTTTACGAATACAAAATATTGAAAAAACGAAACCACTTGAGCTAAAAAAGGGTGATTTGAAGTAATGGAGTGTAACACCGTTTGTTGTTACCGTTTTCATTTCGGATCCACTTAGCAACACGTGAATTTCACAGCCTTTATCGCAAAGTGCTTCAGTTAAGTATCGCAAATGATTACCCGGTCCAGATGCCTCTTTTAAGGGGTCATAAATCGAAATAAAGAGCACTTTTATTTTCTTCATTAGAATCAACCTTTAGCGAAATAATTTGGTTTTATTAAAAAATGATTGTAATTTAAAAAATATTGAGATAAAAATACTCTATCAATATTTCTTTTTTCTAATCAATTTTATGAAAAATCAATAATTTAAGAGATATAGAATATCATCAAACTAACTATTTTGTTTGAAATAAATAAAATAACAATAACACAATTATTTACAGGTTAAAGAATTCGGATATAACTTGAAATAATGCACTAATCGCAAATTTTTATCCCCATCAATGAATAAATTAAATCTATAATTATCATAATTTTTTTATAATTAGACAAGAAGGTGAAACATTATGTCTACTGATTTAAATAACTATAAATTAGTGATTCTTTAACGTATGTCTATAAACTTCAAGAGTCGCCTTTATAGTTTTAGACCAGCCAAAATTTTCGTGTACAAACAGTCTAAGATTCTTAAATTTGGAATTTAGTGCAGTTTCAATAGCAGAAGCGATATTTTCCGGAGCAAACCCCTCAGTAACTACTCCAAGATTATTATTTTTAATCACGTCACTTATTCCAACAGGAGTCATTATTACTGGTTTTTCGCAAGCTAAAGCTTCTAAAGCAGTCATTGCAAAACCTTCTTTATAGGAGGGAACGACAACATAATCAGCAATGTTGTATAGGTTACGTAAACGATCTCGTGATACGGCACCAAAGAAAGTCACATGCTCTCTTAAACACAGTACATTCGTTAATTCTTCAAGGCGACTTCTTTCATTTCCACTACCAACAATTAATAGATGTTTGTTACTTTGTTTGCCATTCAAAATTTTTAATGCTTTAAGTAAAGAAGCAAGATTTTTTCTCTCTGAAAGTGATCCAACATAGAGTAAGAAAATTTTTCTCTTTTTTTCTGCACCGTTAGCTAATTCCTCGGAACCAAGCGGTTTAAAGAAATCTGTATCAACTCCATGGGGAGTCACACTAATTTTTGAACTTGGAATTGAATACAGGTTAATCAGTTCGTTTTTAGCCGTTTGACTGATAGCGATTATTGCATTGGATTTCTTAATACCACGAAGAGTTAGTAGTTCACGATAGAATGAGAGGTAGTACGCTGAATTTGAGAGAAATTGCCGATTATCTTTGTTACTATGATGCCATGTTTCTATAAATGGTGAGAAACTACTAAAACCCAATACACCGTTGTCGTGGATCAAATCAGCCCCAATCTTGTTAACAAGTGAACTTGCTCTAGCAGCAAACATACATACTCTTAGTATAGGAATGTTGATTGTACCAATTTTTCTTGTTATCAACCTATTTTGATCTTTTATCGAGGAATAACTAGGAACAATAAGGTTAACATCAATTTTTTCGGCAAGCCTTCTTACTAACTCTTCGATATAATAGCTGGGTCCATTGAATTCGGGTGGCGATTCCCAACTGCCTATTGCCACCTTTAAATCCATTGATTAATCTCCGAATATAATTTTTATATACATTGTTGACTCTGATGCAGTACTTTTTTATATAGCTTAACGGTCTCAGCTACAAGTTCTTTGTTTTTGAATTTTTTTCTTAAAATTGCCCTTCCAGATTCACCCATACTTATTCGTAACTCTCGATTCCTAATGAGTTTTAAAATAGTTTCAGCGGTTTCTTTGAAGTCATTAGGTGTAACCAGTAAGCCATTAACTCCATCGATTACAGCTTCAGGGATTCCTCCAATATTTGAGGCAATAATGGGTTTCCCAAAGCTCATTGCTTCCATTGTAACTAAAGGAGCAGGGTCAGGATAAATAGATGGCAATAAAACGACATCGGAAGTTCTATAGAACTTCGTCAGTTCATCTTCTGATACTCGACCAACCAGAACGACACAAGATTCAAGTTGATAATTTTTAACAAGCCCTTTAAGATACTCCATTTCTGGACCGCTTCCAGCAATTATCAATTTTACATAGGGCTCTTGCTCAGTAACAATTTTCATAGCGCTAAGAAGAACATCAAAACCCTTATACCACACTAATCGACCTAGGGCAAACAAGACAATCTGTGGTGACTGTGAAAGTAGTTTGACACTATCGTTCCTATAAGATGATGATATATGGACATTATAAATTGTATGTATTTTATTGCTTTCTAAACCTGCACAAATCAGTTCTTTTCTAATATAGTTACTTACCGAAATAATAGCATCGACTTTTCTTAGACATTTGATATAATTTCGCTTTCTAATTCTAAAGAACATTGAAAGTAAGTGGTCTCTAATAGAATTGACTTCT
Source organism: uncultured Candidatus Bathyarchaeia archaeon (assembly GCA_964596465.1). Lineage (GTDB taxonomy): Archaea > Thermoproteota > Bathyarchaeia > Bathyarchaeales > Bathycorpusculaceae > JADGNF01. The sequence continues at coordinate 901 of CAZQTZ010000171.1, read as the reverse complement.
TTAGAGTAAGAGAAAATGTTATTGTGACAACTGCAAATGCAGGGCAAACGTAAGTGTTTATTCGCAAGAATTACTGCAGGTAGTAAAAACTCATCTTGAACATGAATCAATTCAGGATTTCTTTCCTTAAGCGCTCTGGCTATACTTATCGACATCATGTAATCAGTTAGTAAGGTACCAGGCATCAACATCTTTTTTGGTACTGAACTCAAATGATCCAACTTGATAATGTTATTATAATTAAACCATAAACTCCGTGTTGTTATAACATCCACATCGTGTCCTACATTTCTCAACATTTCAAATAGTAGTTTCGTTACTGTTTCTTGTCCCCCGATAGGTTCAAAAAAAGAAGTTAATAATGCAATCTTCATGATATCAACTTTATACTACAATACAAAGCTTATCAGCAAATCATTCTGTGTCAGTATAGAATTCTAAGTTTTTTGGCTCTTCTACGAAAGACGTTATTTCTAGCTACAATCTTGGCTCTTCTTAATCTTTCGAGTTTTGTTTCTACCAGAACTTGGTCATCTAGTTTTGCTGAAAAAAGGTTAGGTCTTTCGTTATAGACGTATGTATCAATCCGATCAAAATTGAGAATACTAAGTAATTCTATGGTTTTTTTGAAGTCTTGTTCTTTTTCACCAGGAAATCCAACCATTATACTAGTGGCTAGACGTATGTTGGGATTTTTATTTTCTATTTCTTGTATGGTTTTTTTCCAGTCATCAAGATTAAACGTCTTGCCCATTAGACGGAGTATTTTTTCGCTTCCTGACTGTATATGACTGCCGATTTGAAATATCTTTTTAGACAGCACTATCGAATCTATTTGGGGGTATAAATGAATAAGAGAAACAGGAGATATATTAAAAAGTGATATTTTATAGGTCTGGTT
>CAZQTZ010000170.1:0-4668 GCA_964596465.1 uncultured Candidatus Bathyarchaeia archaeon | reverse complement strand
GTTGAAAAGACAGGTGCTTTAGCAATCATATCCAGTGATCCCTGCTATGGTGCTTGCGATGTTGCGGCTTCCGAAGCTGAGCTTTTAGGTGCTGACCTGATTATTCATTTTGGGCATTCAAAGCTGCTAAAGCATGAAAAAGTTCCAACAGTGTATCTTGAAGCTAGGGCAACTGTACTTGTCGATGACGTTGTTATTAGTTCACTTCCTCTTCTAGCGGAGTACACTAGGATAGGTTTGGCAACTACCGTTCAGCATGTTCAAACATTAGACTCCGTCAGAGAAATCCTAACTCGCGCTGGAAAAACAGTCGTTATAGGTGATGCAGGGCGAGTTAATTATCCTGGACAAGTCATAGGTTGTGACTACAGTAATGTTAAATCTATAGCAGCCGATGTGGAATGCTTTCTATTCATAGGCGGCGGGCGATTCCATGCTTTAGGAGTTGCATTGGCAACTTCTAAGCCGACTATAATAGCGGATCCCTATGGAAAATCAGCTTTTGCTCTACAGCTTGAAGTTCAAAAGATACTTAAGCAGAGGTATGCTAGCATTGAAGAAGCAGAAAGAGCAAAAACATACGGAATACTTCTCAGCCTAAAACCTGGGCAAAAACATTTTGATAAGGCTTTAAGAATTAAAGAAAGCGTAGAGAAAATAGGAAAAACAGCTTGTTTGCTAGCGGTTAGGGAAATTTTGCCTGAAGTGTTATTAGAATTCCCCAATATTGATGCCTATATTAACACAGCTTGTCCGCGCATATCTCTTGATGATGCTTCAAAATTCCAGAAGCCAATTTTAACAATAAATGAATTCATGGTAGTTTCTGGAGAATCTTCATGGGAGACTCTGCTCAAAAAAGGCTTATTCGAAAACTAGATTTAGACAGGTTCATATCTAAAATCAGGGCTCACCCGCAGCCAAACGTTTCTCTTGAACAGTATACTACTTCAGAATCCGTTGCAAGTGCTATGCTTTATCTGACTGCATACCTGAACGGAGACATTGCAGACAAGACGATTCTGGATTTGGGTTGCGGTACAGGGCGACTTGCTCTGGCCTGTGCTTTTTTAGGGGCAAAGTCTGTTTTAGGCATCGATATCGATAGAACAGCGATTAACGTTGCCGTTGAAAACTCTAAAAAGGTTACTACTGATGTAGAAGTTGAGTGGATTTTAGGCGATATTGATGCTATAATAGGTAAGTATGATACCGTGGTCCAGAATCCTCCGTTTGGTGTGCAGAAACGTTCTGCAGATCGCAAATTTCTAGAAAAGGCTTTGCAAGTTGGTAAAGTAGTGTATTCTCTGCATAATCATCCTTATTCTGATAAACAATTAATTGGAAGGCTCAAGTCAAGCGGGGGGCGACTGCTGCAGGTTGAAGCTTCTTCTTATCTTAATCACTTCATTGAACAGCGCGGTGGTACAGTAGAGGCCGTTTACGCTTTACCTTTTATCATTCCGCATATGTTTGATTTTCACACCCGTGAAAAACATGAAGTAGTAATTGATTTGTATGTTATCAGAAAACGTGATGATGCTGTTTTATGATGCAATGTTATCCATTGGTTAATCAAAAGGTTTATTGAGCAGCTTGAAATTTATGAAATGTACTCGTTCAATGAACATCTCAATATAGTTTATATTTCAAGGCAAAGGGAAATTTATGGCTTTAAAAGCATCTGAGCAAAGAAACGGTAATTTGGTGTTACCTGGAGAGCGTTTAGGGGTAATTGAAGAGTTCATTCCAGATTCTGGCACCTATGTTAAAGATGGCATAATATATTCTAAGATTGTTGGGCGTGCTCTAATGGATATGCTCAATAAGCGTGTTTCTGTGTATCCATTAATTGATGGTGCTGTTGTTCCTAAGGTTTCTTCGATTGTAGTAGGTCAGGTTGGAAATGCCCAGACTGATAATGTTCTTGTCCGCATTTTCGAAGTCGGTGCAAAGAAGAAGCTTTCTGGCGTTTTCAGTGGTATTCTACACGTTTCTGACGTTTCAGACCGATATGTAAATTCCATGAGTGAAGTCTGCAAACCTGGCGATATCATCAGAGCTAAAGTAATAAGTGAGAAGAATCAGATTTTCCATTTAACAACCGCTGATAAGAATTTAGGTGTTGTACATGCTTTCTGCTCTATATGTAGCAGTGTACTTGAGCAAAGTCGACATGAGATGCGTTGCTCTAAGTGCGGTAATATTGAGAGACGAAAAATAACATTTGATTACGGAAAAGAGGAAATATAAAAGAGGTATTAAGATTGAAGGTTAAAGTATTAAAAAAAACCGATAATGAACTTAAAATAGAAATTGAAGGTTCAGGGCATGGCGTTTGCAACTTACTTCAAAAGCGTCTTTTAGAAAATAAAAGTGTTGATCAGGCTGGATACGACGTACCTCATCCTTTAGCTTCTAACCCTGTGATTTATGTAAGGATGAAGGGTAAAGCGAAACCTGAGGCTGCCCTACTTGAAGCAGCTGATAGTGCTATAGAAAGCAATGAAGCTTTTGGGAAAGCGCTTAAAGCAGCATTTAAATCTTAATTTCTGCCTTTTTGCTTTTCTTTTCAAATTTTAATTCTACGTCTCTCTCATAGATTACTTGGCGTTTTCGTTAGCCTTATTACTTGTTTAATCTTTTATGAGCAGGGTATTTCTTTGTGTCCTAAGAGTCTACGTGTTATTAAGCCTGAGATTCGAATCTTGGGTATAGATGATGGCAAATTTGTCCCTCATTCCAAAAATCAAGCAGTTGTTGTAGGAGTTATCTATAGAGGGGGATATTGGCTTGAAGGAGTTATGAGCACCCACATCACAGTAGATGGTTTTGATGGCACCTCCCAACTTAGTAGCATGATTACCTCTTCACCGCATTATCGCCAGATTCGTATAGTTTTTCTTAACGGTGTTACTTTTGCCGGCTTTAATGTTGTGGATATAAAAGAACTTAATGCCAACACCCGTCTTCCAGTTGTAGCAGTCACGCAAAAAAAACCAAATTTGTCTAAGGTACATTTGGCAGTCAATAATTTATCTCGAAGTGATGAGCGTTGGCAGGCTATACTTAATGCGGGGGATATTTTTGCTATAAAAGCTCAACGTGGTAGCAAGCAAGTGTATGTTGAAGTAGCAGGTATTCCTATAGAGATTGCCGAAAAAATTATAATGTTAACCTCGACAAGAAGCAATATCCCTGAAGCTTTACGAGTAGCGCATATAGTTGCTTCAGGGATAAGTTCCGTGGAATAAGCCTATATACCACAAGGTGTACTAAGTAACCTAAAAAGTTAGAAAGCATCCAGCCAAGAAAACGGGTAATGGAGTATTAAAACATGGAGTTCTGTCCAAAATGTGGTTCTCGCCTTGAACCTAAGAAATCTAAAAGCGGTAAAGAAACCACCTTAACCCTTGCTTGCTCTAAATGCGGATATAAAAAGCCTGAAACAGGTAAAAAAATTGAAGCTCCAAAAGTAGGCAAAGTTATCCAGCATAGCCCGCAGCAACTTGTAGCCGTGATAGGAAAAGAAGAACAAAAGCTTCGAACTCTCCCTACCGTTAGAGTCGAATGTCCCAAATGTAACAACAACACTGCTTATGTATGGCAAGTACAGACAAGAGGCGCCGATGAATCTTCAACGCAATTCTTACGCTGCACAAAATGCAATTACACCTTCAGAGAATACAGCTAATCTCTCTTTTCACCAGATTCCTTTACTTTTATCGTTTACTTATTCAGGAATGAATTTGAATAATAATAGCCGATTTTTCCAAAAATGATTAATGACTCTTGTAATTGAAAATGAAAAAAGGAAGGGAAATTTGTTCTATACTTAACCCTGCTCTCCCTTTTGGTTATCAGGTTGGAGGTGGCGGTGGAGGAGGCGGCGGTGTTGTAGATTGGAAGGGTTGCTTAAATGAGATTACAGTCGTTCCTGCCATACGATCTGTATATTTCTGGCGACGATCCTGTGATGGTGTAGCTATTCCAAGTATCCAATCTAATAGTAATATAAGCCAAAAGATTTTGCTAATGTTGCGCATGAATGCTTTTCCAAAAGCAATTCCGCTACCGTCAGTCATCTGTGCTTTAAAACCTAAGAACTTCTTTCCTATCGATGAACCTGATGAAGATTCCATGAATGCAAAGTAAAGCACTTCGATTAAACCGAAAATAAAAGGGAACAAAAACCATGATGCGTACCAAGGCGCAAAATTGTATGTGAAATATCTTGGCCAGATTAGCGGTTCAATTGCAAAATAATATATCAGATATATTGGAATGCCGATAATTAGGCTATCAATGATGTATGCAATCAAGCGGTAGAGCCAGTGGTTCATGTCTATTTCTGAAGTTGGGGTTGTCATTGTTTCAGCTCGTATTCTACTTTCAGAGTAAGGTATTATTATGATTTTCTATCCTTTTAGGAGGGGCAAATAAGCTGTAATGTGAAAGTTTATTATACCTAATTTATCAAATATTGACTAGGTGGCTTATTTGTCCAAACCGCAAAAAGAAAAGAACATAACTAAAGACAAACTCATAGGTATGAAAGTTATTGATGCAGATGGAAAACTTGTTGGAACCGTAAAGGATGTAGGATTCACCATAGGAAAATCAGGAATTTCTCTTATATACTTTTTAATATCCATTATTTGCAAAATT
>CAZQTZ010000169.1:0-4681 GCA_964596465.1 uncultured Candidatus Bathyarchaeia archaeon | reverse complement strand
TAGCTTGTTTATTTACTTTTCATGCTATGCTTTGCACATATTTAGGCTTTCGTGTAAAATGGGTAATGATTAAGGTAAAATAATGAACCAGAACGTTTAACGGAGTAGGCTTTGAATAAAATTATGACCTTAAAAAAATAAAAATTATTGATTTATTGATTGTTAATTTAGTTTCGATTTAACAAAATCCACTTTGCTTGAAGTAGTAATCGTTTTCTTTTTTTGGTCCAAAACTGCGCAGACCGTCTTTCTTGAGTTGCGCACGAAGTTCGCAGGCGTATTCTTCTGTTAATTCACCCTTTTTATGCATGAAATTGATTATTTCTTCTGCTTGATTATCAGTGTCGCATCTACGTATAAAATCTACAACTGTAGGATTGTAGTGCCGAAATTTGTCTGGTTCAGGTACAGAACTCGGCGTTTCAGCTTCTAAGACTTCATCGTCGGTTTCTTTTTCGATTTCATCTGGGTTTTTGCGTACTGAGTCTATAGCAACTTTATTTTCGCTGCTTTCCAGTTCCTTAAACAGGTTAGGGAACATTTTTTTAAGTGAATCTTTGCTTTCCAAAGGTAATCCCTAAGAGAATTCTTTATAAATAATTGAAATTCTGGTTTATGTGCTTTTTTGCTAGATGCGTTAATCTTGATGATAAAAGAGGGTCTATGAAGGGAGGAACTTTTGTGCAGGATTAATCTGTAATATCTTGTCTAACTCTGAGATAGTGAGACCTTTAATTTCATCGCCAAAAGTTTCGCATTTTCGTTTCTTATTTGCCTCCTCGGCGCTACGTACTGTTATTTCCACAGCATGATTTGAGCAGGTCCGGGTGTATATGTGGAAGGAATCCTCGATTTTACTATGCTTATTAATGATTATCCTTTCGGTTTTTGATAGTTCTAAACCCATTATTTTAAGTGAAGCAATAACCTCTCGGGGTTCGTCATGGTACACAGATATGTCAATATCACTTCCACACCGGATGGTTCCCCGCCAGACACTGCCAATCAGTAAAGGATGAAATTCTTTCAGAGTTTTCATAATTTGCAATGCTTCTTTACGCATTTCGATTAGCTTTTTGATTCTATCAGGACCTTCGTTTTCTTCAGCTATCTTATCTAGCTCTAATGCGATTTCAAGATTTGAAGGGAGAAATTTAGTCCTAAAAGCTTGGGCAGCTTTAACTTTGGCTTGCTTGTATTCCTTTTCTGATCCAAAGTATAGAAGAAAAGCAGCCTCTTTGGCAATTCTACTCCTTAAATCCTCGGAAGTATTGCTATGAGGGGCTTCGTTAAAGGGATTGTTTAGCGGCGTTGAATTGTTTCGTATAATTCGACTGTTTTTTCTGCGATTCGTCCCCATGTAAATTCCTTAAGTACACGTTTTCTGCCGTTTCTCCCTAGCCATTTTCTGCGTTCGGGATTCTCTAATGCACTTATGATGCCCCAAGCTATATCTGAAGGATTATTCGGGTCTATATGGAAACCACATTGTTCTTCACCGCAGCAGATTACTATTTCACGCATTCCGCTTATTCCTGCGGCGCCTACTACTACAGGTTTTTCCATAGCCATAGCCTCTAAAGCTACTATGCCAAAGGGTTCGTAAAGACTGGGAAAAGCAGCAACATCACACGCAGCATAATGAAGAATTCTTTCTTCTTCACTTATGAAATCGAAACGAAACCGCACATATTGCTCCAATCTCATAGTGCGAACCAGATTTGTAAAATATTCTGACAGTTCACCCACACCAACAATTACCAACTTAGTGTTGGGATATTTAGGTAAAATATGTGGTAAAGCCATGATGAGTTTATCTACACCTTTAACTCCAACTAATCTGCCGACAAAAAGAATCATCAAATCGTCTTCTTTTATGCCGTAGCGTTCTCTAATTTTTCTTGTTTGCTCACGTGTCACATCAGCAGGATTATATTTTTGGGGATCGACACCATTGTAACTTACCTGGATTTTTTCTTTCGGAAAACCAAGTTGTATGAGTTCATCTTTCATAGCATAAGAAACAGTTACAATTAAATCCGCCATTTTAGCGCCACGCATTTCGATATTACTTACAGCGCTACTACCTGTTCCCATGGTTCGACCGTGTTCAGTTGAGTGGACGTGAAAAGCTAAAGGTAACCCAGTTTCTTTTTTAACGGTGACTCCGCCCATTATTGAAAGCCAATCATGTGCAACTACAACATCGTAAGTCATGCTTTCTTTCTTTATGAGGTCATTAACTAATTTTGCAGCGGTTAAATAATTGTAAACGAGCAATTTTCCAAAGAGATGTATTCCCCTACCCCATTTTCGAATATCTTCCGCTAGAACATCGGGTAATGTATCAGATATATCCAGGTGTAGAGGCCTATGGATTTCTATTCCACGCCAGATTTCTCTTGTGGGCAACATCCCCGCGTCATCGTTCATTGTAAAGACCGTTACGTCATGGTCCATTAATACGAACTTTCGTGTAATTTCGGCTGCGTAAGTTCCTAAGCCGCCTACTATTTTCGGAGGATACTCATAGACAAGAACCGCAATTTTCATCTGCATTATTCACCGTTTTCAGTATAGCATACATCAGTTGTTTCTACTAATACTTTACCCAACAATATAGAACGCATCAGAAGTGTTTAACACAAAGAATACTGCAGATAATTTGATTAATTTCAACTTGCACTATAGTATTCGGTGCTAATTCCGATGGATTTAACCTCAATCAAATTAGAAATACTCGAGGCCATTTTGTTGCATACCAAACCAGCTAAGGCAACAATAGTAGCTAAAGAAATGGGCAAAGACTTCCCCGCTATCATGATGCATCTGATAGATCTTACCCGTAAGGGGTACACGCAATCACCTAGAAAAGGACATTATCTAATTACAGAAAACGGCAAAAAAGCCATTGGACTACCAATCTTAAATAAAGAATCAGCTACGAAAATTTTAACAAAAGCTAACAATGAAAACGCATTTCATTTCTATTTAGACATAGGAAAACCCCTAAATGCCTATGCGCTTGACCTAAAAGATTTTTACGAAAAAGTTCCCAAATTAACAATAGGTTCAATTGAGTTTCATTTAAATCGTGGAGATTTTGAAGAGTGGTTCAAATGCTTAGGAGACCCCGAATTAGCTAAGATAACAGCGCTGCTTAAGGCTAGAAAAATTTCAGGTGAAGAATTGAGAATAAAATTAGGTGAGATAGTCGAAAATCGTTACATGACATTATTAAAAATGAGCCAATAAACCAGATAATAAAATCAGACCAACTTTAGGATTTATATCATTAAAAATTTTTTTAAAAAAGGTCCGCCATGGATAGAGCAGTGACATAAATACCTGCTCTATACTCCGATGGCGTACTTTATCAGCCATAAAAAAGTAGGCTAAGTTATGTGACTGTATACGGGGTGACCTTTGAACCGTAAAGTTGTTTCTGATCTTTCAAAAGTTCCGCTCGGAAGTCTTGTACATATAGAGTTAACGACAGCGCCATTTTGAAGGAATCTTACTCCGTCGAGTAGTTCGCCTTTAGTAATGCCGGAAGCTGCAAATATCATTTCATCGCCTCTTGCTAATTCGTCTTCAGTATAAGTTTTTTCGCAGTCAACACCTGCTGCCTTTAGTCTATCTAGTCTCTTTGGGTCATCTTTTTTATCTTTCCACACTTTAACTAGCATGGTTCCGCCTAAGCATTTAACAGCGGTTGCCGCGATGGTTGCTTCCGCACCTGCGCCCGCCCCTATTAGTAAATCTATACCGGAATCAGGGATACAGGTAACTATTGCGCCAGCTATGTCTCCATCTGTGATGAGAATTATTCGTACACCCATTTTTCTAAGAAGGGATAGTAGTTCTTGGTGTCTTTCTCGCTCCAACATGATTACGGTAAAGTTGCTGAGAAGCAGATTCTTTTGGGCAGCTACAGTTTTGACTATTTCTTCAATAGGCATATCTAGAGATATTTTACCTTTAGAGTGATAATCAGTGGCTACTTTAAAGTAGTACCCGTCATCGGGGAGAACTTTTAAACAACCAGCAGGGGCACAAGCCAATGCGGAGATTGCGTCTTTTTTGCCTTTTGAAGTTGCTGTTGTACCGTCTACTTGATCGATTACAAATTCAACCTTTGGACCAGAACCTGTTCCGACTCTTTCGCAATAATTGAATGCAGGAGCTTGGTCTTTTGCACCTTCGCAACATATTACTTCTCCATCTACTTCGGTCTGGTTAAGAACAGCACGTGAAAAATCTAGTGCTGTTTGGTCTACTTTATCCGGGTCACCTTTACCTATGTGTAGTGCAGCTCCAACAGCGCCTGCGATTGTTATCCTTGTTAATGAAGGAGATAGAGATCGCAATGAAACCATAATTATCGCTGTCCTCTTTCTTTTATCCATAATTCTGAAAATTCAGCGTAATTTTGGGCAATTTTTTCCACCGCAGAAGCTCTATTTATCTTCCCTGCCCGATAATCAACCAGAGGTTGCCAGAAAATTGTTCTTCCAACTGCAAATCCGATTATCCCCGGTACTTTTGCACCCACTGCTAACCATTTTTGTACATGTTCTTTGGATTCCCCTCGGCCAAGAGTGATTACACCAGCTTTTCTTCCTCCCTTTTGAACCTGCTTTACTACTGCTTTTGCGTCTCCGGGTTTATCTACACCTTC
>CAZQTZ010000168.1:2691-4686 GCA_964596465.1 uncultured Candidatus Bathyarchaeia archaeon | reverse complement strand
GGAGATTTATCTAAATAATTGTCCCATTCTTTCATTATAAGTTTAAATTTAATTAAGAGAAATAGCGTTCCAGACGGTTTAGGATAGACTAAAAACATTACATGCCTTTTTGTCTAGCTGAAATCAACCATAACCTTATTTGAGATTAGGAGTTAAAATTTATCTATAACAAATAGGCTTACTCATCATGTATTAGGAATAGATTTTGATGACTACTCAAGGTCCAAGGATAAGACGAGAGAAGAAAACCATAGAACACATGGTTCACCTCTACTGCAAAAAGCACCATAACACAAAAGGCGAGCTATGCTCAGACTGCAACGAATTCTTAGAATACGCAAAACTGCGTCTAGACAAATGTCCTTTTCAAGAGAACAAGAGCACTTGCGGAAAATGCCTAGTCCACTGCTACAAGCCAGACATGAAAGAAAAAGCCAAAATCATAATGAGATACTCCGGCCCCCGACTACTGCTTTATCACCCCAGCGAAGCATTACATCACATCTGGGATGGACGAAGAAAGCCACAAAAACTGGCTAAAAAATCCACCTAAGTTCTTTTACATAATCATTTTCTTAAACTTCAGCTTTTGTTAGCAAATCCTTTGCGTTACCAACGGCGAGATTATAGAAAATCACTGTTAACACGGCAGCTATGACTCCACTGATGGCTAATGCAGGATAAACATCTATCAGCACCCCAATTTCTCCGCCCATAAACATTGAGAAAGCGTACGGAAGCAAAGGCAAAAGAACCGCTAATCCTACAGCCATGCAGGTAAGCATGTTAATCAGGCTCCATTCTGAGCGTATCATTCTGGGGCGTGGAACCTCAGTGAAGTCGGCGCCCTTAATACCGTTAGATAAAGATAAGGAACCAGCCGCGAAAACTATGAAAACCGCCTCTACAACCATAGCCATCAATGCACGAATAGAAGGCTGATAGATAAAGAAGCCAATTATCGACGTAATAGGTAATATAATAAGCGAGAATAATAAAATGAAAGCAAACTTGCTTTTTACAAAGTTCTTAGCGGAAATAGGTGAAGAGTAAATCCGCCAGATGTTTTGACCTTCTTCACCAGTCATAAAGTTACCTAAACTCATAACCATAAGACCAGCCGGGAAAATCGTAGTCATAGCAAACATAAAAGAAGACAGCCCAGCCGGAACAGCCGACGAATCAGGACTATTAATAGAAGACATGATGGGCACAAGAAGGAAAACGATAGGTATAATGAAAGTTGAAATGAGTTCTCTTCGACGAGTGAAAGCCTTAAGATCCTTATGGATAAGAGCTGCCTCTACTGGAGAAAAACCAAGCTTCCCCAGAAAACCGGTCTTAGGAACATAAGCCCCCTTGGAAATGGTTATCGCAGGAGGCTCATAAAGCCCAAAACGCGAATTCAAAGCACTAGCTAAAAAGAATAACCCTAACATGAAAAGACCAGAAAGCACCAAATAGACCACACCCTGAAGCAGCAACCCATTTCCTAACGAAAACAAGGTCAAGCCCAGCCACATGTAGGGTACAAACCAAGCAGTATTTTGAATCGAATTAATTGTATTAACGAAAATCAGAAGCCCCGATCCCTGAGTTATTGAAAAGTAGATAACATAAAAGATAATGAACACCATAATCGAGCTTGCAAACCGAACCCAAACCGCCGCTCGACCAGTCGACTTGTAAACTGCGCCGGTAAAGCGAACCGTTAAAATTTTAAAAACTTCTATAGTCGCACCAGCTATAAAAGCAGCCGCAAACATCGCAAGCACAGAACCAAACGCAAAGATAATCTGACCAGCAAAAACAGAAACTATCAAGACTGCAGGAGCGATAAGCGCAATCGTCATCAAAGGAAGCCCTAGTAAATCAGCTATTATCGAAGCAAAAGTGTGTTCTTGCCAAGTCACCGGAAGCCAATAGGGCGACTGATTAATTGAACTGATGCCGCTACGCTGAATCTGCTGCATCATCGTAAAAATCAGCGCAAAA
>CAZQTZ010000168.1:0-2681 GCA_964596465.1 uncultured Candidatus Bathyarchaeia archaeon | reverse complement strand
TTTTTTTTTTTTGCATACACACGTTAATCATTTTGGTCTTTTTTTTATTTTACTTTTTGCGTTTCCTTTTATTTTGCTTAAAAATCTAAAAAAACAGCCAAAAAACAAACACGACCGTAGGCAACGAAAGCTGAAAATTAGCAAATACCACATCAAAAGCACTCTTAAGGCCACCATCCAAAGATCCCGAAGTGTAGAGGTAACTAACAATACCGCCGATAACGACGCCGACTATTATCGCAATCATATAACCAAGGAGACTAAAAAACCGGCTCCGGCCAACATTATATTTTACAAGCTTCTGACCACGAGTAAGCCTACCAGACTTCATATCCACACGAATAAGATGAAGAACCGCTTTCCAGTTCATTTAACAAGTGCCTCAACAACGGCTTTAATATCACCAGTACCAGTCAGCTTCAGGAAAATATCTTCTAAACCTGAATCAGGTAAAGCAGCCATCTTCTGCAGCTCCGCCATAGTACCCACCGTTAAAAGCTGCCCCTTATACATAATACCAATCCGATCACACACCGCCTGCGCAATCTCCAAGATATGGGTAGACATAATCGTAGTGACGCCTTGAAGTTTTAACTCATGCAAAAAGTCCTTAACAATACGCGCTGAACGCGGATCCAAAGCATTCAATGGCTCATCTAAAATCAACAAACGAGGCTTATGCAGAAACGCAGCGATAAGGGCTATCTTCTGTTTCATACCCTCAGAGTAACTGCTAATCATATCGCCCTCACGGCCTTCAAGCTGCAACGCCTTCAAGTAATCGGTGATGCGACTTTTCTTCTCTTCAGCCTGTATACCATAAATATCGCCGATAAAATCCAAAAACTCAATTCCCGTCAGAAACTCATAGAGACGCGGCGCCTCAGGAGCATAACCAACCAGTCGCTTCACACCCACAGAGTCCTTTTTAGCATCTAATCCCAGAACAGTAACCGAACCCTCAGTAGCCTGAATTAATCCTAAAAGCATTTTAAGAGTCGTAGATTTACCAGAACCATTAGGTCCAAGTAAACCAAAAATTTCGCCTTGCTTAATCGTTAAGCTAAGATTATTTACAGCAACAAGGTCGCTATAGCGCTTTACGACATTGTTCATTTCAACTGCATTGCCATTCTGCGACATTTAAGACACTCAGTGGAATAGTGAAATTATTCAATATTTAAAATTTATCACTAAAAGTGCAACATCAACCACTCGATTTAGAAGCCTCATCCAACTTTAGATTAAGCATCCTATCAACCTTTTTAATGAAAGCGTTAGTTCTAGGAACATTAACAAAACTAACCAGCTTAAAGCCCCGCATTAAATGGCGAGCCTTAATCCAAAGTTTATGCAATTCCACATTCTTCACCCGGAACTCTCCACTCATCTGTTTCCCGACAAGTTGACTATCTAAATGACAAATAATCTCTTGCCCGCCAACCGCTACGGCAGCTTCAAGCGCCGCAATTAAAGCTTCATACTCAGCCTGATTATTGGTTCGATCGCCTAAAAAAAAGGCGTTTGAGGCAAGGATTTGACCATTCTCAGATATTATCAGAAACGCGGCGGCAGCAGGCCCAGGATTACCTCTCGCGCCGCCATCAGAATAGATCTTCAATCGCATATTCCCGTAACTCATGATATTTCATCATCAATCATTAACAGATTCAAAGTCAATTAGATTTGGACATGATTTTATGGAATAGATAAACGATAAGTGCAGAGTTGATTGCTACACGTACAGCGTTGAGCCAAACCTGATAATATATTATTATTGAAACGCTCGTGCTCAATGTGTATATTAAAGTAAATAACGTTAAAGCGATTCCCCACTTCTTTGTCGATAAGAATCCTACGATTGAACAGCCCCAGAGCACCAACTCAATCCAATTATTCAAATCCATATAATCATTAGGCAAAAGAAGCAACATGAGAATCACATTAACAATCATCCACAGGACTATCAAATAATCAATAACAGTTCGATTAGACTTTATGATTTCAGTCATTCTACTCACTAATATGATGTTAATAAAAAGCGAATATAATTTTTGTGCCTTAATTAATTATTGGTTTTTCCAAGCAGCTTTTAACTCTGCAATAAAACCATCTTCATCCTCCGCAAGACGCTTCTTAACTGCGCGCCAAGCATCAGGACAACTTTTATAGTCAACATTCACAAGATTATGGATAACTTTGTCAAGCTGCTTTTTATTTTCAGGAGTAACAATTATGCCTGCTTTTACAAACACAACTCCCAAATGCCTAAAATAACAGGTCATACAACCACAAAGAACTCTTACACGGATTAAGATGAAAAACTTTTTGCAACATCAACAAACGACTGCGCTAAAAGAAGGAGCGATGCTGCTCTTGAAATATTATTTGGCTTTTAATAGCTTCATCAGATGCGGCATCAATTCATAACCAGAACTGATAACACCTAAGCTTCCTTTAGCGCATTCTTTTTCAGAGAATCTACTAGTTTGGTCAGAAGTTAAGCTTCCACCTGAAAGCAGCAAAGGAACAGGTGTATCAGTGTGAATTTTTAGTTCGCATGGAGTTGCATGATCAGCCGTTATACAGAAAAGCGTATCCTTACGCTTGATTTGAGGAAGCAATTTCCCAAAGAAGTGCTCATCTATAGCTTCGATTATCTGCTTTTTCCTTTCACAATC
>CAZQTZ010000167.1:0-4762 GCA_964596465.1 uncultured Candidatus Bathyarchaeia archaeon | reverse complement strand
ATAAAAAAACAAACAAGATTGAAATATAATCATCTTTGATAAAAGGTTTCATATTTTATCTCTCCGAAAATCCGTGATTCTCTATTAATTATTATTCATATATAATATTTTTTAATTTTGACCAAAAAAAGAACAACATTAGTAAATCTGAATTGAAAAGAGTGACCTCCATTCCAAATAGTATTCTGCACAGGTTTAATTCGATTCTTTTGGTTTGCTCAATTAATCTAAAGTGTTAAATATGTTAGACTACCAAAGTTACTATTGTACTTTTAAGCATTTAAAAAGAGGGAGATGAAATGAAAACTAGAGAAAATCAATTAGCTGCTACATTATTTTTAGCTATAGTTTTGGTTTTTTCATCTATGATGGCGGCGATACCACAAGTACAAGCAACAGATCTTGAAACCTATGCTTTTCTAAGCGTGACTCCGCGAACAGTGGGTGTCGGTGAACAAGTTCTTGTGTTGATGTGGCTTTCTTCAGTTCCTCCAACCGCTCAAGGTGCAGGAGGAGACCGTTGGCAGGGCTATAATGTTGTGATAACAAAACCTGATGGTTCAACAGAAAATCAAGGCCCTTTTACCTCTGATGCAGTAGCCGGAGCCTATTTTATGTATACACCTCAAATTGTTGGTCGCTACACTTTTCAATTCAGTTTTCCCGGTCAAACCATTAGCGCTACAAACAATTATTATAAACCCAGTACTAGTCCAATAGTTGAACTAACTGTACAGCAAGCCCCAACCCCCCAGTATCCTGAAGCTAGTTTGCCTACTGATGACTGGACTCGCCCGATATACGGTGAAAATAGGGCTTGGGCATCAATAGGCGGTAATTGGCTAATGGCCGCATACGATCAGTACTCTAGAGCCTTTGATGGTGGATCCGCGTTTGCGCCTTATACAAAAGCACCTAATACCCCCCACATAGTGTGGATAAGAGAATTAATGCCTGGCGGTCTAGTCGGCGGCGAATACGGCAGCACCTCTTACTATTCACAGCTATCGTATGAATCAGCTTTTACACCTCCAATTATCATCAACGGGAAACTATACTATAACTCGCCTAACTGGCCAAGATATGGTTTCTACTGCATTGATTTGCGCACCGGAGAAGAAATATGGTACAATAATGGCACACTACCCAACAGCCTCACACCTTTACCCCCACCAGCTAGTAGTGGTGGAGTCTTTCCAGGTATGATACCTGTTAGTATGGGTCAAATCTACGACTATGAATCTATGAATCAACATGGGGCTATTGCATATCTTTGGGGGATATGGACAAGCGCAGGAACAACCCGATATGATATGTATGACGCTCGAACTGGTAATTGGATACTTAGTCTTGTCAATGGTTCAGCGGGTACGCCAGTGTTTGCTCAAGACGGCTCTATACTTGTCTACATAATGAATGGACAACGTAACTGGCTGGCAATGTGGAATTCAAGCAAAGCTATTCCGCCTCCATGGCCAGATGGTTCAGGTGCATATCAATGGAGACCAGGCTTAAACGGACAAAAAGCCATTCTCGATTGGAATGCTGGTTTGCAATGGAACGTAACCATACCGTCGGGATCTGGTACGCCTCAGGCTATATCTAAAATAGATTCTCAAAACTGGATAATTTTAGCTACTTCAACTATCAACACAGTTCCTATTGCGCCTGGCTCGAGAGACACACCTAACGCGATATATCAACAGATGGGTTATGATGCGAAAACTGGGCAACGTCTTTGGATTCAGAATCGATCAGAAAACTTAGGCGACAGACCTTACTTTGGCCAAAATGTGCTGAACAGCGTTTACACTATGTATGTTAGAGAGACAATGACCTGGTATGGTTTTGATATCAGGACTGGTAATCGACTTTGGGGTCCATCTGTGCCTTATACCAATGCTTGGGGAATGTATTTGACGGGAACTGTTAGTGCTTATGGTAAACTGTATGCTACTGCATACGATGGTATGATTCACTGTTATGATTTGACTACCGGTGCTAATCTCTGGAATTACTATGGAGGCGACATCAGCGGAACCGAGACACCTTATGGTCATTACCCCTATTATGGTGGTATAACTGTTGCTGACGGCAAGGTTTACGCCTGTAATGGGGAGCACTCGCCAAGCATGCCTCTGATTCGTGGTGAAAAGATGACTTGTGTTGACGCAAATACAGGTGCATTCAAATGGAACATCAGCGGATGGTACGCAGGTAACCAGTTGGTAATCGCAGATGGCTATTTGGTCGCCCCGAATGCATATGATAATCGTATATATTGCTTCGGTAAAGGACCGACCGAAACCACAGTAAACGCATCGCCAAAGATTGCACTTAAAGGCTCAAGTGTACTGATTGAAGGTACTGTTACTGATCAATCCCCTGCGCAAAAAGGAACTCCTGCAATCGGTGATCAATACATGGCTGCTTGGATGGAGTACTTGAATATGCAGTATGACTGCCCCGCAAACATACATGGAGTGCCAGTAATCCTTCAGGCGATTGATTCAGATGGCAACACAATCAATATCGGTCAAGTCACAAGCGATGCATTAGGTTATTTCCATCATCAATGGACACCCCCAGATCAGAAAACATACCGCATAACTGCTACTTTCGCTGGTTCAGAGTCATATTTTAGTTCATTTGCTGAAACTGGTATAGGCGTCAGTGGAGTAACATTAGATGAAACAAAAACTGAAGCTCCGCTTGACCTCTACATAATCATAGCTACCATAATAATTCTGATTGCCATCGCTTTAGCGGTAATACTAATACGTAGACGTTAAATCAGAATTAAACAACACCCTTTCCTTTTTTTATCTATTTTTTAGTTTTAGTAACAATGAACACAATTTTATGTATAAGCTTAAAAAGGAATAGTGTTTAATTACAAACTGGGAGATTCTAAAAAATGGATTTAATTGCTCTTTTAATACAAATAATTTTAGGAATAATTGTACTTGCGCCAGTACTTTGGATTTCAGGTCGTCTCTTAGCTGGTAAAGACAAGGCAAAATTTACCGATGCAATCTGGATTGTTATTCTTGGCGTAGTGATAGGTGCTATTGTCGGAGCTTTCGTGAATGGTATTCTGTCTTGGATAATCATGTTGGTAGTTTGGCTGGCTCTGGTTAAGCACTTCTTTGATTGCGGTTGGTTAAAGGCATTTGCAATTAGCATAATTGCGGTTCTGATATTCATTGTAATTGCAGTAATAATTGCTTTGATATTCGGAATAGCTCTAGTCGGACTTTTAGGGTTAGCAATCTAACCAATAAAGGTCATCCATACCTTTTCTTTTTTTTTTAAGAAAATTCGCAGTTATTTTTTATTAATGGTTTTTTCTCAAGAAAATAGTTAGGGGGTTTCCATGAATTTGATGAATTCCTCAAGGCTTCTAGGCTTTAGCACATAATTTGATTGGCGTTCCTCTCCTATCGTCGAGAAAGGTTTTGTTCCGTAATCGTGGCCAGGATAAACCTCAATTCTATCATCAAGTTTTAGCAATATATTAAAAAGGCTATCATATAGTTTTGCCGTGCTTCCACCAGGTAAATCTACTCGTCCGCATTCTCCGACGAATAATGTATCGCCTGTTAACAATTTAGTATCATCTACCAATAAACAGATTCCATCGGTTGTATGTCCAGGAGTATAAAGCACTTCGATTTTTATATTGCCAATTTTTAGGGTTTCGCCACCTTCAACTGCAACATCTGATCGAGTTCTGGAGCAGCCATGGGCTATGATTTTGCCTCCTAATGATGATCGTAGTTCATAATTACCCGCTGTATGATCTGGATGTCCATGAGTGTTGATTATATATTTTAAAGTCAAATTCTCAGTTTGTAAAATATGAATAAGTTCATCAGCATTGTAGCTTGAGTCAACAATCGCGGCTTCCTTCGTAGATGAATCTGCAATTATGTAAGAAAAGTTGTCTGTGTTCTGTTTAACTTGTTTGAAGAACGTGGTTATCGCCTGAATCACCTTTAGCATTAGTTCTTAAAAATATACTTTACCTAATGCTTTAATAATAACCTCTGATGAATTTTTCTTAACTATTTTCTGACGATTTCATGCACGGCAATGTTTTTATTCAGAGTTAAGGGGTTTTGCAAAAACGTTAAATACAAAATTCTTACAAAAAGGCTACTAACGAGAGAGATGAAACATGTCTAAAGAAGATTTAAAGACCAATAGACTTCTAGGTCGAATTAGCAATTCAAAAATCCGGGGAAAACAAAAACTACTCTTCTCAATGGCTTTAATTCTGATTCTAGCTTTGCCCGCAATTGCCGTAAGTCTACCTACTACTTCAGCACACACGCCACCATGGACAATTCCAACATATCCTTACCTTGTACTATCACCTAATCCCATAGGTGTAGGTCAACCAATGTTCATCGTAATGTGGCTACACGGCGCACCTCCAACAGCAGCAGGAGTTGCAGGTGACAGATGGCACGACTTTTACCTTGAAATCACAAAACCCGACGGATCACAACAAACCTTAGGGCCATTCGTATCTGACCCAACAGGTTCAACATACTCACTATATACACCTGACCAAATAGGCACATACAGTTTTACTTTGAAATACACAGGCCAAGTTCTAGGTTTAGCTCATCCTTCAACCGGAGTTGTCGTTAGCAGAACTGATCCGACGCTTGCAAGATTCGGCGGTGCCAATTTTGAGAATGACACATTCTTGACAAGCCAAGTAACAAAAACTCTAGTTGTTCAATCACAAGCA